>CAKZYD010000193.1 GCA_937884085.1 uncultured Sphingomonadales bacterium | reverse complement strand
TCGATCTACAATTCAGCAGCTGGGGATCTAACTATAGATGCTGACCCTCTCAGCGTATCATTCCTATGGGCTTCAGGTCCTTTGAATCTCTCGCCGAATTGATCGACACGACCAGATGTTTTAGTAAGTATCTGTGCCATGAAGCTTTTGACGGTTACACAACCTCTGGCCTGGAGATTTCCAACCGCTTGCGCCGTGGTGCTGTCCGGCGTTGCCGTCCCGATTTTGGCTATGCTGGTGCTTTCGCAATCGGTTTCACCAGTGGCTTTGGCGAGCGGCCCAATATTCACCCTGGGCTTGATGGGCGTCGGGATCATAGCAGCTGCAGCTATTGGAAACTTCTGGATCGGCGTCCTTTTAGCATTGCTGAACGCGGCATGCTTAATCGTGCTCGCCCTTTCACTGGGCATGCCGCCGCTGCCGCACCTTTTCTCAATCGGATTGGCCATGATCATCGCCAGCTTCAGTTTCGCCGCACGCGGCGCTCTGTTTGCTAGAACCTTATCTCATAGAGGATGGTTGATGGCCTTATTCGTTGTTGCCGGCGAGGCATCTGTTTTGCTTATAGCCTCCGTTTGGCCAGGCGTGCTGCCGAATTGGTTTTTGGCGCTCCTGCCTGCACAGTGGGCGAGCATTGCAATCCAGACGGCGCTCACCGGGACCGGCACAGTTGCGGCAATGTCGGTCTTGTTGGCCCTAGCTGGCACCGCGGCAACGACGCTGCTGGCTGCCAGGCTTTGGCTCCGTCGCTGGCCTTACTTACTCATGTTCACGGCTTGGCTCGGCCTATCCGCGCTGGTCTATTATTCGTCTGCGCCGACGCCGGCGCGCCCATCCGATGCAGTGTTTGAATAGCGTCAGCTTGTTTACTGGTTTGCTGGAAAACTCCAGTTCTTTGTGAACTGAAATGATTTCGTGTTTATGTGACGGCACCAACGGTCAGCACTTAGGTTGGCATTGCGGCGTCCGTTAAGGTGAACGAATACCGTATTCTATCACTGGGTGAGACACCCTCGGTATACTGGAGCAGACCTTGATCATCGCTGCGCACGGATCGAACGTCTAAAATGGGTGTGTATGTTGGACACTCGAGGAGTTGCCTTTCGGCAGCTTCTGGGGCACGAGCGGAGATTTCGTAGTCCCCCACAACGCAGGTTTTGATGCCTTCACAATACAGGGTCTGTGAAATCGAATTTCGATTCTGACTGAGCTTTGTCCTCAAATCACGCCGCTAGACACTAGGCATTGCAACGTGCTCCCAAAAAAATGTCGGTAGGTGAGAGAAAATAACGGTGTACGCAAGGCATAAGCCCTGAGGTACAGGCGCCATGCATTTTCCTGATCATGCCACAGACGGAGTGCATTCGGACTGGCGTCGCGCAGGCGATAGCCAGTTCAAAACCCTGCGATCGTAAATGCGCGCCTTGCTTAAATCGAGCTTGGCAGGCGTGTTTATTGCAAACAGAATTCTTTTTGGCTTAGCTGGCATAGCCTGCGCCATAGCATCGTGCGCGTGGGGCCTCTTGTTGCTAGATAACCAGTTTATCTGGAATTGGAATGAACTCTGACGCATCGCCAGGCGGGAGTGTGAAGGGGCCTTTTTCCCAATCGCTCGCTCGCCAGGCCTCTGCCGCCGCGCGAATTTTCTCCTTTGAGGAGGAGACGAAATTCCAGGAGATGTAGCGCGGCCCGCTTAGGGTATCACCGCCTAGGAGCATCACCCGTGCGCCAGCTTCTCCGGCGGTGATGGTGATTGGCTCGCCCGGATTGAAGACCAGCATTTGCCCGGCCTCAAATACATCTCCATGGATGCTGACTGTGCCTTCGAGAACATAGAGGCCGCGGTCTTCATGGTCGTCTGGCATTGGTAATATAGCGTTGGGGGCGAGCACGGCATCTGCATAGAACATGTTTGTAAAGGTGCTGACCGGAGCGGTTGCACCATAGGCGCGGCCCAGTATGAGCCGGACGGACTTATCATTGTCTTCGATAAAGGGTAGGGCTTCACTGCCGTGATGCTCGAAGGCGGGGTCCATGTCTTCTTTATCTTCTGGCAGGGCGACCCAGGTCTGAATGCCGTACAGGGAATGCCGTCCAGCACGTGTTTCTGCGCTGGTGCGTTCTGAGTGGGTGATGCCTTTGCCGGCAATCATCCAATTAACCTCGCCGGGATAAATCATTTGGTTCGTGCCAAGGGAGTCGCGGTGTTGGAACTCGCCTTGGAAGAGATAGGTCACCGTTGCTAAGCCAATATGCGGGTGAGGGCGCACATCTATGCCGCCATCGTGAATGAATTCGGCGGGACCCATTTGGTCAAAGAAGATGAACGGGCCAACCAACTGCCGACGTGCAGATGGCAAAGCGCGGCGAACCTCGAACCCGCCCAGGTCCTTGGCGCGCGGGATAATTTGCGTTGCTAAATAGCTGCTTTGATTGGTTTCAGCGCCTATTGGGGGTGCGTTCATAGCCTGGTCTTTTGGTGACGGGATTGTGCTCTTGATGTCTAAACTGGACTTGAAACGTTGGCCGTCAAATCTTGCCTTGTTCAAACTCTGCTCTGTCTTTTCGCACCCGCGCCATCATGCCCCTTTCGGGTTGGATAGGCTGCCCAGGTAGACCGAGGCTGTATCTAAATGCTTCGCGCGCTTTTCCGGGTCCATTTTGCGCGCCATTGACACCATCATCGCCCAGCGCGGGTTCTTCTCTAGAGCATCGGCATGGCCCAGTATCCAGCGCCAATAGAGACCATCCCAAATATCGCACCAGTCACCTTTGGGGTGGTTGCTCATTTTCTTTACATAGGCCGAGCCAGAGAAATAAGGCTTGGTGGTGATCAGCCCACCATCGGCATTTTGGCTCATGGCATAGGCATTGGTGACCATGACCCAGTCATAGGCATCGACAAACATCTCCATGAACCAACGGTAGATATCATCGGGGTCGAACTCGCACAGGAACATGAAGCCACCGAGCACCATCAGGCGCTCGATATGGTGGCAATAGCCTGTCTTTAAAACCCGATGGATGGTGTCATCAATAGGGGCTATCCCGGTCTCGCCCGTCCAGAAGGTCTCCGGCATGGGGCGTGTGTGGTTCCAGTGATTGGTGGTGCGCATTTTGACGCCCAAATCTTCATAGGTGGCGCGCATAAACTCCCGCCAGCCGATGACTTGCCGAATGAAACCTTCGGCAGAGTTGATGGGGACATCATATTTGTCGATGTGCGCTTTCACGGCGCTGACGAATTGCGCAGGGGTGAGGAGGCCGATGTTGAGCATTGGCGTGATGGCGCTGTGCCAAAGCAAGCTTTCGCCCTCTACAATGGCATCCTCATAGGGGCCGAATAGCGCGAAACGTTCCCTTAAGAAGCTATCAAGCCAGGCTTTGGCACCTGCGTGGCTGGTTGGCCAATAGAGGCTTTCAAGGCTACCGTAATTGTTTGGGAAATCGGCTTCGATGGACGCTTTTGCGTCCTCGTCGATGGTATCAGGCGATAGTTCCCGCAGTTGCGGAATTTCGCTCAGGAGGGTCTTGGGTACTTTTTTTCGGTTCTCTTCATCAAAGCTCCATTGGCCGCCGACAGGGTCATCGCCATCCATCAAAATATCCAGCCGCGTGCGCTGCGCTTTGTAAAATTCAGCCATGAACCAACGCTTCCGACCGGCGCGCCACTCTTGGTTTTTCTCGCGTGTGTTGAGGAATAGGGGCGAGGCAAGCATCTCTAGCGTGAGGCCTGCAGCGCTGCATATCCGGTCTAGCCTTTTCTCAAGTGTAAAATCGACGGGGTCGCAGCAAAGGATGTGGGTCACCTTTTCGGATGCCAACGCTTGAAGTGTGTTCTTCAAAACGGGTTGGCCTGGCGCAAACTTTATGAGGTCGGTTGTGTGGTCTGCCTTGAGGCGCTGCGCATAGCGGGCCATGGAGGCGCGATGTAGCCACAGTTTTTGCTTGTGAAACGTTGCTGGATATTGGTGGTCGCCAAAGAACAGAGGGTCTTCGATGAGCACCACTTTGTCTGGCGCTGCCGTTAGGCCGGGATGGTCTTCAAAAAGCTGATGGGGGAAAATCAAAAGGGCTTTCATGACACCGCGTCAATAATGTTGGGTTTTCATGCATATGTCCTGCTTCTCAAAAGCGTCCATTGCGGCATAATGCGCGCCAGGGTGAGGCAAGGACGCGCGCGCAATGGAGCAGAAAAACAAGGTCTTGGCCGGCTGTACCATCGTCAACATGGTCGGCGTGACACCGATGGTGTACACCGTATTCGGCCTCTTCCTGATTCCAATATCGGATGAATTTGCATGGCCCCGGTCTGCCGTGTCTGCCGTTTTGCTGGTTTTGGCCATTGTCGCGGCGATTGCATATCCAATCATCGGGCGTGCTATTGACCGCTTTGGCGCCAGGCGCGTCATGATTCCAGGCATCATCTTATTTGCAGCCTCTGTGGCGCTCATCTCGCTCTCACCAGCCAATCCTGTCATTTTCTATGGATTATTTGCCTTGATGGGCGCGGCTGCGGCTATTCCCAGCACCGCGATGTTCACCAAAGTGATTGCCGGATGGTTTGATGAGACCCGTGGCTTTGCGCTTGGCTTTGCAGGGGGCGTTGGCAATGGTGTCGGGGCTGCCATATCGCCCATCATCGTCGCTGCCTTAATCGCAAGCTTCGGCTGGCGGGGCGCCTTCAACGGTGTTGCCCTTATAGTTTTAGCCGTCGGCTTGCCGACACTGATTATCATTTTGGGCGATCCGCCGCGCGGCGCTACCACGGCGGGGTTGCACGGCACGGGCATGCCCATGCAGGGGGCCATGGCCACGCGTACCTTTTGGATTTTGCTAGTTGCTGTCGGCCTCGGCGCAGGCTGCATGACGGCGGTGTTCGCGCATGTGGTGCCCATGCTGCTTGATAGAGCCATTTCCATGGATCGTGCGGTGACAGTCCTGGTGACTTTTTCGACCGTTACCGCCGCCTGGCAGATTGGCATCGGCCTCGTCTTAGACCGTTTTCCTCGCCCATGGATTGCAGCGCCTTTCTATGTTGCCGCAATGGTAGGTCTGATTGCACTAGCGCGTTCCGACGCTCAGCCTGTTTTGATTTTAGCTGGGGCACTCATGGGTTTGGGCCTTGGAACGGAATATGGCGTTTTGCCGTATCTGCTCTCGCGCTACTTTGGCGTTCGCCACTATGGAGCCATTTCCGGCGTCGCCTACGGTGTTATCGTTCTCGTCCAAGGCATCACGCCGCCGCTGATGGATTTAGACTATGATGTTAACGGCTCTTATGACGTGGCCGTTACTGTGATAGCCATTGCCATGATCGTCGGCGCTGGCCTTCTTTTGATGCTAAGGCCCTTAGACCGACCAATAGACGCACATTCAGCGCCTGCCCAATAGCCAAAACCACTCTATTTTTGAAAAGCCCAGTGTTTTGATGAGGGTGACGCGGCTAGGTCAAACCTGCCACAAGGCCCTTAATTGATGCATGCCTATTAGGAGTGCCCCCATGCAACTTAGTCGTGATGCCCTTTTGCAAGCCTATCGGCAAATGCGCACCATCCGCGCTTTTGAAGAACGTTTGCACGATGAGATCATGAAGGGCGAAATCGCTGGCTTCACGCACCTTTACTGCGGCCAGGAAGCGGTCGCAGTGGGCGTGTGCGAGCATCTCGACCATGAAGATATGATTGTCTCCACCCACCGTGGCCATGGGCACTGCATTGCCAAGGGCTGCGATGTTGTCGGCATGATGAAAGAGATTTGGGGCTCTACCGAAGGCCTGTGTAACGGAAAGGGCGGCTCCATGCATATCGCCGATAAGGATGTCGGCATGCTGGGCGCGAATGGCATCGTGGGGGCTGGCGCGCCCATTGCTGTTGGGGCCGCGATGTCGGCAAAGCTAGACGGCAAAGGCAAAGTCTCCATCGCTTTCTCCGGCGACGGCGCGTGTAATCAAGGCACCACCTTTGAGGCTATGAACATGGCGGTAGTGACCAACGCACCGGCCATCTTCGTTTTTGAAAACAACAAGTACTCAGAGCACACCGGCTTTGAATACGCCGTTGGCACCAACAATGACATCGTCAGCCGCGCCGAAGCCTTTGGCATGAAAGTCTGGCGCGCGGATGGCTGCGATTTCTTTGAAGTCTATGAAACTATGCGCGATGTTCTTGAGCACGTGCGTGGCGGCAATGGCCCTGCAGCTGTTGAATTCGACACTGAACGCTTTTACGGCCATTTCGAAGGCGACCCGCAGCGCTATCGCGGGGAAGGGGAGCTGGACCGGCTGTGGGCGGAACGCGATTGCATCAAGATTTTTAGGCAGCGTGCGACTGAGGCTAGCCTTTTAAAATCCGATGAGCTCGATGGGGTGGATGAGGAGGTTCTGGCCCTTATTGACAAGGCCGTCGATGACTCACGAGCCGCGCCCAGACCAACCCCTGAAGACGTCCAGCGCGACGTTTACATCGATTATTTTTAGAGAATAGAGGCGGCTAGCATGGCAACGATGCTTTATCGCGACGCAGTCTTGCAAACACTGCATGCGGAGATGGAACGCGACGAGAGCGTGGTGGTTCTGGGAGAAGACTTGGTTGGCGGTATGGGCACAGCCGGTGGACCGGAAGCCATTGGCGGCATCTGGGGCACCTCTGTCGGCCTCTTTGATAAATTCGGCAAAGACCGGGTGATTGATACCCCGATTTCCGAATGTGCGATAGTCGGCGCGGCAGGTGGCCTCGCCTTGGCCGGAAAGCGGCCAGTCGCAGAGCTCATGTTTGCTGACTTTATTGGTGTTAGCTTGGACCAAATTTGGAACCAAATCGGCAAGTTCCGCTATATGTTCGGCGGCAAATCAAAATGCCCTGCCGTCATTCGGATGGCCTATGGGGCCGGCTTTAACGCCGCGGCGCAGCATAGCCAATCGGTGCACCAAATGCTGTCAGGAATGCCTGGGCTGAAGGTCGTCATGCCCTCTACACCGGCTGATGTGAAAGGGCTCTTTACGCAAGCCATTCGCGATGACGATCCGGTCATCTTCTTAGAACATAAAGCGCTTTACGGCGTTGAAGGCGAAGTGCCGGATGGGGAGCATTTGGTGCCATTCGGGCATGCGCGGCTTTCACGGGCAGGCGAGGATGTCACCATCGTCGCGACCGGTATGATGGTGGGCATGGCCGAAGCGGCAGCCGATAGTTTGGCGGAGGAGGGTATAGGCTGCGATGTCCTAGACTTGCGCACCACCAGCCCGATGGACGAGGAAGCCATTCTCGACTCTGTCGAGGTCACGGGTCGTCTGGTTGTGGTTGATGAAGCGCCTGCGCGGTGCGGCCTTGCCCGCGATGTGAGCGCACTCGTCTCGGAGCTTGCTTTCGCCAGCCTGAAAGCCCCGCCGCAAGCAGTCACGCCGCCGCACACGCCCATCCCCTTCGCTCGGGAACTCGAAAGTGCCTATTTGCCGTCGCCCGACAAGATTGTGGCAGCTGTGCAAAAAACGCTGAATTGGCGCTAGCGTCTCATGTCAGATATTCGCCCTTTTACCATGCCCAAATGGGGCATTGAGATGACCGAAGGGACCATCTCAGAATGGATGGTTGAGGAAGGCCAGGCCTTTTCCAAAGGCGACCTTTTGTGTCTCATCGAAACCGACAAGATTACCAACGAAGTCGAAGCGGAATTTGACTCTGTCCTTCGTAAGCGCATCGCAGATGTGGGCGCCACCTATGCGGTCGGCACGCTTCTCGGTGTTTTCGCACCGGAAGAGGCATCAGACGAGGATGTCGAGGCCTTTGCCGGAGGCTATAAAGCGGCTGACGCGTCAGGAAGTGCGGGCAAGAAATCCGCGCCGCAAGCACAAGCGCCAGAAGAGACGCCAGTCATTCAGACCAACCGTGCAATAAGCCCAGAAGCGCTCAAATTTGCGCAGGAGCACGGTATCGACTTAGACCCCATAATTGGCTCAGGCCGGGCAGGGCGCATCACCTATCAAGATGTCTATCAGGCTAGCCTGCCGGCGGCGCAGCCCGTTCTGAAGGGGACAGCTGACTTAGCAATTGAGCTAGATGCTTTCTTCGCATCGCCCTTGGCGAAACGTTTGGCCAAGCTCAACGGGATTGACCTTGCCGGCGTTCAAGGCACTGGCCCAAAGGGCCGAATTCGCAAAGATGATGTGCTGGCGCTCATAAAGCCTGCCGCGCCCGCTTTGGCTGCAGGGCCGTTCAGCCCAAGTCCAAACCCGGCAAAGGTTCAGCGCATGGACCGCATCCGCAAGGTTGTGGCAAGGCGCCTTACCCAGTCCAAACAGGACATCCCCCACTTCTATTTGCGGATGACGGTGAGTGTCGAAGCCTTGCTGGCGCTACGCAAGACAGCCAATCTGGTCCTGGGCGTAAAAGCCTCTATCAACGACTATCTCCTCAAGGCCTGCGGGATGGCTTTGGCGAAGCATCCAGCTGTGAATATTCAAGTGCATGGGGAGGCAATTCATAGCTTTGACCATGCGGATATTTCAGTTGCGGTGGCCACGCAAAGTGGCTTGATAACCCCCATCCTGCGCGGCGTTGACGAAATGCGTATTGAGCAAATCGCGCTCGCTTCGCGTGATCTGATTGAGCGTGCGCAAGCTGGCAAGCTTGGTCATGCAGACCTTGAGGGTGGTACATTCTCCCTGTCAAACCTCGGCATGTTTGGCATTGACCAGTTCGATGCCATCATCAATCCACCGCAGGGCGCTATCCTGGCGGTGGGCGGCGTCAAGCGTGCGTTGGTTGAGGCTGACGACGGAGAGGCCGCCTTTGAAAGCCAATTGGCGCTTGCGCTATCGTGCGATCACCGTGCTATTGATGGCGCTGTGGGGGCGTCGTTCATGGCTACTCTGCGTGGGTTTATAGAGCAGCCAGAGACGCTTTTTGAGCATAGTTGTTAGAGACCTTCACGATAGACCGATTGCCACGCCGGTTGCCGAAACCAGTCATCCCCGTCAGACAACAGACATACACATCGCTGGATTGACGCTCCATATCCAGGGCACCGTATTTGTGGCGAGCGCGGCTGCGCTTTTTTTGTTTATTGCGGTGACTTTGGCTGCACCTCAAATCGTGAGCGCAGCCCTCACGCAAGCAAAGCAGTTTGTCCTGTCTGAGCTTAGCTTCGTCTTCATGAGTGTGGCCGCTGCAGCGGTTTTATTGTGCACCGGCATTGCGCTCTCGCCCGCTGGGACCATTCGTCTTGGCGGGCCGCAGGCAAAACCGCAGTTTTCGATATTTGCTTGGCTCGCGATGTTATTCGCTGCTGGCGTTGGCACGGGCATGATGTTTTACGGCACCGCAGAGCCCCTGGCATATTATTCGGGCTGGGCGGGCAATCCGCTTGGTGTGTCGCCTTATTCGGAGGATGCCCGTCGCCTTGCCTTTTCCGCGACGCTGTATCATTGGGGCTTAACGCCTTGGTCTTTATACGCTTTAACTGGATTAGCCCTGGCCTATTTTGCATTCAATCGCGGCCTGCCACTCACGATAAGGTCAGCCTTTGCGCCAATTCTAGGCAACTATACCTGGCGCTGGCCCGGACATCTTATTGACGTCTGCGCTGTCATTGCGACCGTTTTTGGCCTGGCAACGACGCTTGGTTTTGGGGCGACGCTCGCAAGCAACGGTCTGCAATACGCATATGGATTGTCAAACACGCTGGCGCTCCAAATTGCCTTGATCGTGGTGGTGACCTCGGTTGCCATTGGATCTGTTGCGCTTGGACTGACCCGCGGTATTCAGCGCCTAAGCACGGCAAATGTTCTGTTGGCGTTCGTCCTTTTGCTATTCATTCTCTGTGTCGGTCCATTTGGTAGCATTCTATCCACACTCGCTAGCGCGCTGACAGATTATGTGCCCGATAGTCTCCGTCTGAGCCGATGGTGGGATCGATCCGACCAAAGTTTCTATTGGAATTGGACACTGCTTTATTGGGCGTGGTGGATCGCCTGGGCACCCTTTGTCGGCCTGTTTATAGCGCGGATTTCATATGGCCGCACAGTGCGGACGTTCATTTGTGCAGTAGTCTTGGTGCCCACCTTGGTGGGGGCGATTTGGTTTGGCGCTTTTGGGCAAACGGCACTTCATTTGATGGACAATCAGACAGCGGCTTATGCCGCGGGAATTGCCAAGGATTACCTGGTGATCTGGCAAACGCTGGAAGTTCTGCCATGGCCGCAGATTTCATCTGCCCTGGCTTTAGGTCTCTTGTTCGTGTTCTTTGTGACGTCTTCAGATTCTGGCTCGTTGGTCGTGGATATTTTGACCGCGGGCGGGCAGCTTGAACCGCCGAAGGTTCAACGCGTTTTTTGGGCAAGTCTGGAAGGCCTGGTCGCAACCATTCTCCTAACGCTTGGCGGTGCAGGGACGCTTGGCAGCCTGCAAAACGCTGTCTTTATTGCAGGGCTTCCTTTTGCGATTATCGTGCTGTGTCTCGGCGTAAGTGTCTTTTTCGCTTTGCTCAAAGACGCTTACAAAGATGCTAAATAGAGCCTATTCCGCTGGTACAGCCGTACTACCGCTTCGCAGCTTAAACTGATTTAGAACGACATGTTTCTGCTCCGGCGCTAGCTCTTTGGCCACCATGTAATGGAGCATCATCACCATCGCGACGACGTGGTAGTAGAGATCAAAGATGGATAGCGACAAAAATGCGCCGCCTAGCGCGAAGCCAACCAAAGAAAACTGTAGCATCTGCGCTAGGTCTAAAGCCCATTCATAGCCCTCCACTTTCTTTGTGAGTTTTCGTATTTCTGACGTCGTGACAAATGCACAGGAAAACAAGAGAAGATACAAAAACAGTCCGACGTAGCCATGCTCACCCAATGTATCGAAGTAGTTTGAGTGAGCGACAAAAATCTTGCCACCGCCGGGCATGTATTTTCCGGCTAAGGTCTTGTTGAAAATATATACAAAGCCATGCCCTAGGACTGGGCTGGCATTGGTCGCATTCAGCGTATATTTCCACATCCTTAGGCGCGTATTGGCTGATTCGTCTTCCTCGAATTCGTCGATGGTATTCATTCGTTCGAACCAAGATTCTGGCATCAGGATCGTCGCTCCGCCCAGCACTGCTAGGGCCAATAGCGGCCCTGCAACCCATCTACGACCGATGATGATCATCCAAGCGCCCATGCCGACAAGGGCAACAAGCGCCCCACGAGAATGAGACCCAAGTACCGAAATGAGGGTCAACGCTCCGATTGAGCCACCAAGCATTCGGACTATGAAGTGCTCCCCATGCTTATAAGCCCAAAAACACAAGGGTACGACCGTAATGAACGCAAGAGCGAGCTGGATGTTGTCACTCAAGAAAGACTTCGAAGGCCCAAAGACAATGTATTTGCCGCCATTTAAGATCGTGAAGATACCGCCGCGAAGACTGTAGAGCGCCAAACAGACGATGATAATGTAAATGAGGTAGCGAAGGCGTTGGGGCGTTGTGATAAAAATCATCGTGAAAAATGTGAACAGTATGATCTTGAAGAAGATCAGCAGGCGGTCCCATGCGAGGTCTTGGTTTGTCGCAAAAACCGTTGTGACCAAGGTCCACAAAAAGAAGAACAGTAATACCGCAACGATTGGGTGAGCCGGCGGCAGCTTTCTTTCTTTGGATGTCAACCAGGCAACCATCGTAAAGGCCGCAACCGCGTCCAACAGGGGAAGCGTTTTCGCAAAACTCCATGTGTTGCGGTGTGGGTTCATATAGGAAAACCACGACCAGATAAAAATCGACGTATGCGGCGCCATCAGAATTGCTGGCAGCATCACGCCCATGGCGATTACGATGAAGATTGAAGAAAACAAAGGTCCCTGCCGTTTACTGGGTCATGCGTCGCCACTCGAACCGTACATCTACGCAGTTCGACTTCCATCATATGTTAAAGAGCGTATATTAAGAACTTGAAATTTCGCTATGTGTCCACCCTGAGGCACATTATCGACTTCGAGGATAGGTTTAAATGTCAACGATCGCTATGGGCCTTCTTACCCTATTGGTTATTGCTGTCGTCTATAAGTCGGTGATTGAAGAACGCGCGGAGAAAGACGAGAAAGTTAAGTCCAACTCTATGAAGCGCTAACCGACGCTGGCGACAATAGAGATATCGGCTTGGTCTGTGTGTCAATAAAGCGGAACGTGAGCGCTGCGACCGCGTTTTTTGCGTCCGAATTTGAAAATGTGTGATCTGCGCCAGCAAGCTCGGTTCTTATCATGAGTTTCGAGGGATATGCAGCCTGCCATTTCTCGTTTGATTTTAGGGCATATTCGAAGGTTTGGCTTTCTCTATCCTCCGCGCTGGCAAGGTAGAGAACGGGTGTATTTCTTACCAGCAATTCCCTCATACCAGAAGGCATTTGCGCTAGCCCTGGCGTATAGTCATCCCCGGTCTCTTCAAGCTGAGCGCCACGAAAAAAGCCCAGTGTGTTTTCAAAGACATTACGACCAAGAAAACGCCCACCGCGCAAACGACGCAGAAGGTATTTCGCGTTAAATCTGCCGAAGTAATAGCGCCTCCAGCGGACTTGGGCCTCGATTTCAGCATCTCCCACCCACGGATTGGCGATAATAGCCCCAGCAAGATTGGCTATACGGCGATGATGCATGAAGATTGCACTGGCCCCTTCGCATAGGCCCCAAGGGAAAATTTTTGCCTCTTGGCCCAGCCGCTCAAGCAATGCCTGCGAGGCAGCTTCAATACTATCGCCTCGGTCTTCAATTGGCTGGAGATTGCCGTCACTATCGCCCATGCCGTTATAGTCAAAGCGCAAGACACCAATGCCATTCTGGGAAAGCCGTCTTGCCAGGTTGACATACTGGCGATGGGCGCCGACCCGGTATTGTGGCCCGCCCACGAGAACAAGGCATCCGACGGCCGGCTTACGAGCAGCACCGGCTGGCGCATGATAAATCGCTGCCAATTGGCCACTCGGCGTATCGATCATGAAGGCTTCAGCTGTTTTCTGCATAGCTTTCCGCCAAATTTGTACGCCCTTGATTGGACGCGTCGCCCGCGATTTCCTCGGCAATTGCTTGGGGCAAGGCGCCAGGCTCTTCTGGAACCCCCTGATGCCAAATCTGAACGTCATTGATTAACATGGAGCGCGCGAATTGAGCACGGCCTTCTATGTCTTCGAAGATGCGCTGGTCAGCGGACGAAAGACTTGTTTTGGTCGCTGCGCTGTCTTGGTACCTAGCTGATAACCCAACAAAAATAGACGTTACGGAGCACTCAATTTGCGATGGCAACTTCGTTTCATCAAAATCTCTGAACAAATGCGGGGTCATCTTATAGCCGCCCACGCAAACGGTAGCACCGGCTGCAAGTTGCTTTGATGGGCTCGGCAGCGGTGCAACGGGACCGTCCCCATCCGCTGGGTCTAACGAGGCAAAAGCAATGCGCAAAAACTGCCGCATGGCGCGTGATAGGTCTTGTTGGGGCTGGACGCAGTATATCGATGTGACATCTGAACGGCTATTCGCCACCAATTGCGCCAATAGACCGCCAAACCGAATACCGACTAAGCAAAGTTCCTGTGCCCCGCTATGCCGCGCCAGGTCACAGGCAGTATTGATGTCTTCAATCCAAGTTTGCAGCCGCGCGTCTTCAAGTTCTCCGGAGATGTCGCCTGTTCCGAAATAGTCTAGGGTGAGACTACAGATGGACTGATCGCTCAACGCTTGTTGGCACAGGGAGATGAGCCGGCGGCAGCGGTTCATTTCTTCTGCAAACGGTTGGACAAAGATGATCGCTTTAGCAGCGCTCTTGCTCAGGTCCTTCCATGGGCCTTGGCTGGTAACCAGGCGCGCGCCGTCTCCTGCCCCAAAGAAGAATATGTTTTTGTGGCGATTCCTTAACTCAGCTCTCGCGGCATCAAGATACTTTTTCATTTATGAACCGGCATAGAGAGCCAAATGTTTCAAAGTCTTGCGCAGAGATATCATCATCCTCAATGAAGATATCGAAAGCTTCCTCTAGCCCCGCCAGAACGGACGCAACTGCCATAGAATCCAGCTCAGGCAGGTGGCCCAGCAAAGGGGAGGCCGATGTAAGGCTCTCAGCACGCGCGCCAAGCTGCAGCGTCTCGCCGAGCACCATGCGGACGCGTTCTGAAACGCTTTCATCAGCGGAGCTGTGTTTCGCAGAGATGTTTTGCAACCCTCGTCTCGCCCTTAAATCTCTATGACATCACTTTCTTAATCCCTAAAGCGTTAGGGAAGGGTATATCCCTTAGAACTTCACCAGCTATACGGTCTATTGGTCAGTTTCGATTAAGCGTGCTCATGGCTACCTTGAAATCATTGCGGTCAGATATCGATGAAGTTGGTGTTCTAGCGGTTAGCTTCTATTGGCTTGGGCGCGTCCTCAAAGCGTTGAAATTTGGTCGTTGCGGATTTTATCTCATCATGGGCGTTGATTTAAAACAGGTAATTCACGGTCCGTCCCGCCGTCATGAAGAACCCTTTGTTCTTGAACCGCTTTTGGTCGGTCATCGATTGAGGGAGCAGCTGGATGCCCCCATGGATGTCATAGATCAGCGCTATGAAAGCGGGGCTTGCTGTCACGCTTTGCTCACGGCTCAAGGCGATTTGGATGGCGCCATTTGGTCAAAGCGCGGCACCTTTGAAGAAGACGAGTTTCGCGCCATATTTGATTTACCAACGGATGCTGTTTGGGATTTTGGCGTCTTCATACCGCCCGCCCGCCGCGCTGGGCGCAGCTTAAGCCGTCTTTGGCAAGGGTTTGCAACGACCATGTCAAAGAGCGGTGTCGCGCGTTCTATCAGTCGCATAGAAGTCCATAACAGGGCCTCCTTGCGAGCGCATAAGCGGTTACCGCACAGCGAGCTCGGTAAACTAGCCATTGTTAGAATTGGGGCTTTGGAAGTGGCCTTGAGTACGCTTAAGCCAAAACTCCATATCAGTTGGTCATCGACGATGGCGCCGCGCTATGACTTGAGGGCTGTCCTATAATGGACCTGCTGCGCCAACCAAACTGGCATGATGCCGGTCTCAGCCTCAGCTGGGACAAAGCTGAGCAGACACCGGACCCGGACCGGTTTGCATTTCCGATCGATACCATTGTTCGATTGCGCGCTAAGCAAACGCCAGATGCGCCTGCTATACTGTGGCAGGACGATGTCCTCTCCTTTTCTGAGTTCGACCGCCTCGTCGATCACTGTGCTTTCAGCATCATGGCTGATTATGGTGATAACGATGGCTTGCAAGGCGCGCGTCTGGGTGTGGAAGTCAGGAAGGCTTCTTCCACGCTGGTTCTTCTGTTTGCAGCGCTGCGCGCTGGCGCGATCGTGGTGCCGTTAAACCCGGCTTTAAAGCCTGACCAATTTCGCCATATCGCAACCGACTGTCAGATGCGTGCAGGTTTTGTATCCTCAAATACGGCTGCTGCACTGAATACGGTCGACAAGAGCACGCAGTGGGTGAGTTTCACGCCAGGATCCGCCGAGAACAATACACGAGGGTCGCGCCAGACGAGCCAGAACCCTCAACCTTTGCCTGCGCTGAACGCCCAACATACTGCATTGCTGTTTTATACCTCCGGAAGCACCGGAAAACCGAAAGGGGTGATGGTTAGTCACCACAACAATGTTCTAGGGGCGGCGTCGGTTGCGCATTTCCTCTCTTTGAGCCGTGACGACCGCGTCTTGACCGTTTTACCTCTCAGCTTCGATTATGGTTTCAACCAACTGGTATCCACCTGGTTGGCGGGGGGCGCGGCGGTTCTGCATGACTTCTTTTTGGCGAGTGATGTCGTGAAAGCGGTTCAAAGATACGCAGTGACTGGCCTTGGCGCGGTTCCGCCCCTGTGGCACCTTATCTTAGGCGCCAGTTGGAAGGATGGAGCAGGGGACAGCCTGCGCTATCTCACCAATTCTGGCGGCAAGCTTTCGACGGACTTGCAACACAATATGGCGAAAACGTTTCCGAACGCGGAGGTCTTCGCCATGTATGGCTTAACCGAAGCCTTCCGATCAACGGTGATGCCGCCGCATAGGCTCAGCGACAAGCCGCACTCTGTTGGGACGCCAATTCCATTTGCACAGGTAGCCGTCGTGGATGAAAATGGCTTTGAAGCGCCATCCGGGCAGCCTGGCGAACTTGTCCATGCCGGGCCGCTGGTTGCGCAGGGCTATTGGGGCAATGCGGAAAAAACTGCGCAGCGCTACCGCGCTCTTCCGCCTGCGCTTAAAGACAAAGTCGACCCGCGCTTTGCAAAGACCTGTGTGTTTTCGGGCGATAGAATGATGCGCGACGAAGACGGCGATCTCCACTTTTGCGGACGTCTGGACGAGATGATCAAAGTTCTTGGCAACCGCCTCAGTCCGCAAGAAGTGGAAGATGTGGCCCAGTCTGTTGAGGGTGTTGGGGCGGTGGCCGCATTCGGCATTGACGATGAGACGGTGGGGGCTTTGGTGATTTTGGTCGCCGAAGGAGAAAGTGACAGCGCGCTAGAGCACAAACTGCAGGAGGCATGTCGACAACATCTTCCTGCCTATGCCGTGCCCAAGCATATTTTCCTGAGACAAGCCTTGCCCCGCAGTGCAAATGGCAAAATAGATCGCCCGCACCTTAAAAAGTGGGTGGTCGAAAGATTGGCAGTGTAGCATGGCAAATGCAGAAAAGACCCACGCCGCCTTGCCGTACACGGCAGACGAAGACGGAATGCTGCTCATCGGCGGCGAAAGAGCCGACGACATTGCCGCGCGATTTGATGCCCCAGTTTTCGTCTATGATCGCCGCCTCATTGATCAGACCGTCGCAAGACTGCGGGCCTGTATGCCGTCTGACTTGCGCTTGCATTATGCAATCAAGGCCAATCCGTTTGCGCCTTTGCTGGAACATATGGCTGGCCTAGTGGATGGTTTTGACGTGGCGTCTGCGGGGGAATTAGAGCGCTTGTCTCAACATCCCCAGTCGGACCTTCCGGTTAGTTTCGCGGGACCAGGAAAGCGCGATAGCGAACTCGCTGCAGCAATTGACGCCGAATGCTGCGTTAACTTGGAGTCAGAGGGTGAATTAAACCGGCTCGCCCAAATCGCCCGGCAAAAGGGGCGCTTGGCCAAAGCGGCAATACGCATCAATCCACCGTTTGAGCTGCGCGGCTCTGGCATGCGCATGGGGGGCGGCGCAAAGCCCTTCGGCATTGATGATGTCGACGTTCCAGGGCTACTGCAATCTTGGCCTAAGGATGCGCTAGATTTCCAAGGATTTCAGATCTTTACAGGCTCGCAGAGCCTATCCGCTGAAGCCCTATCCGAGGCGCATGGCAATGCTCTGCGTCTGGCGCTTGATTGCGCCTGTTATGCGCCAAAACCGGCAAAGATTTTCAACATTGGTGGCGGCCTTGGAGTCCCTTATTTTCCTGGTGATAAGCCGGTTGATGTGGACGCCGTCGGTGCATCCCTGGCTGCTGCTATGGATGCCCTGCGTGACCAGATCGCAGAGACAAAGGTGGTCATGGAGCTGGGCCGGTTTTTTGTGGCGGAAGCTGGTGTCTATCTCACGCGCATTGTTGACAAGAAGCGTTCGCGCGGTACGACCTTTCTCGTGACTGAGGGGGGATTGCATCATCAACTTGCCGTATCCGGGAATTTTGGTCAGGTCTTTCGAAAGAACTATCCAGTCGCGCTCGCAAATCGTTTTTCCAGGGCCGAGACAGACTTGGAGACTGTTAACATCGTCGGCTGTCTATGCACCCCCTTGGACCGACTAGGCGATGACGTGGACCTACCATCGGCGCAGGTGGGTGATATCGTTGCGATTTTTCGATGCGGTGCCTATGGACCGACGGCAAGTCCATCGGGTTTTTTGAGCCATCCGGCCTGCCAGGAGATCTTGCTGTAGTTCAAATTATCGCGTGCGGTAAACGAAGCCTTAAGAAGGTAACGTTTTAATTATAAGTCTTGTGTATGCATCTCCAGCTGTTGAGCTGATGGGTGCAATTCGATGAGTGCT
>CAKZYD010000192.1 GCA_937884085.1 uncultured Sphingomonadales bacterium | reverse complement strand
AAGCGTTCGCGTGCCGTTCAGACAGTCGCAGAGGACTTTGCGTTGCGTCTTTGCGGTTTCTTTTGCGTTGGCTGCGGCAACGTTAACCCCAGCAAGCTCTCCGACCATCGCGTTCAAGACCTGTTTGTCGCGGATGAGATCGAAGAATGTTTGCTCTGGTGTCCAGTGCTGCGCCATGTCGGTGCCCATCATGCCTGCAAGGCCGTCAATCAGGGGGTTTTGCACCGACAGACTTGCAGCCATCAGGAAGGTCAGGATGCGCGAGACATCTTCGTCGCTGAGAGTGCTTAGCTTGATCATGAGCGCTTCGAGAATTGGACGTGGCGCATATATGTCGCGGCGGCTCAGAATGCTGTCTGTGTGATCCAAACCCAGCATCTCGGCGATGAGTTGTCGCTCGACTTCGAAGGCGTGATGACCGTTGTTCTTTTCAAGACTGTCGGCAATCTCCGGCTTGGCCGCCTTTTGCGGATCAGCATCCACCTGCCAGAGGTCTGAGCCTGCAATCATATGCGCGGCGATCAGGCGCAACGCTGTGCCGTTGTCCTGCAAAAGATCGGCACGCACGGCGGCATGGCGATGCAGATCTACGTAGTTTTGTCCCGCTTTGGTTAGCTCTAGTTGGGTGTGTGTCGCCTCGCCGTTTTCAGTTTTCTCGCGGCGCTTGGCCTCGGCATTGGTCAGATAGCCTTTGTGGAAGCTGACCTCCCCTTGATGGGAACAGGTGACAAAGACCTTGCCGCCATTGGCTTTGGACGTGTTGCGGTGATCCCATGTGGCAAAGTATGCGCCTTGATCCATTACCAACACATCCGCCCAGCCCTGCGCTTTGAGATCTGCGCAAGTTTGTGAGATCGCTTCTGACTGCTGTTCCCAGAACGCTTCGGCGTCGGCAAAATAGGCGTCTTCGCCAAAAAGATCGCTGACAACCGCCAGCCCCGATGTCTCCACATCAAAAAGCGCGTTGCCGGTTGGGATATGTGCCCCGCCAAAGAGCCAGTCCTTTAGACGCTGACCGCTCGGAACAAAGGCCTCATCATCCTTGACCAGCGCCCACCATGCTTTTTGCTGTTTGGTTGTCGCCATGGGCAATATGCGGATATCGCGGGCATGGATGTCGCCCTTGCGATAGGCCGTGAGGATTGGTGCGTGCAATCGCCCAAGTGCCAGACGCTGTGACACCATCCGTTTGGTGATGCCAAAGCTGTGTGCAATGTCAGCTGGATCGCGGCCTTCACTCACCAATTTGGCAAAGGCTTTATATTGATCCACCTCGTCCATGGGCAGGCGTTCGATATTTTCTGCGAGGCTGGCTTCAATGGCGGTGACATCATCGCCCTCTGCCATGATCAGGCACGGCAGAGGGCTCGCTTCGCCGTCTTCTGCTAGGACGCGACAGGCATTGAGACGGCGCTGGCCTGCGATGACTTCGTATCCCTCTTCTGCGGGACGCACGAGCAAGGGTTGCAAGACGCCCAAGGCGCGGATGCTGGTGACAAGATCATCGCAGTCTTTGGCGCGGTATTTGCGGACGTTGAGCTTGGAGACGGTCAGTTGATCGAGATCGATAAATTGAAGTGTCATGGTTTTATTCCTTTCGCGATTTAGAGGTTTGATGCAAAAGCGCACCCTCAAACCGCTCCGCCGAGCGGCTTGGGGCTGCACTCTTGGATCAAGCGCAACGATAAATAAGGGACTGACCGGCCACAGTGGCCTGCGCGTAATCAACGCTGAGATCGCGGGCGATGGCGTCATAATCGATGTAGAAGAGCAGCCGTTCTGGGATGTCGCCAAAAAGACCCTCTTCAACAAACTGCTCCGCCAAATCGCGCATCGTGTTGAGGTGATAGATATCCACCTCAAACTCGTCAGGCTGCGTGTCGGCATCAAAAGCATAGTCGCATTCGCCTACGGCTAGAATGACCCGGAGTTTGTCGTCTTCGTCCCAGTGTTCAACGGCGTTGAAGAACGTCGAGAGATTGACCTGATCGATTGCAATGGCCTGCGCCAAAGCGCAATCGATCTGCTCGCCATCAATGAACTGGATTTCAAATTCTTCGACAGAGTCGCCATGCGCATTGCGCAGCTTGGCCGCCCGGTTTGCATAGTCGTCGTAGCAATCGAAGTAAAAGCCAGTGGCGGATATATCGTAAGGTTGAGCGTAGAGTTGAACGGTCATGAATGTCTCCTCTCAAATGGATCAGGGGTTGCGCTTGCAACCCTTGGCCTCGCCGAGAGTGGAGATGGGAGGGGACAAGAAAAATCGGCGAAAGGCTCTCTTCGTTGTGGGAGGGACCCGGCCCGCACGGGGTGGGAGGCACCGGCAAAGAAAGAGCCTGTTCGATCTGTTTTTCTTGCGGGGAGAGAAGAGGCAAAGCCTCTCGGTGTCCCCGATAAAGTGGGAACAGTGGCGGCGCTGCCGCCTCAGAATGCGCGCAAGTGGATCGTTACCCAAAGGGCCGAAACCCGATGCGGGGTTCGGTGCAGCTTTGCTGCATAGAGCCCGGTCCGGCAAAGCTGGATGCGCCTAAGGAAACCGCGAGCAGTTATGGGAGCACTCACATATTGCACTGACACAAATCTGCGATTGAGTTGATGGGCTTGGCTGAATAAAAGGCGCAAAAAAGCGAAGGACAAACAATGCCAAAGATCAATTGGGACAAGCTTTCACTGGAAGAGCTGAAAGAGATCCAACAGAACGCAACAAAGGCGATCGACAGTTATCAAAAACGTATGCGCAAGGAAGCACTGGCAGCAGCTAAAGAAGCTGCGGCCAAACATGGCTTTGCACTGGATGAGCTGGTGCGCGGTGGTGCTGCTCCGAAGGCGCAGGGAAAACCCAAATACAGTCACCCAGAAAACCCGGCCAAAACCTGGACAGGACGTGGTCGACAACCGAACTGGGTCAAAGAGGCCTTAGCGGGCGGCACGACGCTCGAAGATCTTTTGATCGACAAGTAACACCACAAAAGAAAAGAGGCGCACCTCCCGGCACGCCTCTTCCCCACACAGTTTACGCAAAGCTCTAAGTTGGCCCGACTGGATCGTCTGCCACCACGTCATTGCCGTCTTGCTGATCGTCTTTGACGGTGCGCAGAACAAGGCGACCATCAACAGGAAGCGCGTCCATGCGCACCGCATAACCCTCGCCATCTTTATGCGCCCAGGCGGCAGCGATCTTACTCCAGGCGGATCTTTTCCCATCACCGATGGGCGTGACGGTGTAGCCCAGCATGAAGGGCTTGTTGTTGGTGGATGGGTTGGTTTGTTTTTGTTCATTACTCATAAAATTTCTCCTTACTCAAAATGTTGAACAAATAAGAACGTAAAGAGAACAAGCTGCGCGAACAAATGCAAGAAAAAAAACCTATTCCGTTACAATCGTATTCAGGAAAGCAACAAAGCAGATAATCCCGCGCACATTTACGCCGACGTGTTTTGGTGACCGGAAGTGCGTGGTTTGGATAACAGTTGCTGACCAACTGCAGAACGCAGAATGCATCATGATCTGATCTTGAAAAATCTCAATAACGCATTTTGTGCATCTTCACCGGAAGACACCACTGTATTGTCACGAGGGTCAACAACCTGCCATTTCTTGCCTTTGCCTCGCTGAAACACGAATGGTGGTTCGTTTTCCGACAACCATGCTAGTAACCGCTCTGCGTTCGGCACCTCCGCTTGGTCAATTTCAACGTCCTTAGCACCATCAGCGTTTGATTTGAGGCTTTTATGTTGATGTTGCGACTCTGTTCTGGTGATGTCTGTGTCCTCTCGCCCAGCGTCCTGGGCTTCTGCCTCGCGTAAGGGACGCAATGAGACTTGTCTTGAAACAGCGTTCAAAAAAAGACCTATAACGACGATGCCCAGAATGCTCTCAAATGCGACCAAGGTTCTAGAAAGGTTTGTGATGGGCAGAATATCGCCGTACCCAAGTGTCGTTATTGTGACGGTGCTCAAATACAGCATCCGAACCAGCCCGGCGCTATTTCTGCCAGCAGGCTCAATGCCAAAATTTTCAACGGACTCAATATACTCATAATCTGCTCTATCGATTAAGAACCGAAACGGAACCTCTTCTTTCTTGCCGTTCGTGTAGCTGCCGAAAATGTTCATTTTAGCAGGTGGCGTAGTGGTCTGTAGCAGTGATTCTCCGACAGTCAGAAACGGCTCTTCGATAATTTTTTGTGGCACCTTCTTAAACTCCTCGAAGCCGAATCTTCCTTCAAAATAGCCTACCTCCACAGGGTTATATCTAGCCAGTAAAACGATCTCGAACTCACCGCCATTCCTGCGATAAAATCTGATCGAAGGATCAATTGCTTTGTCGACTTTATTTATTGCTTTACCAGCGTGGTTCAAAATCCCCGCTTCGATGTTCTGTATTTCTTGAATAACGGACGTCTCGGATTTAATCGTCGAATATTTGAAGTCATCTTGGATATATAAGAAGAGCAAGCCAAAAGCTGGTATCATCGACAGATAGATAACAGCATACTTTCCCGCCGAGAGACTTGACGCCTTACGAATCCATTCCGTGAACTTGTCCAATAGGTACTCAATGACTTCTCGCACAATATAAACTCCCATGGTTGCGCGAAAAAACAGTACGGATGCCGACGGAAGCGCACCAGACAAATTTGCGGGCGCGAAGGCATCGACGTGATGGTGCTCGTTTAGCATGCAACTTTAGAGGCAGTTAGCGGACGCTGGTCGCAATTACACGCAGAGAGGTAATTTCTGAATGGTGGGATACCTGAATCAAACTTCAGAACGCTCCAACAAGGAGTGTGCCTCAAGCGTCCCAAACATTACTTGCGGCCCAAAGCCGACATCCAACCGTCGATCGCGTCGCTGCGCTGCGGCCTGCCAGAGCCGCCGTTCGCTGCGACCGCAAGATCCGAGCTGGGGTCAACTCACAGTTCGCGGACAAACCTGCCTTTTGCAGGTGCGGCTATTGCTGACGCAGCATCCCTTTGCGAGCGCAGCACATTTTTTGCATTAGCTCATCCTTGGCTGTCGAACCGGTCATTGGTGGCGACGAAAAAACGCTGGTTTGTGAAACATCTGCCAGACCTTGTCGTTTACGAATGCGCTATGGCCGGTCACTCGTCCATGATTGCCACTGATGCACATAGCCTGAATGTCAGCACGCAGACGTCGCTGCGATGGCTGTGATCTCAATTAGGGTAACGTCATCACCCAAGTCTGCGCCAACACACGCTCTTTGAGGCCAGTTTTCTTCTGGCCCGATCCAATCGCACCAGACTTTTTCCATGGCTGGTTTCATCGACATGTCGCTCAAGAAAACTGTGGCTTCGAGCAGTTCATGCTTTCCGCTTCCGACCTCCGATAGCTTCACATCAAGAAAGTGCAGAGTGTTTCGCGTTTGGGCTTCGATGCCCTTCGCTGCATCAGCATCATAGGCCACGACGAATGCCATGCCATTAAGGGCTTTGGCATCACAGCGCCCCTGTGCGCTGCTTGGAATGCGTTGGATAGTCATGGTGTTTTACCTATGGCCTGAATTGCCGCGACACCGCCCAACAGTGCAAACGGCATTGAAAACAAAATCGCAGCGCTTGCTGCCGCAAGAATGGTGACGCTGCTGTCTACCGTACCACCGGCAGCCATTGCCCCGACAAGACCGACCAAGGCACCGCCAATCGCAAATCCCAGTGTTTCGACGCTGGAGACCATCGCCATGGTCTTGGTTTGCTCGCCGCCGATATCTCCGGCCACCATCTGCTCGCCTAAGTAGGGCCAGATCATGCCCAGACCGAACCCACAGGCCGCGATGGAAAGTGCCGCCCAGACAAGCTGACCGTCGAGCAAGAAGACATAACATCCAACAAGACCAGCAAGGGTCAAGAAGGGACCGGCCACGGACCAGCGCCTTCCCCACGGGATGCTAACTATCACGAAGGAAGCAGCTGACCAACCTATGGTCTCAACCAGCACAAAAGCCCCAGCAAACGTGGCGCTATGCCCATATACCTGCGTCAACACTAGGGGGCCGAAGACAAGAATGCTCATCGAGCTAGCGCCGAGGACGGTTTTTGCAGCTATGGCGCTGCCCTGCATCGTACGAAAGCGGAAGGCGCTCTTAGGAAACATACGCGGCACATGCGATCTTTCGCGCCAGATCGCCGAGGTGAGGCCGGCCAGCCCGGCGATGGTCAGTCCAATGGCAACGCTTCGATCAAACTGTGCTGCGAAGCTGATCAACCCGATGCCAATGCCGAAAGAGGCAAAAGACAGGATTGGAAATGGCTCGGACACGCGCTCCGTCTTTACAGTTCCGATCATGCGTGCATTGCCGAACCCGTAGAGGAGCATCCCCAGTCCCAATAGCACAAAGGCGGGCCGCCATCCTATGAGATCCGCGAAGAGACCGCCAATCAGCGGACCGGCGAAGGCAGCCCCGATCCAAAACGCGCCCGAGATGGCAGAGATCTTTGGAAAAGCCGCTGTGGTCGTCTCGGCTCTAAGTGCAACGAACCCGAGCGCCAAGAGCCCACCCCCGCCAAACCCGGCCAGCGCGCGGCCTGAAGCGATCCATTGCATCGTTCCAGCTGCCGCAGACAGCAATGCGCCGGAAAGCGCCAGGCCGATCATGATCCACCATAGCCATTTCGTACCATAGCGGGATGCCAGCGGGCCGGTGGCCGCCGCCGCGAGGACAGTCGTGATATTGAAAAGTGCTGTCAGCGCCCCG
>CAKZYD010000191.1 GCA_937884085.1 uncultured Sphingomonadales bacterium | reverse complement strand
AACCGGCTGCGAGAAAATGCAGCGCGTCTGCACAATGATTGAGCGCGTGGCTCCGACGGACGCTTCCGTGATGCTGCTAGGCGCAAGCGGAACCGGCAAGGAGCTGCTGGCGCGCGGTCTGCACGATAATTCCCAGCGCCGCGGTAAGCCATTTGTCGCCATCAACTGCGCTGCTATTCCCGAAAACCTGCTTGAGTCAGAGCTGTTCGGGCATGAAAAAGGCGCATTCACCGGCGCTGTTAAGCAAACCATCGGTAAGATTGAGCAAGCCCAGAAGGGCACGCTGTTCCTGGATGAAGTGGGTGACATTCCCTTTCCGCTACAAGTAAAGCTGCTGCGCTTTCTGCAAGAACGCGTGATTGAGCGTATCGGTGGCCGTAAGGAAATCCCGGTTGATGTGCGCATTGTCTGTGCTACCCACCAGAATCTGGACGAGCTTATCTCCAACGGCACCTTTCGCGAGGACCTCTATTACCGGCTAGCGGAAATCACCATCAACATTCCAGCTTTGGCGGAGCGGGAAGGCGATGTGGTGCTGCTCGCGCATGCCTTCGTTAATCGCTTTGCGGAAGAGCAGAAGCGCAATGTGACCGGCTTTTCGCCAGACGCTTTGGAAGCCATGGTGGCGCATGGCTGGCCTGGCAATGTGCGCGAACTTGAAAACCGGGTGAAGCGGGCCGTCATCATGGCCGAAGGCAAGCGGATCTCCGCCATGGACATGGACCTGATGGACAAGGAAGTGGCCGATGAGGAGCTGAACCTGAAGCGGGTCCGCGAGAAGGCCGATCGGGTTGCTATCAATAAGGCCTTATCGGTCTGCAATAACAATATTTCGCAAGCGGCCAAGCAGCTGGGGATTAGTCGCCCGACGCTTTATGACCTTCTCAAAATGTATGATATAAAGCCGAACGAAGCGGCTTAGAGGTCGCAACTTAAAGCCAATCTGGTCACGAAACCAATCTGGTCACGAAAAAAGTCACAATTGCCATGTAAGGCCCCGTGTGCGTGTTCCAATGTTGCCTAATTTTTCACCTTTGTAGAATAGGCCTTCATAGAAGAGGAATGGGCGGCTGATGGTGTCTCGTCGCTCACCGAAAGTAGGGAAAGTCCGTTATGCCTGTGTCATCTTTTAGCATCAAGCCGACCTTGACCGCTCTTGCGGTTGTCTTAGGGCTGCTTTCAACGGCCTCGCCTAGTTGGTCTGCGGATATTGAGCGTTCCAACACCTATCTTGAATCTGCGAAAGAGCAGTATGAGAAGGGTGATTTGCGGGCGACACAAATTGAGCTGAAGAATGCGCTGAAAGCTGATCCGAATAATGTGAATGCAAGGCTTTTCCTGGCGAAGATTTATCTGGATGGAAACAATGGTCTCGCAGCGCAGCCGGAGATTGAGGCTGCCCGCGCTGCTGGCGCCACCATCAATGATACGCGCTATGAGATGGGCAGCGCTTATCTGCTCCAACGGCAATTTGACCGCGCCCTGACTGAACTCAACATTGCCGAAATTCCCGAAGATGAAAGGCTGCTGTCTTATCGTCAGCGCATCCGAGCCATCATGGGTCAGCGCGATTATGAAGCGGCGATTGAAGAATCAACCAAGGCGCTTGAAGCCTATCCGGGCGCGCCGGTTATTTTGGTTGAGCGGGCACGCGCAGAAGTGCGGACTGGCAAAGCCAAGACCGCCATGGCAACCGTTGATGAGGCGCTGAGCGCCGCGCCTGATAATGTGGACGCGTTACTTGTTAAAGGCGATTTGACCCGCTCTATGGTGGGCCTTGAAGATGCGCTACCGTATTTTTCAGAGGCAGCAAATATAGAGCCGAAAAACATCAACGCCCGCCTTGAGCGAGCGGCGACGCTTGTTGACTTACGCCGTGCTGCAGAGGCCGAAGAAGATATCGCCGCTGTCTATAAACAGATTCCAGAACATCCGCTGGCCCATTATCTTTCCGCGGTCACGCTTGGTCGGACAGGTGAATACGAAGCTGCCCAGGAGCTGATGAACCGCACCCGCGGCGCACTTGGGAGCTATTTGCCCGCAATCCAATTTGAAGGTGTTCTGGCCTATGAGCTGGGCAACTATTCCGTCGCCATTGAAAAAATGGAAACTGTGGTCGACACGCTGCCAAACTCAGTTGTGGCGCGCCGCGTTCTGGGGGCCACTTATCTGCGCCAAAAGAATTCAGAAGACGCACTGAAGATGCTGGTGCCCCTCTTTGAGTCCGGCCAAGAGGACGCCGCGCTATTGACGCTTATCGGCACCGCAAAAGCCCAAGAGGGCGAGTTTGACGAGGCAATGACGTTCTTTGAAAATGCCGTTGCCGCTGCGCCGGACAAAACAAATCTGCGCACGCAGCTGGCTATGAGCCGCATTGCGCTGGGCGATTCCGGCCGAGCCACGGAAGAGCTGGAAAGCGTGCTGGATGTCGAGCCAGATTCGCTCAATGCACTGGTGATGCTCTCGCTTATCGACCTGCGGGAGGGCCGCTATGAAGATTCGCTTGAGACGTCCTCAAAGCTGGTGAAAACCTATCCGGACCTTGCTCTTGGCTACAACTTGGTTGGCGCGGCGCATCTCGGTTTGAACGATGCCCAGAAGGCCCGCGAGTTCTTCGAGCTCTCCTTAGAAAAAGACCCAGAATATCATGAAGCTCGCCGCAACTTGGCACAGCTTTACCGTGTTGAAGGCCGCTTTAATGAGGCGCGGCGCCAGTATTTGCGCATCTTGGAGCAAGACCGCGAATCTGCGAAAACCATGCTGCAACTCGCCGCCCTGTCGCGCACTGAAGGCAATGTAGAAGAATCCATTGAATGGCTGTCTCGCGCTGTGGAAGCGCAGCCAGATGTTCTGCAGCCGCGACTGGAGCTGGTGAGCGCGTATCTGGTGCTGGGCGACAATGACCGGGCCCTCAATGAAGCCATCACCGCCGACCGGGACTTCGGCGACAACCCGACCACCGTTCAGCTGCTTGCCAAGACCTATGCGGTGAATGGCGACTATGATCGCGCCATTGAGAGTTTTGACCGTTGGATTGATTTGCAGCCGGAAAACCTAGATGCGCGCCGCCTCAAAGGCCGCGCCTACTGGCGGGCTGGAGACCTAGATCGGGCGCGCCGTGAATTCAAAGACGCTTTGGTTATCAAGGGCGACCATCGCCAGCTTTTGCTGGACATGATTAACTTGGAATCCTCGCAGCAAAATCTGCAGGGTGCGCTCAAATACGCGGATGATCTGCGCGAGGAGTACCCGTCCATCAATCTAGCGGATGTCGCCACCGGCGACCTCTATTTAGGTGCAAATAACAATGCGCGCGCCATTGAGGCCTACAACGCGGCTTGGGCTATCCAGCCGACCAAGAAAATTGCGGTCAACCTGAATACCGCCTACCTGCGCACGGGCGACAAGGAGCGGGCGATTGCTATTTTGGAGGAATGGCTGCAGCGCGACCCGTCGGACCTAGAAACTCGGATGGCGATTGCCAATACGCATATGCTGGGCGGCAATTATGATGCTGCTTTAGAGATTTATGAGGATGTGTTAGCGATTGATGGCAATAACGCGGCTGTCTTGAACAATATGGCTTGGGTTTATCAGCAGAAGGGCGACAATCGGATGGTTGAAGTGGCTGAGCGCGCCTATGAGCTTGACCGCGATTCCCCGATGATTGCTGATACGCTTGGTTGGATTTTGGTGAAAGAGAATATCAACCTGCGTCAAGGCGTTGATTTGCTTGAACGGGCGGCCCGGCGCCTGCCGCAGAACAAGGAAATCCGCTACCATCTTGCCTATGGGTATTTTGCCAATAACAATGTTGCCAAGGCAAAGCGTGAGCTTGAGGATATCCTAGGCGATGGCCAAACCTTTGGCAGTGTTGACCAGGCCCGCGCATTGATGCGGCAGCTCAATGAGAGCGGCGGGCGGTAAAGGCTCGCACGTCTTCAAAATAAAGAACCGATAGTCCTGGACTTGATCCAGGATCTCGTTCAGCTGCTAGAGAATTATTTTAAGAGATACTGGATCAAGTCCAGCTTGGCGGTTTGCGAGCTCGCCTAAAAGATCAGCACGGGCTTTATCGTTCGCCCGTGCTTGGCATCGTCCCAAGCGGTCGCAAAATCTTCGAATGCATAGCGTTTCATCATTTTCTCTAGCGGCAGTGTCCCACCCAGAATGCGTCGGCCGAGGTCGGGGATGAATGAATTTGGCTCGCTCCCGCCTTCGACAATACCGACCAATTTACGCCCGCCATCCAAAAGCGTGAGCGGTGAGAAAGAGATAGGCTTGTCCGGCGGCGGGACCGCAACCACGCCCATTGTACCGCGCGGGGCGAGCAGGTGGATGCTGTCATGAAAGGTGGCTTCCACGCCCGCGCAATCGAGGGTGAAGGCCATACTCTTTGGCGCGACGGCGCCGTCTTTGACCTCCTCTGGCGAAAAGGCTTTTTGGGCGCCAAACTCTAGTGCCAAGGCGCGCCGTTCCGCGATGGGGTCGACGGCGATAATGTCTTTTAGGCCTAAGCTGGCAGCAGCGCTGATAGCGCTCAGGCCGACTGCGCCAAGACCAAAGACAAGCAGGTTATCCTCATGTGTTGGGCGCAGCTCATTGGTAATGGCGCCATAGCCGGTTTGCACACCGCAGCCCAGCGGCGCGGCCAATTCAAAGGGCAGGGCATCGTCGATTGGGATGGTGTTGCGGTCGCTTGCGATGGCGAAGGTAGCAAAGCTTGATTGTTTGAAGAAGCCGCCCGACACATCGTCCCCGCCAGAGCGTTTGAAGCTTTTATCCAGCCCAAATTGAAGCTCCAGAGCGCTATGGCAGTAAGCTGGATCATCGTCCAGGCAGCGAGGGCATTCCCCGCAGCTATCAAAGGTCAACGCAACACGCTGGCCGATGCGGGTTTTGTCCCCATCAGGCCCAACAGCGCTAATGACGCCTGCGCCTTCATGGCCTGGGACCATGGGGCCAGGCGATAAACTGCCGGCAAAGAAGTCCGTGTGGCAAATCCCCGTGGCTTTCATCTCCACCAGGATTTCGCCTGGTTTTAAAGCCCTCAGCACCAGGTCTTCTAAAATGGGGTCGCTGCCTACGCCGCGGGAAGGATCGGTGACGGCCGCTCGAATTAAGTGAGGCATGCGCCAGCTATATCGCGGACTTAGCGGCCACGCACCTTTTTTTGCGGCAACCCAAGTTTGCGCCGCAGCCGCGCGCCGCGGTGACCGCGCAAAGCGTATTGCATCAAGCCGTAGAGTTCCCCACTCAGGCTGAAGGTGGGTGTGTCCATCGTGTCGTAGCCAAAGCGCTGCAGAGTTTCGCGCGCGTTTGTTTCAACCACATAGCGTTGGGCTTTGCTAAGCCGTGTGCGCCATTGGTCGACTTTATTTGCCTGCGGAGGTTTATCAATATCAGGCCACAAACCTCGGCGCTCGTTGGGTATTTTTTGGCCCACCTTGGCTCCGTAGGCCAACATCGTTGCATCGTATTCGAGCTCAACGTGATCGCAAATGGTCTTGAGCGTCGCTTCGCTTGCCTCTACCAAGTCTTCAAAATGAATGGTGAGATGACGTTCTCCAAGCAGGCTTCCAATCCGCTCCGCTGCGCCGACTAGGGCTGACCAGCTCTGCGCGATTTCCAGGTAGTTGCCTTCGCTGAAGGCATAGTCCTGGTGAGACAAGGCGACGTCCCGCACGTCGCGCACGATATGCACAAAGCGAGCGTCCGGGAACCACGTCGCCAGCTCTTCCACATGGTCGATGCTGGCGATGTCCATATTGGCCCAGCGCGGTTTGCCATCGGCCTGGGCTTTTGCAGCATGAAAGGCCGGGATGATATCTTCGATATGGCCGGGCCTTATGGCGGCCAGAATGGCGTCTCGATTGAGGTCCGCTTTCCATAGGCGAATGCGCTCATGGCCAAGCAAGGCGTCTACCAGCGCATCGACATCCTGCGCGCTTGCCGCAATGGTGCGATACCATAGGCCAGTGACCGAAAGGGGAACGGACAGTTCCGCGTGGCTGTCTAGCATCATTGTCAGCAGCGTGGTGCCCGACCGTGCGAAGCCGTATAGGAAGATGGGCGCGCTCATGAACCAGCGCAGTCCAACTCGATTTGGCAGGAATCGATGAGAAACTTCGCCGCCCAGTTGGGAAACTCAAAGCGGCAATAGTCGCCATCGACCGGGTAGGAACCTTTCACCGCGCCGGAGACATGGGCGTCGCCATCCATCACGATGGTGCGCCTTACCCAGGCATTGGCCCGCTGGCCCGCGTCCTGCCAAGCCGTATCGCCAGTCGCCTTAAAGAGGAGGAACCAGGAATGCGCGATTTGCACACTTCCAGTGAGGCAACTCCATTTGGCGGCAGGACGCCAGGCCGCGTCAAACGCGCCGGGCAAGCGGCCATCGCTTTCCAATCCGCCGCGCAGCCCTTCTGCCAGTCTAAGCGCCGCAGCCAAGACGCGGTCTTCCTGCGTGTAGTGCCAAGCCTCAACAATGCCGCGCAGCGCATAGCCTAGGGTATGGGTAAGCGGCTGCGTTTTGTCTGACAGGCAACACTGGTCCATCCAGCCGTTTTCGCGTTGATGGGTCAACGCCCAATCCACCTGGCGGGTCGCTGCGGCGGCCCAATCCTCTCGTCCAGTCACGCGGGCCGCTTCATAGAGCCCCCAGGCGACATGGGTCTCATAGGCCTTGTCGTCATGCACCGCAAAAGGTGTGGGGTGA
>CAKZYD010000190.1 GCA_937884085.1 uncultured Sphingomonadales bacterium | reverse complement strand
GGTGGCTTTCCCGTGGGTGGCTTCGTCGGCGAAGATACACTCGGCCAATTTCGCCAACCGTTCCCTGGCCCGACAGACACCGGTTATATCGACGCCGATGGCAGCGTTTTTACCGGTGAATTTGACTTTGACGGCCGCTTCATCCGCAAGGACTGGACGGTTTTTGCAGACATTCAATACGAGATCGGCAACTTCACATTCACGTCCATCACGGCCTATTCCGATTTTGAAAATGACTATGAGGAGGACAATGATCTAACGCCGTTCGATTTGACTATTTTTCGGCAATCGGCAGAGCAGGAAACCTTCACACAAGAGGTTCGCGTAAACGCTGATTATGATCAGCTTCGCGTCACCGGCGGGTTCTTCTATCTCGATATCAACGGTGATTATTTCCAATATTTCCAAATCAACAATCTTGGTAACTTTAACCAGATTCTCGGTGCGCCTGCATTTTTGCTGACGGTGCCAGTCGGTCTCAATCAATCGGCCAATTACAGCCTGAATACATCGTCCTGGTCCATTTTTGCCCAGGCGGAATATGATTTGACCGAGCAACTCACAGTTACAGGCGGTATTCGCTACACTCGCGATAGCAAGGATTACATGTATCTCAATAGCTGTGAGAGCTTGATTGCAGAAGCCCCTGCCTGCCCGCCCGCATTCCCGCCAGACACTTTAGCTGGTGCGGGGCTTATCGTGGACGAATTCTCTGAAGGCGGTGTCTCCGCACGGCTGCAACTTGACTATAAAGTCAATGAGGACTGGCTGATCTATGCCAGCTACAACCGTGGCTATAAGGCGTTCAGCTACAATGCTGGCTTTGCTGGTGCGGCGCCGGTTGATGGGGTTCGCTTTGATGGCGAGACGATCAATGCCTATGAAGCCGGCTCTAAGCTTGACTTCCTAGACGACAATGCCCGCTTGAATGTGGCCGCCTACTATTACGATTACAACGACTATCAGGCGTTCGATCAGCGCGGCACCAGCTTTATACTATTTAACACCGACGCCAGAATTTATGGCTTAGATGTCGAGCTCAGCGCAAACCCTGGCTATGGCATCGATCTGGCCTTAGGCGGCACTTATAACAACACCAAGGTGTCAGACGTGCCAATCAACGGACAGGTGTTTGACTTGGATGCACCGCAGGCCCCGGAATTCACTTTTAACTTCGTTGCGGGCAAATCCATCGACATTGATGCGGGAACGGTTCGTCTCGGTTTTGATGGCGCCTTCGTTGGTGAGTATTTCAGCCAGCTTAACAATGCGCCAGTCACGCGAGCAGGTGATCATTGGGTTGTAAATGGGCGGCTCAGTTTTGCCGCCGAGAGCGGTCGTTGGTCTGCTGCCGTCTTTTCCCGCAATCTGTTTAATGCCGAGCGGCTGCAATACGCTTTTGACATCACATTTCCTGGCAATGGACTGGTGGAGCAAGTCTATTCGCCGCCGCGCTGGATCGGCGGCAGTGTCCGCATCAACTTCTAATCGCAGTATCGAACGCTATGCTGCTAAAGCGAAAAATTGCGCTGGTGACGGGAGGCGCCTCCGGCGTTGGGCGCGCGACTTGCCATATGATGGCAGGGGAAGGGGCCGGCGTTATTGTCGCTGATCTGGATGAGGGTGGGGCAGCAAAAACTGCAAACGCTATTGGTGAAGCCGCTTTTCCCATCACGCTCGATGTGAGCGATGAACGCATGTGGGTGCAGGCCTGCGCCCATATTGTCGAGGCGCTTGGTCGACTGGATATTGTGGCCAATATAGCCGGCATTGGCCGCGGCGGCAGCATTGAAGATACGGACATGGACGATTGGAACGCCATGATTGCCGTTAATCTCACTGGTACTATGCTTGGCTGTAAACACGGCCTGAAAACAATCGTCACCAGCGGTGGACGCGGCGCCATCGTCAACATGTCTTCCATCGGTGGGCTGGTGGGCCCCAGCGATATTGCCGGGTATTGTGCCAGTAAGGGCGGGGTGACCACGCTGACCAAATCAGTTGCCATGCATTGCGCCGAAAAAGGATATCCGGTCCGCTGCCTTTCCATTCATCCCACCTATGTCGATACGGAAATGCTTGATCCCGTGGCGGACGCGGGCGGCATAAGTCGCACTGATCTTACAGCTGGCATGGCGAAGTTGGTCCCCATGGGCCGTGTGGCAGCAGCCGATGACGTTGCAAATGCGGTCGTTTTCGCTGCATCCGATCGCGCTGCAATGATGTCTGGCTCAGCGCTTCTTGTTGATGGCGCGCAGCTCGCGGGCCCGCCCTCAGCGCATTTCTGAGCAGGACTGTCAGATTATGGATCTTAGTGGCAAATCGGCGTTAGTGACAGGGGCAGCGCAGGGCCTGGGCGCGGCCATTGCAGACTGTTTAGCCGATCGCGGCGCGCATGTGTTCAGAAGTGATATCAAACCTGGACAGGGCCTCTTGGCCCATGACGTGTCAGATGAGGCCAGCTGGCAGACTGTCTTGGACGATGTGAAGGCGGATACAGGCGCGCTGCACATCCTGGTCAACAATGCTGGCATCGAAGGTGCACCGGATGCGCCAAAGGATCCTGAAGGCACGCCGCTAGAGGACTGGGAGGCAATCTTCAGCGTCAATGCACGCGGCACCTTTTTGGGGTGCAAACACGCTATGGCTCTTATGGCCGCGTCAGGCGGGGGCGCGATTACTAATCTCGCCTCTGTCGCCGCGCTTGTGCCCACGCCCTTCATCACAGCCTACGGCGCATCAAAAGCTGCTGTTGCCCACCTCACGCGCACGGTCGCGCTCCATGCTGCGCAGCAAGGCTATGCTATTCGCGCCAATGCCGTTTATCCGGGGCAAATTCGCACGCCCATGCTGAATGACCTTTTTGGCCGTTGGGCCTTAGAACAAGGCATTGCGGCAGAGGAGGTGGCAGAGAGTTTTCGCCAGACAATCCCACTGAAAGCCTTTCAAGAACCACGCGATATAGCCGAAACGGTGGCGTATTTATCCTCGGATATGGCTCGCTATGTGACTGGTCAAAACATCGCCGTTGATGGCGGCTTCAGCCTTGTGAATTAAGGAGATAACCAGATGAAACTGAACTGGGGTCAGCCGCTCGACGGCATCATCCAAATCGCTGATATTTGCTAAGTCATTGAATCGGCGATGCCTGTTTATTCTGAACTTTTTAAGATCGGCCCTTGGTTTCTGTTCGAGCACTTCGGCTTTCAATGGCTGAAATACCGTGGCCAAGACGCGACGATGGATATCACGCTGGCGCTCGGCTGCTCCGGCGGCATGATGTTCGAGCTCATTCAGCAGAACTGCGATAACCCCAGCGTTTACAAGGACCAATACGCAAAAAAAGGCTGGGGCTTCCACCACTGGGCAGTTTCGTGTCTACCAGACCAATATGATGACCGTCTGGCCCATTTCCAATCACAAGGCTATGCCGCTGCGCTGGAAGGCGCTGTCGATGTGGGGGCCAGAGCCGCCTATGTCGATATGACAGACCATTTGGGCGGTATGATTGAGCTCATCGAAATGACACCGCAGGTTGAAGATCTATTCACTATGATCCATCAAGCAGCGGATGGTTGGGATGGTGCAGATCCCGTGCGGCGGCCCTAGTGTGGTGGAACAGCAATAGGTTAAGGCAAGACCTATTTCACGAACGCCGGTAGCGTTGCACAAACCACTTTTGTATCATGCCACGACTGCTGGGAATTTCAAAAGGCCCGGATTTACCCGATTTAAACAGTCTATATTTCGGTATTTTTTACACCTAAATAAACCGTTTTCGGTTTCCGTTCACAGTACCCTGATCGTTATTCCTTTTCCACGAGAGCAATGGCCTCGCTGTAGGTTTTCGCAGTGGTGGCTTCTCCGTCGAGTTCTTCGCGCTCTTGATGAATGCGCCTTAGCACAATGTCTAGAAACGTCTCGCGCCAGGCGTCGCGCTGGGAGCGCACCTGGGCATCTGGCTGGTAGCTGTTTATGGCTTCGCTGGTAACCGGTGTGCCATCTTCCATAAGGCGCTCTATGGTATCGAGCCGGTCGCGCATGACGGCCATTTCGCCAGCCAGTGCCATTGTGATAGAAAGTACTTTATCGATCGCTGGATCAGCGAAGTATTCTGGGCGCTGGCCGCGCGCTTTCTTTTGTAGCTCAATTTTTTCCGTCATTCTTGAAACTTCCCTGTCGTTTCATCTGACTTTTTTGGCGGTTGCGTTACTTTTGCACGCCCCAAACCCACCAGGCGCCGCCACCGCCAAAGTCGCCGCCTTGGAACACTTTTGCGCGCTTTGCTTTGTCCACCTCAAAGGCGCTTGGTTGATAGCCTTCAAAGGCTTTATCCGCGATAAAACCTGTTTCAGCAGCGATGTCAGCCGCCCTGATTTCATGGCTGGCGCCCCAAAACGGCTCGTTTATGTTGCGGGTATCCCAATCGAGCATGAACGCGTCATACGGCTCGAGGTCCCGATAGGGAGGCGTTTCGGCATGGATGATGACGCCGCCTGGCCGCAGCAAGCGGTGCGCTTCTTTCATGATGGTTCGGATTGCCTTGCCGGATGTCTCATGAACCAGAATATGGCTGACGATGAGGTCAAAGCTTTCATCTTCAAAATCTGTAGCCTCCGCGTTCTGCTGACTGAAGTGAATTGGCTTGCCTAGCGATTGCGCGCGTGCATGGGCATAGCGCAGCACTGGCGCGCCAACGTCAATGCCGTAGATCTCCGCGTCTGGGTAAGCATCGCAATAGGGCACTGTCGAGTGACCGACTGTGCAGCCCATATCGAGAATGCGGCGTGGCTTTAAGTCCGGAAAATTCTCTTTCAGATAGGCAATGGTGGTGTCGCCAATATCGGAGTTTAGCGGACCCATGCGGCCCATAGCATAAATATAGACTGCGCGATCATACAACGCGCCATTGGCGACGTCATCATTGGCAAATTCCGTATGATAGCCGCCGGGCATGCAATGAATATCAACGGCCC
>CAKZYD010000189.1 GCA_937884085.1 uncultured Sphingomonadales bacterium | reverse complement strand
ATTTTGAAGGCATCACAGGCCAAAAGGCGAGCGCAGGCCAAATCGCCTTGTTAGAGCGCGACTATATCATCGACGAAATCCTATTCCGAGAAGCGCTGGAGCGCGGCATCCACCTCACCGACAGTCAAACTAAGAAGCAACTTATCGACACCATGCGGCGCCTCATAGCGGGACCAATGCCAAGTCCCAGCGAGGCGGATTTGGTAAACTATTATGGCGAGAACATCGAAGACTATCGCGGCGAGCCGACGCTGAATTTCGCGCAAGTGTTTTTTGAAGAAATGCCAGAGGACCCAGAGGCCGTGCGGGCCGCTCTGGCTGAGCGAAAAGGCGTTGCTGGCGATGAATACTGGATGGGCGATGAGTTTCGCAGCTACAGCGAAGGTATGGTCCGCAGCATCTTTGGCATGCGGTTCTTAGAGACCGCTCTGGCATTGCCTATCGGCCAATGGTCTGGCCCCATCGAAACAGAGCGCGGGGTCCATTTTGTTTTAATGGACGCGCCCAATGAGCCAGAACTGATTCCTTTCGCTGAAGTGCGCGACCAGGTGGAACAAGACTTCTGGATGGACGCAGCTCAAGAGAAACTGGATGCAGCGGTAGAGACCATGAAAGACCGCTATGAGGTGATTATCGATGTTGCGCCTCAGCCTTAGTCTCATAGCCCTAATCTGGATGGCTCTGCCAGCCCAGGCCGATATTTATAGGGCCGCCACCTATCGGCTGACGCCTTTAGAGGCGGCGCTGGAATATAACTTCACCGCACAAGTCCCAAACGTTGCTGTCAGCACGGCAGACCCGATATGGCCAGAGGGTTGCACAACACTGTCGGATGGATGGCAAGCCATGGGGTCACGCATCCAGTACAGCTATACCCTGCGCTGCACCGCCCCGTTTAGCGCCGACGCGGTCATCAAAACACCCTGGGCCGTGGATGGCATCACCTTCATCACCTCGGTCGATGGCGATTTGCAGCAGTCTGCCCTTCCCGGCACCCGCACTGGCGCCGACGTGCCCATTGGCGGAGAGGCTGAAATCACACGCAGCTTTGAAGACATCGTCACCTACTATGTCTGGCAAGGCATCATCCATATCTGGATGGGTTGGGACCATCTGGCCTTTGTCTTGTGCCTGTGTTTGATTGCATCAGGCCGCCAGCTCATCTGGCTGGTCACGGCCTTTACCCTTGGCCATTCCATCTCTTTGGCTTTGGCGTTTTTTGACGTGATTGCCGTGCCTATCCCGCCCATGGAAGCCGTCATTGCCTTCTCTATCGCCCTGATGGCCCGAGAAGCTCTTCTCGGGAAACAGGCCGGGCGCCGCGCAACGCTCGTCGTCAGTCTGTTCGGCCTGCTCCATGGGCTCGGCTTTGCAAGCGCCCTGCGCAATCTGGGCGTCCAAGAGGGAGAGCAAGTCGCCGGCCTCATCTTCTTCAATATAGGTGTTGAAGTGGGCCAGCTTGTGTTCGTTGGCGCTATGACCCTGCTGCTGTTAGCCTTGACTCGGATTAATTTCGCAGCGCCAGCACAAAGGCTTGCAGGATATGGCGCGGGGACGATTGGCGCGTTTTGGACGGTTGAACGCGTGGCCGGTTTTCCGTGGACATAGTCAGTCCGAGCACTGTTGCAAAATCTGCAAGCAATTGACGCCTTGTGTCAGCAGGTGCACCATCGCGTTCGATGGAAATTGAAGTCGGGGGGCTTTCCATGCGCATGTCACGCGTCTTGAAGGTACTGAAGGCCAGTGCCTTCGCCATATGGTTTGGGGCTTTAAGCCTGTCACCGAGCTTTGCAGAAGAGGACAGCGTCGAGCTACCAGGCTGGCTGCAAGAGCTCGTCGCAGACCTGCCGCAAGACAAGCAGGACTTCCTAACCTCTGATTCGGCGCTTAGTTTTGCGGCCCGACCGGAACTGTTATACCGCCGGTTGGAAGGCAAGACCAAGGAACAAGTCGAAGCCTATATCGATGGCATGATGACGGTTGTAGAAGCCGCAAAGTTCAACCCGGATAAAGACCTGCCAGCAATTCCACTCAATACCGACACTGAGTATTTTAACGACTGGAAAGTCATGCGGCCTAAGGCAATGAACCCCGCGCGGGAACCAGGGCCATTTCATCTCAGTTATTATATGACGACACGGCGCACTGGCATCAGGACGTTCGCTGACGCGCCGGTGGCGATATATCCCGAGGATTTGATTGCCGGCAAAGTGGATGTAGCCATTGTTGGCGCACCGCTCGACATGGGCTCTGGCATGCGCGGCGCGAAACACGCGCCGGACTATATGCGCATGACCTACGGCATGGCCGGTATCGATATGTACACCATGGTCGACCCGTCTGAAGAGCTCAATATCGTCGACTACGGCAATATTGCTGTCGACAATTGGAGCACCGAACGCACCATGGGCCATGTGCGCGAGCGGGTGGCGGAGATTTCTAAAACAGGCGCACTGCCCTTCATTGTGGGCGGCGATCATAGCCTTGAATACGCCAATATCGCAGCACTTGCCGATGTACATGGCAAAGGCAGCTTTGGCGTTGTTCACTTTGATGCGCATTTCGATGCGGGCAAAGGCAGCGCGCATTTCATCACCCATGGTCAGCCCGTCTACCGCGCCGTAAAAGAAGGCCACGTGAAGGGCGAGAACTATGTGCAAGTGGGTCTGCGCGGGCCTTGGCCAAGCGCTGATGGCTTTGAATGGATGCGCGACAATGGCGTGCGCTACCACACCATGCCGGAGATCGTCGAACGCGGCTGGGACACGGTGATGGAAGACGCCCTCAATGAAGCCCGCGGCGGAGGAAAAAAGCTCTACATCTCCTTTGACGTCGATGCCCTTGACCCCGCCTACATGCCAGGTACTGGTACACCCGTCCCTGGGGGGATGACCATGCGCGAAGCCATCCCTATCGTCCGGCGCCTTTGTGGGGAAAACGACCTGGTGGGCTTTGAGATTGTGGAAATTGCACCGCTGCTTGATTCGTCCTATCGCACGGTTTTAAACGGCAACTTTCTCGTCCACGCCTGCTTAACTGGCGTCGCCATGCGCAAAGCCGGCATCGAGCAAAAAGGCTATGTCGCTGAGCTGACGCAGGACCATAAACAGCCGCGTAAAGGCAAATCCAAGCCTGACCCCGAAAAGGTCGAGAAAGTCGACCCAGAATATGCGCTTGGCGTCTATCGCAAAAGTCCCAAGCCTGCGGATGATGAGGCTGATGACTAGCCGCCTCACCATGTTAAACGCGGCAGCGCTCAGCCTGTTAGGCTTAGACGTCATCTACAGCTCCACAAAAGATATGGAAGCGTCGTAGTATTTACATATAGTGGGCTGTGGGATGCCCGTGTGCACTGGAAATTAGTCGGTTTGCGAAGACCTGCGACGGACCGTGGTTAGTTTGGCGGCTAAGCTTCTGATACCGCCGCGCTGTCTTCTAAAAGCGGCTCGATGAACTTGCGTAGATGGCGCCCCAGATAGTCTCCTTTTGAGACGACCGGCACGTCTACATGATCACGCAGCCGATTGCGGATTTCGCTCGACTCTCGATTCGACCACACCACCACTTTACCAGGGAAACCCATCGCCTTGATTTGGTCCAAGGCGAATTGTGAGCTGTCGTGGGGCGGAATTTTATCATCGAGCACAATCACATCAGGCGTGCTTGATTTGAGATGCTCTAACGCGCTTTCGACTTTTCCAAACCAGCGAACCGACAACTTGTCAGCGTAATAGCGGTTTTGCATATGCCGCCAAAACACCGCTTCGGTCTTGTTATCGTCAATCAGCATGACATCGAGCATGGGGCGATGACCTATGTTAAGCCGATGGGCTTGCTCACCCGGAAATACCTATGCCTTTTGTATGAGACGTCCAGTCAATATACACCGATGCATTGATTTTACATTATTTATAGCGGTTTCCCGCTGCACAAGGCTCAGTCTGTCCGCCCTAGAGGCGCGCAGGCATAACCTTCCTAACCACTTTTAATTGTATAATATTCTTGGGTTTCGAACCAAGAGTTGCGGCGGAGATAGTCGTCCGAGCGGGAGGTAAGAAGCCAGACCTGTACTAGAGCATATTAAGCTCAGCGGTCACCTCGTCTTCGACGGTTGGCGCGAGGCGCCACAACCGCTCAATGACTTCAGCTGGAAGCAAATCCTGAACTTCCATAGTGAACGCTTCAAAGTCGCCTTTCAGATGCGCACGCAGCAGATTGATCAAATTTTGTTCATAAAGCTGCAGGGGGCAGCGGCAGTGGATAGGGGCTATCAGCAGTCCATCAGACAAACAGGCCCAAAAGCTATCCACAAAAGCGCACAGTGCGGGCGGGATTTGCGCTGGCCCACACGCTGTGCCTGTGCGTGCTTTAACATGGCTGCGCAGCAAATAAAGGAACAGGCGCTCCGACGCTGTCAGGTCAGTATAAGGCAGGCCACGCCACAAAGCCCCTATTTGCGTTTGCATCCTTTGCTCCCGTATTCGCACCCGATTTATCTACTGTAAAGAAATGCGAATGATTGTCAATATCGTAAATTGGCCTGAAGCCACGTTTCCGCTTTCGTTTCGCTGCTTCTTCTACTAAACCCTAATTACATGACCGATCGGTCAGCGAATTATAACGTGGAATTCCATTGCGCCGCTTTGGTGGTGCTGGGCCGCGCTTTGGGACACTACAAGCAACCTGCCGAAATGATTGATCAGACCATCCATCGCGCCTAGACCTCCAACGGCTTCCCATCGAAAAGGACCTTCAAAATGACTCACGCCTATATTTGCGACGCTATTCGCACCCCGATTGGCCGCTATGGTGGAGCCCTCGCGCAGGTGCGGACGGACGACTTATTGGCGCATGCTATGGGTGCCCTTAAGGCCCGCAATGGCGGCGTAGATTTCAGTCAGTTGGACGACGTCATCATGGGGTGCGCCAACCAGGCTGGGGAAGACAATCGCAACGTCGCGCGGATGGGCGGCCTCCTTGCTGGCTATGGAGAGGATGTGCCCGGGACAACGATCAACCGTCTATGCGGGTCGGGACTGGACGCTGTGGCCATGGGCGCCCGTGCCATCAAAGCAGGCGATGCGGAGATGATTGTTGCTGGGGGTGTCGAATCCATGTCGCGTGCGCCTTTTGTGATGGGTAAAGCCGATAGCGCCTTTTCGCGCAACGCCGACATCTTCGATACCACAATTGGCTGGCGCTTCATCAACAAGGCCATGGCGAAACAGTTTGGTACTGATTCCATGCCGGAAACCGCAGAAAACGTGGCTGAAGAGTTTCAAATCAGCCGGGCCGATCAAGATGCCTTTGCCATGCGCAGTCAAGAGAAGGCCGCAGCCGCTCAGTCTAATGGCCGCCTCGACAAGGAAATCACGCCTATCCGGATTCCTCAGCGCAAAAAAGAAGATATTGTTGTTAAACAGGATGAGCATCCAAGAGCGACATCTATGGAGAAACTTAGCAGTCTCAAAGCGTTTGTGAAGCCGGACGGATCTGGCACCATCACCGCAGGCAACGCCTCTGGCGTTAATGATGGCGCCGCCGCGCTCTTGATTGCCGGCGAGAAGGCAGTGACTAACTATGGCCTGACACCGATAGCGAAAATCACAGGCTGCGTCACCGTAGGCGTACCGCCACGGATCATGGGCATAGGTCCCGCACCCGCTACAGAAAAACTCCTTGAGAAAACGGGATTATCGATTGGCGATATTGATCTGATTGAGCTCAATGAGGCCTTTGCAAGCCAAGGCTTAGCCGTGATGCGCCAGCTGGGCCTTGCCGACGATGCCGCGCATGTAAACCCTAATGGCGGCGCCATTGCCCTTGGCCACCCGCTGGGTATGTCTGGTGCACGGCTTGCCCAAACCGCAGCTTTGGAAATGCAGGAAAAAGGCTACGCCCGCGCCATCTGCACCATGTGTATTGGCGTTGGGCAAGGCATCGCAATGCTGCTTGAGGCAGCCTAGCCACGCAATAAACCCTGGTCACGGCCGTAAACTCTGATTGCGAGCCCGCCTCAAGCTGCTTAGCATCAGACAGTCTAGTCGGGGGATATGCGCAGATGAGCGTCATCACTAAACTTCTATTTGTTTCCATCATCAGCTTTGCTTTGGGTTCTTGCGGTTTTGCCAGCGATCCTGAAACAGAAGCCCTGGCAGACGGCTATTTAGGCGAGATGGCTACGGTTGCTGACGCGCTGGAGAGCATCGAAAGCCCAGAAGACGTAGAGGCTGCCGCTGCCACAATTCAAGCGGCTGCGGACAAGCTTCAAGCCATCACCGAGGGGCTTGAAGATGAGCTCACGGGTATGGGCGCTATGCGTGTCCTTGGCGCTAAAGCTGGCGAATTCATGGAGGTTCAGCAGCGGATTGGCGAAGCAATGACGCGCTTGAACGAAAAAGATCCAGAATGGATGGAGAAAATTGCCACTGCGATGGATACCTTACCCGATAGCTAGGCCTAAGAGCACGCCGCATTGATCAAAGGTATGAAATAGGGTTATGCTGTTTCTTTAAACGATTCTAAGACTTGGGCGAGACGTTGGGGCATGGCAAAGGCGGCGCTGACAAGGGCGTGGTCATGACGCCCCAGGAAGATACTGAGGCTGTGGCCTTTGTGCTGAGCCCTGCAGCACGTAACGCCCAAGAGCCGCGCATTGATCTGCAAAACCTAATCAGTATTCTGCGCCGCAAAGGGCGTTTGATTTTGGTTATCACGCTGCTTTTGGCAATCGTGTCCGTCTTCATCGCGACCCTGATTCCTAAGTCATTCACTGCCACCGCAGAGCTTTTGATCAATCCACCGCGACAGACATTGGTGGATGTTGAAGCGCTTGAGCAAAAGGCCATTAGCCAGTCCTTTGTCGACAGCCAGGTTGAGCTCATCAAATCACGCGCCACGCTCAAGGCGGCTGCAGATCAGGCGGATTTGACGCAACATGCCGTCTTTGCCGGATCAGCGAATGGCGAAACCGCCCGCGCTGGTATCTTGACCATCGCATATTGGATGCAGCTTTTTGGTTTTGAAAGCAATGAGCAACGCTCTTCCGAAGCCAGCAAGAAGCCCATAGACTATCTCGCGGTTCAATTCGTTCAGAGCCATATGTCAGTGCGGCGTGTGGCCATCACAGATATCGTGCGAATTGATGTAACGACAACAGCTAGAGACCTCAGCGCCGCGCTCGCCAATGCAATTGCAGCCAGCTACCTAGAGCGGGACCGGGCAAACCGCCTAGCATCCATCGATGATGCATCCGATTGGCTCGATGGCCAAATGAGTGGCCTGCAGGAACAGGTGGTTGCTGATGAGCGCGCGGTAGAAGCTTACCGCGCCCAGCATGGACTGGTAGCAAGCCACGGCGCGTCCATGACCGGCGAAAAACGCGCGCAGATTAATGCGGAAATCGTCGCAACTCAGACGCGCCTTACGGAAGCGAAAGCGCGCCTAGACAATGTAAGGCAACTTTTGTCCGGCGGCGGCGATGTCGAAACGATTGCGGAAGTTCTGTCCGCAAAGACCATCGCTGACCTACGCCGCCAAGAAGCGCAAGGCACTCGCCGCATGGCTGAGCTGCGTGCCCGCTATGGGGAGCGCCACCCCGCTGTTGTTCATCTGCGGGCTGAGTTGACAGATGTGGCAAGCCAAATCGAAGCCGAAGCGGATCGGATTATTGCCAACCTTAGCAATGAAGTGGCTGTGATTGCCGCGCGCTTCAAAGCCCTGGAAAAGGCACAGCGAGACCTAGAGGATATAGCCGCGCAAGAAGACGCCGCGCGGATAGACTTGCGCGAATTAGAGCGCCGCGCTGCCGCATCCCGGCAACTCTATGAAACGCTGCTTGAGGGGTACCAAACAAGCTTTGTAGCCGGCAACGCAGATGCGCTCTCTCCCGCCGCGCTTTTGGTGACGCCGGCCACCGCGCCCTTGCGCGCGACCTTCCCCAATCGGACCTTATTTGCCGTGATCGGCGGCCTTTTTGGTGCGGCGTTAGCAAGCGCTTATGCTTTGCTATCACATGTTCTCGACACCCGGGTTCAAGCGCTCTCCTTAATGCAAGTGCGCACCGGATTATCGCCGCTTGTGTCCCTCCCTCAGCTCAGCGGTGATATGAACCAACCCGGCCGCTTGGCTGATCATATGGTCTACAGTCAAACCAGCCACTTTGCGGAAAGTGTAAAACGGCTGCGCAACGCCTTTGACGGCGCATGCGGGCCAAAGCGTTCTGGTCAACGCATCTTGGTTACATCGGCACTCCCTTCCGAAGGCAAAACAAGCACTGCCATCGCCTTAGCGATAAGCTATGCCTTGGCAGGACATCGTACAGTGCTGGTGGATTTAGACTTGCGGCGCCCGTCCTTGCATCACCGCCTTATGGCGGATTTACCGCAGTCCTGCCTTGTACCAACACTCAACAACGGAACGGCTATTAAGCCAGCCCTTTCCAAAGGGCCGGCAGGATTGGACCTGCTTCTTAACGACCTCATCCCTCTCGATCCGGCGGAAACAGCCGGATCCGCAGCCCTCACCGCTCTATTGGATGAGCTTGCAACAGGCTATGACAAAGTAATCATCGACAGCGCTCCTGTGTTGCCGGTTGTGGACACCGCCCTTCTTGCCAAGAGCGTGGATCATATGGCGATGTGTGTGCTGTGGAACAAAACACCCGGACCTGCAGTGTCCCAGGCGCGGCAAATCCTTGTTGACGCAAACGCACCTCTTTTGGGTGGCATCCTCACCAATGTCGATGTGGATATGGCCCATCAATATGTGCGCGCCGCTGGCTTTGACGACCTGCGCTATGCGCGCCATTACGGGCGCTATTATGAAGCTGGCTAAGGCGCGCCAGTCAATAAAACATGCACATCGCTTAAGCTGCCGATTGAAACGATTTCATCGGGCGTCAGCTGGCGGCCTACGTGCGCCTCAACAGCCAAAACTAAGCGCATATGGGCGAGGCTATCCCAGGCCGGGGTTGTCAGGAGGCTGGTTTCAGGGCCAGAAGCTTCTTTCGGCATGGCCAGTGCGTCAGTCTTGACATGTGGACCTACTGTTAAGAAGGCGCTGAGGGGGCACAAAGCCTGTCACCAACTACGTCTGGTTTCAAAGACTTGAACTTATTTTAAGCTTAAAGTACTTTTACATGATAATGTGGTAAGAGGGTCTCATGCTAGTAACGAACGAGCAGCTGGACGGCTTGGTGCGCGCGGATGAAGTTCACCGCAGCGTTTATGTTGACCCGGCCATTTTCGATTTGGAAATGAAGCGGATTTTCGAAGGCACATGGATCTTTGTGGGTCACGACAGCCAAGTGGCAAAACCAGGCGATTTCATCACCACAATGATCGGACGCCAATCCGTCATCATGACCCGGTCCAAAGGAGGCCAGGTGCATGTTCTCTATAATCGCTGCGCACATAAAGGCGCGGAGCTGACCTCTGAGCGTGAAGGCAATACCAAGACCTTCCGCTGCGGCTATCATGGATGGGTTTTCGGCAATGATGGTACCTGCATGCACATCCCGGCCGAGCCTGGCTATGATGATACAGGTTTCGGACCAGACAGTTGTAAGCGCAACCTGCAGTCAGTCGCCAAAGTCGATATCTACCGCGGCTTCGTCTTCGCCTCCTTGTCCGAGGATGTGCCACCTCTTACAGAATGGCTTGGCGGTGCTGCGACCTCCATTGATAACATGGTCGATCGATCGCCTGAGGGGGAACTGGAATGTGTGAAAGGCGTGCTGCGTTATCGCCATGACAGCAATTGGAAGTTCTTCGTTGAGAATTTGAACGATCTTCTGCACGCCGTGGTTGCCCACAACTCCTCAAGTTTTACCGCAAGACGGGTTGCCAAACAGGAAGTTGGCGAAGATGTTGTGATCCCTGCTATTGAGATCTTAGCGCCCTTCACCTCGGGCTATTCCTTCTTTGATCAGATGGGTGTGATGACCTATCCCAATGGCCACAGCTTCTCAGGCACTGGCAAATCCATCCATGCCGCCTATTCGGACATTCCTGATTATCAAAACGCCATGGAAGCCGCGTATGGAGAAGAACGCACCAAGGAGATCTTTTCCACAAACCGGCACAACACGGTCTATTATCCTTCACTGACAATCAAAGGGGCGATTCAAGCGATCCGTGTCGTGCGGCCCATCTCCGTCAACGAAACAGTGATTGAAACCTATCACCTGCGGCTGAAAGGGGCGCCGGAGCAGCTTCTTAAACGGACAATCCTCTATTCCAACCTCATCAACTCCTCAGCCATGCTGGTGGGGCCTGATGACGCAGAACAGTATCGGCGCATGCAAAAGGGTTTGATGACACAGGCCAATGATTGGGTGAGCATGCATCGCTATCTCGGCCGCGAAGAAGAAGACAAAGATGGCGGCACGCAGGCTATTGGGTCTTCCGACATCGTATTCCGCAATCAGTTTAAGGAATGGCTGCGTCTGATGACCAAAGGCAGCGACGCAAGTTTGGAGGACGCCGCGTGACAAGTGCAACGCCGCTGCATCCGCAAACCTCACAAATGGCCAGACCGACGCGCCAGGACGTAGAAGATTTCCTGATTGAAGAAGCGGCCCTCTTAGATGAGCAAGAATGGGACCGCTGGAATGACCTCTTCACGGATGATGGTCTTTATTGGGTGCCTGCCACTTTAGGCCAAGAAGACCCCTATACGCATGTCTCCATCATGCTGGAAGACCCGCTTTTGCGCAAAGTACGTATCAAGCGCTTTTCTGCGCCAGATGCCTACTCCCTGCAGCCCTTTCCGCGCTCCGTCCACCTCATCAGCAATGTGCGGATTGAGGACTATGATGAAGACAGCGGGCTTTTGAAATGCCGCGCCAAATTCATCATGCTGGAATATCAGCGCAAGACCCAAACCTATGGCGGCACCGTGCGCCATGACCTGCGATGGGATGGGGACACCTTCAAAATCCAGCAAAAGCGGGTCGACCTGATTAACGCGGACGGCGTATTGGACTGTATCAACCTCTATTTCTAGTCATACTGACTGTTTCCAGATTGGAAATTCAGACCTTCAAGAAAAGTGCCTATTTCAGACTACCTTGACGGTCTATCTCTCTCCTCACGCAACGGAGCTTCGCAGGTGAAGCCCCAGCAAGCACAAACCAAGGAGAGATCCCATGACCAAAGTCTTACGCGTAGATGCATCCATGCGCGCCGCTGGCTCGATAACGCGCGCCATGGTCGATCAAGTGATCGCCAAACTTGAAGCACGAGGCCCAGTCTCAGTCACTCGCAGAGACCTGAAAGACGGTGTTCCGTTCGTGAACGAAGCCTGGATTGGCGCAAACTTTACAGACCCCGATGCCCGCACCGATGAACAAAACGCGGCGCTGGCCCACTCAGACAGCCTTGTCGAAGAGATTGAGGCCGCCGATACGATCGTCATCGCAACGCCGGTTTACAACTTCGGCATCCCCGCAGCGCTCAAAGCCTGGGTCGACATGATCACCCGCGCCCGCCGCACTTTCCGCTACACGGAAAATGGCCCCGTTGGCCTGGTCACCGGCAAGAGAGTCTATGTGGTCGTCGCCTCCGGCGGCACTAAGGCCGGTAGCGAGGCAGACTTTGCCACCACCTATCTGCGCTTCGTACTTGGCTTCAACGGTATGACGGATGTGGAGGTGATCGCCGTAGATGCAGCATCCAGCGGCGAAGCCATCGCTGACGATGCAGCAAGCCAGATTGATGAACGCGTGGCCGCTTAGGTTCATCAGCAAAGAGAAAGGCCGCCCTTTTTCACATTCTGGAAAAGGGCGGCCTTAAGAGACTTGAGAGGTCAGAGAGAGTTAAGGAGAGAGAGTTACGCCGCTCTCTTTCGGCGCAAAAAGCTCATTCCAAGAAGACCTGCGCCGAGGAGACCCAGGCTTGCTGGTTCTGGCACAGCCGTAACTTGAAAGTTATCGATACGGATGCGGGTTTGAAGACCAGAATTCAGGTCGATTTGCGGATCAACTGGGTCAAACACGTAAAAACGTACCTCAAGTTCGCTGACCGTGTTGGCACCATAGATTGAGAACAAATCAATCACGTCAGGGACGAAGTTTTCATCGCTAACAAAGTTATTGAAGGCGTCTGCAACGAAACCATCAAGACTGGTCCGAACAACCAAGTTACCCTCTCGCCCAATCGAGGTCCGACGACTGCCGAAGATGATCTGATCGGGCGTAAAGTCCGCGCCGGACCCAAATTCAAACGAGACATAAGAATTAGGATCAACAGCCAGAAGGTCAGAGTTGCGGGGCTGAATAACGCGAATTTCCAAGGAGTCCCGGAAAATGCGGGTCGAAACATTTGGCCCTTCTGTTTCAAAGCCGGATGTATCATCGGTGTTGAAATCGAACTGGCCCATATCAATAGCGCCAGCAGTCGCGGAACGTGTCAGCGCCAAAGCAACGCCAGTCGCCAAGGAAAGCAATCGTAACATCATTTACTCCAAACAACGGATACGCCACATCCTCAGCAAGCCGCATGCCAACTGAGAAAATACATGAAATTCAGTCGATTAAGCTTATAGCCCGGAACTGGTTAAAGCCGCGTTGGCAGGGATAACGAAGAAACTGCGATCACGACGTACTAGAGTTGGACCCGATGTTGCGCGAGTGAAACAGATCCCAAAGACCGCGTGACAGTTAGGCTAGACTCCAAAGAAGAAAAACGCGCTATAGGCAACAATCAAAGCCGGAATGGCGGTGTATAGGGTGGCAACAATGGCCGCTTTCGGGGCAACCGCAAGGGCAGGAAACAACGCATCGCCGTCATTTGAAATAGCATTTGCGAGCTGCGCAGATAGCGGGATGATGCCTTGCAGATAAAGACTGGTTGTTAAGACTTGCGGGCCGCAACCCGGCAAAAATCCAATCAAAAGTCCAAAAAGAGGCATGAAAACCCCCGCAGTGCCGAACACGTCTTTTAGGTCCCATCCGGTCCAATGCACCGTGAGCTCAAAAAGCAGGAACGCCAAGATAACCCAGACTGTAACGAAGCATGTATCCGCCGTAGTCTTGTCCCAAATGCTGGCAACACTGCCTTTGTCTGTAACGCTTAGTGTGCTGTTTGCCTTATTTGGATTGATGAACCACAAGGCCACCGACAACACAGCGCCAGTAGCGCCAACCGTGGTTGCAAGCCCAGGGATGGCGAAAAGCTCATCAATATCAACTTGAAATGCGGACAGCACGCCGAAGGCAAGCCCAGGCGCAAGGACTGCTATCCAAGGCCAGTTGAGGCGGCCGAAAGCAAAAGGCGGGCCCATGTCTTTGAAACGGGCTCCTTGCGTCACCCGGAGAAAATTCGGGCTGTGGATGGCTTGGACTAGGTAGCCGCTCACCGTGCCAACGGTCACGCTAATCGCAATAATGATTAACCCAATGGTCGGCTTTGTCGCGAGGAGCAGGAACGCTGCATCACCCATCGTGGACGTTAAAACAGCCACCACCGCACCGAACCCAATGCGGCCGATGCTATATTGTGTCATCACCATAATCGCGCCGCCACATCCTGGTAAGGCGCCTAACAGGGCGGCGAGTGGAACCTGATATTGCTGATAGCGCTCCAAAAGCGCGGCGGTATCGACTTTGAAGACATGTTCTATGCTGTAGAAAAGCAAAAGCGTTGCCGCGACAAAGACGGTAACGGCGATATAAGCATCCGCCAATGTGGTCCAGAACACACTGCGCGTGGCTGCATCGCCAAAGAGCGCAAGACCTAGGAAAAGGAAAACAATAACAAAACGGCCAAGGCGGCCACGCACAGACATATGCGGCGATATCGCGATATGGTTTATTAACGTGGTTGTATTCACCGAATACTCTTTAACAGTCGTTCAATGACTGCCCCCCAGTCATAGCCAAATGCATAGTAATGCAATTGACACCTATTATCATTATTTTTCTTAGACCGTTTGTCACATGACATTCTACCCCGCGAATGAGTATTCCACGTCGACCTGACCAGTGCTAGCGCAAAGCTAAGGGGAAGGCGTTTTAGGCGGTGCAGGGCTCTTTATGGCGTTAGAGCTATCTCACCATTGAGATGTGCTCTCCTTTTTTATTGCTGACCGGCTCAATCGCCCCGAACGCTTTAGAGACGCTTGGAAAAACAGTTTCGCCACGTCTGGCATCCGAAACTCGTCCTTGGCCAGCCGCATTCGCAGCTGGCCTTTTTTCCACTGCGCCAAAACTGTGCCTCGCCACAGCATGCTGGAAAGCTGTCTTAATTGACGCCGGTGTTTCACGCTATACACTCTGTAAGGAGGGACATTGCTGAAGGGAGCACACCAATGAAAATCGCTGAAAGGCAAGAATTTAAGTCAAAACCAAAGCCACTCACCTGCACCAAGGAGACAAGCATTCGCGAAGCGGCCCAAATGATGGCGGCACAGAACTACGGCTCTATCGTCGTTGTTGGCGATGATGAGCGGGTCATTGGTATGCTCACGGAGCGGGATTTCCTCAATCGCGTGGTTGCGGAAGGCAAAGATGTCGATGCGCTAACGGTGGCCGACATCATGACGGACCGGGTTCGCGTGGCGCGCGGCGATGATGACTTATTGGAATGGCTGCGCATCATGTCCAACGAGCGCTTTCGCCGTTTGCCGGTAGTGGATGGCGACGGCAAGCTCATCAACATTGTAACCCAAGGCGACTTCGTCTCCTACACATGGCCAGACTTGATTAGCCAAGCTAAGACATTCGTCGCCTCATCAGCCAGCAACAATCGCCAGATTTTGTTCGTTGCAGGCGCCATTTTGGCCTACACTGCTGCCCTTCTGATCTTTATCTCCGTCATCTAGGGGCGTCTTGGCACACCGCACTGCTATCATCGGCGATGTCCATGGCCTATTGACACCGCTGCAAAGGCTTGTGGGCCGGCTGTCCCTTGGACCAGCAGACCAATTGATCTTTGTCGGGGATTTGGTTGACAAAGGTCCCGCCCCGGCTGAGACGGTCGATTTCGCTGCATCGCTTTGGGAGAGCGCTGATTATGACGTGGTGCTCGTTGAGGGGAACCATGAAGACAGGCACCGGCGCTATCGCCGCAATTTGACTGTGCGCCCGAAAATTGCCGCAGAGCAAGCAGGCAGCGCGGGTGAGCTTCCTGGCCTGACAGCCGAGCTCAGCGAGCGTGCACGCGCCTTTTTAGACAGCGCCGTTCCCTTCCTCCGCGTCGAACCGCAAGGCATTCTTATTGTTCATGGGGGCATTCCGGGATCCATGGATGTTTTTCCTGAGAGTGCAGAAGCCTTTGCAGCTCTGACCGGAAAACCACGCCAACGCATGTCCAAAATCCTGCGCACCCGCTTTATTGACAAGGACACGGGAGACTTCCTAGCCCAAGGCAAGGAGAAGCCCGGCGATCCCTTTTGGGCGGACGTTTATGACGGACGGTTCGGCCATGTGGTGTTTGGGCACCAGCCGTTTTTATCGGGACCAGCAGAATTCCCGCACGCCACTGGTATCGACACGGGCGCAGTGCATGGCGGCACCCTCACTGCACTCGTCTTAGACGGAGACGCGCGCCACTATGTGCAAGTGCCAGGGATTGAGGTTGTGGCCCCGCAACAGCCCAGCGATTATTCACCAGCAGCCGGTTGAAGCACGAGGTCAATCCGCCGGTTTTTCGCACGACCTTCCTTAGTTTCATTGTTGGCTACAGGGCGCGCTTCGCCATAGCCAATCGCTGTAATCCCAAAAGCGGACATGCCGTCCGTGTTGGCGAGGAGATAGGTTCGCAGCGCATCGGCCCGCTCCTGCGACAAGGCCAGGTTCTTATCGTCAGACCCAAAGGAATCAGTATGCCCCTCCACAATCACCGCCATTTGAGGATAAAGCGCAATGGCCTGCTGCACCTTAACAAGCAGTGCGTAGTTATCCGGGGTAATTTTAGCCGAGCCAGTTTCAAAACTGAGGCTAGTCAACCGGATCAGCATCGCGTTACCCTGGGTCAAAACCTCCGCATCAGCCGTCGTAAAGAGCCCTTGTAGCTTCTTAAAGCGCAGGCGTTCCGCCTCCTGAGCTTCCAGCCGTTCTGACTGAATGCCCAGCTGACGCTCCAGATCTGCTATGTCTTCTTCAAGCGATATAATCTCATAGCCACGGTCTGTGTTTTCATTGGCTTGGCTTTGCAGATCTCCAATCGCGCGCACAATATCTTCCACAATTGGCGCGGCGCCTTTGTCAAAGCGGGGCACTTGATCAAGAGCCGTCGCAATTGTTTGAAGGGGTGCTTCGGCTGCTAAAGCATAGTCTTCCAAGGAGCGCTCTTCCTCCATGATAGGCCCTAAGATCTGCGCCAAATAGATCGCATGCGCTGCTTCGTATTTTGCATCGGCAGCCAGCTGGCGGGGCCGGTCTGTGTCATAGCGGTCTTCGCTCAAAGCTTGTTCAGCTTCTTGCAGGAGGCTTTCGGCTTTTCCCAGGGTCTGGGGCACCAGCTTCTGCACTTTATTCTCACGGGCCTGCGCAATCAGGCGCCGGGTTTCATCCAGGTAATTGGCTTTGATGGCTGATAGCTCGGCGCTGCGATATAGAGCGCGCGCCTCTTCCCCGCGCTCTTGCGCTGATTTCTCTCGGCCAGCTTCGAGCTTCTGAGCAGCCTCGGCCAGTTGGACCTCTGCTTCCTTCCAGTTCTCCGGAGCATAACGCTCAGCGTCCGCCTTTATGGCATCGGCGCGCGCTTCAAGCGCGGCCGCAAACGTGACTTTGGCAACCTGGGTTGCAGCTGTAGCTTCGGTGAGCGCAGTTTTGGCTTTTTCCAAGTCTTTGCGAATGGAATCAATACTGCGGCCAGCGTCTAGTTTTTTCTCTGCAGACAGGTAAGCCTCCGCTGCTTTCGCATAAGACTTAGGCGCCAAAATATTGGCCTGAGCCTGATTCGCTTCCTTCAACACAGCATCGACGGGATCAAAGAGTGTCGCGCGCAAATCGGCATTGTTTTGCGCTAAGGCAATACCTGAAACGCATAGGCAGACGCCCAGCGCGATAACACGCAGTAAGTGATACATGAAAGAGTCCCTGTTTCTTTGATGCATGCCAGGTTTAACCGTGCAAATACGGCAAGAAAACGTCTTAAATCTTTAGTAGCCAAGTTGCGCGAAACCTGGCTTGAAATGAACGTAGCCCTATGCAGCAGCATTTTCCGCTTCATCAAGCGCACTGTTGATCGTGCCCCGAAGCGTTGAGACAGAGCTTTGCACTTGACCAAGAATAGCGACAAGCTCGCCGCCCAGGGATGACAGGGTGTCGGTATCGGCTGCAATGGTGCTCACTTTTTCCGAAACTGCATCCACATTGCTAGACGCTGATTGGACCGACCGGGCAATCTCGCCAGTTGCATCTGATTGCTGATCGACAGAGGCGTTGACCATATCACTGCATTCACTAACATCGCTCATGCGCTCGGTCATTTGCGTAATGCGCGTCACAGCTGTTTCCACAGCACTTTGAACGCGGCCAACCTGATCGCGAATGGTGGCAGACGATTTGGTTGTCTGATCAGCCAAAGATTTGACCTCTGATGCTACAACAGCAAAGCCCTTGCCGGCCTCGCCTGCTCTGGCCGCTTCAATTGTTGCATTGAGTGCCAATAGATTAGTCTGTTCTGCAATCTCGGTAATGATTGCAATCACTTCGGAGATCTCTTCTGTTGCTTCGCTTAGGCCTTCCAAGGACTCAGAAACAGAGGCCGCATCCTGGCCCGTTTCGGCGATAAGAGACTGACTGGTTTTTACCTGGCCGTTGATTTCGCCAATCGACGCATTGAGTTCTTCCGCAGCGGCCGCCACGGCTTGCGAAGAGCCAGTCGCGCCTTCAGCGGATTGCCGGGCCTCAGCCATGCTTTGCGCAACGGTGCGGGCAATTTCCTCTAACTTTGCGCCGCAGGCCTCGATGGCATCCACCGCACCAACGACATCTTCAACGGTACCAGAAACAGCCTTGCGTACATTGCCGGTCATGGTTGCAATGGCCGAATTGACCGCTTCGCGCTGTTCTTCAGCGGCGCGAATAGCGTCTTCATGGGCGGCTGCATCGCGCGCGGCGGCTTCTTCCTGCCGGCGGCGGTCTTCTGCATCGGCGTTGGCCTTGCGCTCTTCTTCAGCCGCGCGCAGGGCTTCCGCGTCTGATAGCCGCGTTTGTAACAGCACCAACGCTTGGGAGAATTTGCCAACTTCAGCCTGCATGTCTTGATGTGCCACAGGCTGATCTAAAGCGCCGTCTGCAATGGATGCGGTTTGGCCAATGAGCGTCAATACGGGCCGACGGATGCTGGCGCCAAGCACCATGCTGGCCCAAAACAGCAAGCTAATGAATACAGCGCTCAACGCACATGTTACAATCAGGTCAGAACGCGCCGCGCCATAGCTCTCGGTAGCGACTGCCTGGATTGCTTGGGTTGCTGCGATCTCCACCTCGTAGAGCTGGTCAATTTTGCGGGTGATTGCATCAAACCAGGCCGTTCCAGTCACGCCTTGTGTATCGCCTGAGGAAAAGCTGCTCCGTGCAACGGCGCGCAATGCATCAACCTTTTTGGCATCCTCACTGTCCAAAGCAGCGGTAAGCAAGTCTAAAGAAGCGGGGTCCGCTAGGTTCTTTGCCGTTGTTAAAAACGCTGCCTGCGCCGTGATATGGGCTTCAAAGGCCTTCGCCAGCTGCGGGCTAAAACCGCCGCCGCCAAAACCGGCCGCGCCCATCGCACGCTCAAGACCAGCCCGCTCTTTTGCTTGCAGCAAAGACAAGAGTGATGCGCCGCGCGCGACCACGTCTGGAGTATCGCTTCCCGCCACAGCAGCAGAGAATAGACCAAGGAGATCAGCAATGGTGCTTGTATAGTACCTTGCCATCTCTGGGACCGTGAGACTCACACTGCTCACGCCCACGCGCATTGCAGACAGGTTATCAAGCTGGCTTGCAATCGCGTTGATGCGCGGTGTCAGCGCCTTGCTATCTGCAGACGCTTTGGCCAACGCCTTATAGCGCGCAAGGGCTGTATCCGTTGCAGCGCGCTGATTCTCTAGCTTGAGCCGAAAATCGGTTGCGCCATTCGAGCCAATGAAGCCTGCCGAATTGCCGCGTTCTCGTTGTAGCTCATGGACCAGCGCACTCGCAGCCGCGCTCAAATCAACTGCGGTTAGGGTGCTTTGCGCTTTTTGCATGCCGCCCAAGGACTTCCAAGCGCTTGGCACACTGATCGTGAAGAGGCCAATGCACCCCAATACAACAATTACAAAAAGCCGGGTCTGAATGGTGAATTGGTTCAGATACGCAAGCACGGTCGCTTCTCCCCTTGTGACCGAACGCCCAGCCCAAGAGATAAAACAACCATGGACAGCAAGCAGATGCCCTTGCACCATGCTGTCCACCCGCCTGGGCTACGCTACAAAATAATAGTTCGAGACTAGGCAGAGACGCGTAAAAGATAGATTAATGCCAGACCTTTGATAGGGCTAGCCGATCCTTGCAGACTTAATCCCGGCCGGCTTCAACGATTTTGTCCGCCAAAAGCTCTGGCGCGGTTAAAAGCGCCATGTGTCCTCCGGGCATGGAGACAAATCGGATCAAACCTAAGCGATTGCCAAAGCGTGGATACCAGCCGGTCTCTTCTCCATGTGGAAGAGCCGCGTCGTCCCAACTGTAAAGATAGGATTTTGGGATATCGAGCGCATAGAAGGCCTTGAGGTCCAAGCGCTCGTCGAACAGCGCGACATACTCAGGGTACAAAGCCTCATATGTCGCCTGAGCAAGCGCTAAGTCGGCATCGTTTATGAAGACGTCGCGATATATAGGGAAAGGCAGCACGATAGCGCCATCCTCGGTAGCGGCGGCTTCACCTCGCAACATGGCGCGCATATGCTCTGGCACATTGTCATGCAAGCACTCGCCGTCCAGCAGCACGAAGGCATTCCAAAAGACAAGGCGGCGGATGCGCTCAGGAATAGCTTCCGCAACCTTTTGAATGACCGTACCGCCGAAGCTATGGCCGACCAAAACAAAGTCTGTCACATCATGCGCTTCGACATAGTCGACGATGGATTGGACGACCTGCGCATGCGTGACTTGGCGCGTTGGCACCTCTGGTCCGTGGCCCGCTTGGGTTGGTGTATGAACCTCAAGGCCATGCTCAGTGCGCAGCCGCGCGGCCACCTCTGCCCAGGCCTTTCCACACATACAAGAGCCATGCACCAAGACATAAGGCGCAGTCATTTAGATGTCCTGGACGTGCAAAACCATCTTGCCGTTTGTGCGCCAGCTTTCTGACTTGCGGTGTGCCTCAGCCGCATCTTCAAGGCCCATCACCTCCATCTTAGGCGCGGTAAAAGTGCCGTTTCCATAAAGGTCCATGATGGTTTGCAGCATGGCGCCATCGGGGCGGTGGTGCACCCATTCTGCATGGATGCCTTTGTCATTCTTTTCCGGCATCTCCGGCGGCTCATTGTTCATGTAGATAACGGTGCCGCCTGCCTTGGTGACGCGAATGGCATTTTCCACATAGATTTTGTCTTCAAGGGTTTCGAGCGTCATGGAGCCGCCGTCCGGCTCATGCTCCTTGAGCACGTGGACATAATTGGCGCGCTTGTAATCTATGGGCACGTCCGCGCCGCGGCTTACGACATAGTCAAAGTTCTTAGACCGCGTGGTGGTATACCCCTTCGCGCCCAAATGCTTGGCGATGGGAATGGCGACTGAGCCAATGCCCCCTGCCCCAGCTTGAATGAAGACGCTGTCGCCGGGCTGGACCTAGTAGCTCTCATTGAGGGACTGCCAAGCCGTTAGGTTCACAAGCGGCAAGCTTGCTGCCTCATGCCAACTCAAATTTGCAGGCTTTTTCGCGATGGCGGTCTCGTCAATAGCCATATATTCGGCATAGGCTCCCGGCCCAACCGACCAGGTGAACCCAAGGCCGACGCCATCATCGCCCACCTGAAAGTCCTCAACGTCTTCGCCGACGGCTTCACTGCGCCCAGCCACATCCCAGCCAGGAATAACGGGCCAGCTATATTGGAAAAAGTCTTTGAGTTCGCCTGAGCGCAGTCGCCGGTCGATGGGATTCACCGAAGTGGCAGCGACCTTGACCAACACCTGATCAGGCCCCGGCTCGGGCTTCGGCTGCTCTCCCAGTTTCAAGATATCGGCTGAGCCGAACTCTTCATAATAGACCGCTTTCATAACTCCGCCTTTTCTTTCGCCCGCTTCTTTTCAAGCACTTTGCGCAACCGCATTTGCATTTCATATTTGCGGGAATTGAGGGGATGATCCTCGGCCTTAGCAACGGTCTCCCAATGCTTCTTATCCCCGCGCCACCAGCCTTCGCCGGACTTTTGGTCATGCCAGCGCAGGCGATCATCAAGCTTCAGCGCCCATTTTCTAAGTGGTGTGCCAAGCATCCAACGAATAGTTTTCCCAAGTGCACTATTGGTTGGCTTATTATACGGGCAGGTGCGAATGCAGTTGGCGCAGTCAGTGCCTTTGGAGACCCAGAAAGTGAAGCATTTTTCGCCGTCGGTCGTCCACTTTTTCACGCCCTTTATGTTCGAGCGATTGTAGACGAAGTCAGACGGGTCACCATGGTCTATCGCCTGCGGTGGGCAATTGTTGGCGCAGCGCCGACACGCATTACAGGTCGCGGCCACGCCAAGGGATTTTGGCGTGTCATGGGCTAGCGGCATGTTGGTCAAAATGCGAGCTAGGCGGACGCGCGAGCCGTATTTCTTGGTCACCACCAAACCACTGCGGCCATATTCGCCTAGGCCCGCTTTGACCGCATATGGAATGGCAAGCGTCGTATCATTTTGATTTGCCACTGCTTCATAACCAAGCGAGCGAATATACTGGGCGAGCGCCAGCAGGATTGTCGCGTCATGCGCATAGCCCATGGCCGGTGCTGTCGAGGCTGTGGCCGATGGCGATGTGCGGATAAGGTCATAGTCCATAGACTTGGCAAAGACGATAACGTTTGTCAGTCCCTCCGGCAGGTCGATGGCCTTGCAGCTGTTCGAACGGGCGGAATAACCGGACGCATAGGTGAGCCGCTCATCATAATCGGTAATACCCACCAAATCCGCACCATAGAGCTTGGCAATGCGCTTTACATCGCGGGCTGCCTTGGCGGGGTCCTCGACAGGCATGGGCGCGACTTTGGGTGGAATATGGGCCGTGAATGGGTCCCAAAAACCATCGCGCTGGTTGCGGCTTTTATACATCTCCGCAAACATCTCGGTGACCACCCAAGGCCCATTGCGCAGGGCATAGTCGCGCTGGGTAAAGCCATCCTTATCGCGGAACCGCTCACTCGGCTTCACGAAGGACCGGAAGAATTTTGCGACGTTTTTGTTTGAAAAGTCGCGATCCCAGAAGCCGCGGCAGAACATGTCATTATGCTGCTCAAAGCGCTCGAAATCAGGTGTGATAGAAAGCGTGTCTTGCTTTGCAAAAGCCTCGGGCTTGCTGGGCGCAAGTTTGCGCCGCCGCGGCGCCCATACATCTGGCCGCTCTGCAGATAGGTCTGGATCTGCCTCTGCCATAGGACCTTCCCTTAAATTACTTTAAGCTTAAAGCAATTTGGCGGGTGGTCAAGAAATTTCAGGGCAGCAATCTCAAAGCTGCTGGGTGTTTTTTTCCGCGTCGGGCCTGAGCCGCTCATCAATATTTTTCAGCTGCGCGCACATCACATCAATATCCTTAGCCGGGACACCCTCAAAGGCCTCTTTGAACACGGTGTTGGCCGCATCGCGCGTTTTGTCGACAAGCGCGCGGCCAGCCTCTGTAATGTGGACATTGGTGATGCGGCCATCTTTGGAAGATTGCAGGGTTTTCACCAGGCCTGCCCCCTCCAGCCGCTGGATCACCCGCGTGGTGGTGGAGAGCTTATAGACGACTTTGCGGGCAATATCCTGCGTGCCCAGCTGATCATGCTGCACTAGGACAATCAAAATCCGCCAGCGTGCTTGGTCGAGACCGAACGGCCTGAGCGCCGCTTCCATAGCCGCATTGTAACGGCCCGCTGCACGCGATAGCAGATAGAACGGATACGCTGCGTAGTCGAAGTCTGGGCTGACGGGCCCACTGAGTCTTACATCATCAGACATGGCCGTGGCGGTGCCAGGTTTTTAGCAGTCTTGCAACCCGGCAGTGCCGCTCCAGTCAAGTACTAGTACCCGCTGGACCAAAACCTGTTGCCTTGGCCTTGCTAGACCAAATGCCATGGAGAGAGCCGCCTCTAGGTCAAGCGGCCAGACTGAAACAGGGATCAGACAATGCAAAATATCAAGACGCTATGCCTGGCGAGCGCGTCAATGGTCATGGTTTTACCAGCATATGCCCAAGAACAAGACTTTACAGGCCTTGAAGAGATTTTCGTCACCGCACAAAAGCGTGTAGAGGGTCTGCAAGACACTCCCATTGCCATTTCAGCCATTTCGGCCGCAGCTTTGGAAGCGCGCGGCACCCAAAACATCTCAAGTCTACAAGATTTCACACCCAACTTGGTATTTGATTCCACCGCGCCGGTCTCCGGCGTATCCTCAGGAGCCGTTATCTTCATCCGCGGCGTGGGCCAAACTGACTTCTCCCTGACAACGGATCCCGGCGTCGGCACTTATGTGGATGGGGTTTATATGTCCCGCTCTGTGGGCGGCGTCCTAGACGTCCTTGATCTTGAGCGCATCGAAGTCTTACGCGGGCCACAAGGCACTCTGTTTGGGCGTAACACAATCGGGGGTGCAATTTCCCTGGTCTCCCGCAGGCCCTCAGAAGACTTCACGGCAAAGGCAGAAGCGGCCTATGGCAATCGCGATCGGGTCGACTTGTTTGGCACAGTCGACATTCCGATTGGCGAGAAGATACGCACTAAGCTGGTCGGCTCGCTACGCAAACAAGACGGCTTCATGGTCGGCCTTGCGGAAGATCGCCGCCAGGGCAACACCAATCGCTATTCCTTCCGCGGCACGGCAGAAGTTGATGTCGCAGATAACGTCATGGCCACCCTGTCAGCCGACTATACCAGCATTGATGAACAGAATGCTGCTTCAAAACTGGTTGGTATTTCTCTTCAAGCCCCGGGCGCGCCGACGCGTACAGATATCCGCTTTGATCGCGATACTGGCGGTGTAATTTTCCAAAATATCGACGTGCCGCCCGGCAACCCATCCCTGGCGTTCCTGCAAAATGTGGTCGATGTGCCAGTGCTCGGCGAACTGCCATTTGATGAACGCTGGATCACGCCTGATCTGGATACCACCTTTGCTACGGGCCCCAATGGTACTGAGCTTGATATTTGGGGCGTTTCTTTAACGCTGGATTGGGATTTGGGCTGGGGTGCGCTGAAATCCATCACTGCCTACCGCAAGACAACTGGCCGATTTGCCCGCGACGCAGATGGCGCACCCATAGAAGTGACGACCACCGACAATTTTGACTATGGCCAAGATCAATTCAGTCAGGAACTGCAAATCACTGGAACCGCCCTCGCCGACCGTCTCAACTATGCAGCCGGCCTCTACTATTTTGATGAATCGGGCAATGACGAGTTGGTTGTGACACTCCCGGACGCCTTTGGATTTGTGACCAATTTCACCTTTGTGAACAACCAATCGATCGCCGCGTATGCGCAAGCGACGTATGAGATTGTCGAGAACCTCTCCTTGACAGCGGGCGCGCGCTACACTGAGGATGACAAGGAATACACAGCGCCCGAAGGCGGCAATGGTGTCACCAACGGGCTGGCGGCCATCTTTGGACCCACCGGCACGCTAACGCCCTTCTTCCCACCTGGAACCGTTTCTGAGACCTTTGATGATTGGTCCTTTAAAGGCATTCTGGATTACAACTTTGGCAACGGAACGCTCGTCTATGTAAGCTATTCGGAAGGTTTCAAATCAGGCGGCTTTAACGTGCGCTATTTGGCGCCAGTGCCCAACGCCATTCCCTTCACACCCGAACAGCTCACCACCTATGAGGCTGGCCTGAAGTGGCAGGGCCTCGACAATCGCCTGCGTGTCAACGCCGCCGTGTTCCATTCCGATTACGAAGATATTCAGTTGGTCATTTATAACTCGGGGGCACCGATCATAACCAATGCGGGCGATGCCAACATCAACGGCTTTGAATTGGAGGTGCAGGCTGCGCCAATCGAGTCTCTACAGCTTGGATTTGGGCTTGGCTATTTGGATGCAGAATATAGCCGTGTCGCACCGCTCGACCCGCTGATTGCGCCAGATGTTCAAGTGCAGCTTGATAACAGACTGCCCAATACGCCGGAATGGTCCATGAACGGGTTTGCGCAATACACCTACCCGGTTTCCGATGCAGGAGAGCTGATTGGGCGTGTTGACTGGACCTATTCCTCTTCCATCGAAAACGACGCAGTAAATTCAGTCTTCCTGTTCCAACCGAGCTATCATCTGGTCAATGCGCAGCTGACCTATCAGCAAGATGGTGGGCGCTGGTCAGTCACAGCTTTTGCAGAGAACCTATTCGACGAGAGAGTCCTGGAATCTGGCGATTCTAATATCGGCATTGGTTTCC
>CAKZYD010000188.1 GCA_937884085.1 uncultured Sphingomonadales bacterium | reverse complement strand
GTTTGTAGAAGTAGACTTCAACACTGGCTTACCTGGTCCTGGCGATGGCGGTCTTCGCATCTTAGAGGCCTTTGTGCCCGGTACCGAACCGCTAGCCAGCGAAGGCAATTCCTTTGGCGGCGGCTTTGGTGGCTTCACAGCCAGCGGCAGTGGTACGGACCCTCTTGCCACGCAAACCGGCGGTATTTATTAAAGGCGCCAACCGTCAAGCTGTTTTGCTAGGAGGCCGCGCATGCGCGCAGAAATCCAGTCACTAAACGACCAAATTGAGCAGTCTCTCGCGCTGCTGAGGAGGTATCTTTGACTGGGATGCTGCCGTTGATCGCCTAGATGAGCTGAACGCGCTGGCGGAAGACCCCAACCTTTGGAATGCCCCGCAGAAGGCGCAAGGCCTGCTGCGCGAACGCACCCGTTTAGACGATTCCATCTCCAGCTGGAATGGCATTCGCGTCGACCTTGATGACAATCTCGAGCTGGCGGAGATGGCCGATGCCGATGCCGATGACGAGCTGTTATCGGAGGTCGAGGCCACGCTGTCTCAGCTGGCCGATAAAGCCAAAGCAAAGGAAGTGGATGCGCTGTTGTCCGGTGAGGCCGACGGCAATGATTGCTATCTGGAAATTCATGCAGGCGCGGGCGGCACGGAGAGCCAGGACTGGGCAGATATGCTGCTGAGAATGTACCGGCGCTGGGCTGAAGCGCGCGGCTACAAAGCCGATTTGGTGCAATACACCGCTGGCGAGGAAGCCGGCGTTAAATCTGCAACTCTCGTTATGAAGGGCGAGATGGCCTATGGCTGGGCCAAGACGGAAAGCGGCGTTCATCGCCTTGTTCGGATTTCCCCTTTTGATTCTAACGCCCGGCGCCACACCTCCTTCGCCAGCGTTTGGGTCTATCCCGTGGTCGATGACAGCTTTGAAATCGATGTGAATGAAAAGGACCTGCGCATTGACACCTACCGGTCGTCCGGCGCGGGCGGCCAGCATGTGAATACCACTGATAGCGCGGTGCGTATCACCCACATCCCCACCAACATTGTGGTGCAATGCCAATCTGAGCGCTCTCAACATAAAC
>CAKZYD010000187.1 GCA_937884085.1 uncultured Sphingomonadales bacterium | reverse complement strand
CACATTCATGGCGGCGTTATCGGCGCGTTTTTAGATACCGCTGCGACCTACGCGCTTCTGGCGCGCGGGGCCCAGAATTGCCCCACGGTCAACTACCGGGTCGATCTCTTGCGGCCGGTTGTCCAATCGGCAATGCACGCCAAGGCCATTGTTCGAAAGCAAGGCCGGATGCTTGCCACAGTCGACGTGGAGCTTACCGATGATGCTGGGAAGCTTTGTGCGACCGCCAGAGCGACTTTTGCGATTTTGGACGCTGGCTGATGGACACTCTTGACCACATCATTCTGGCCACCGCAAACCTTGAGGATGGCTGCGCTTGGTTTGAAGAGCGCACGGGTGTTACCCCTAAGTTTGGCGGCAAACACACCGACGGCCAAACACAAAATGCAATCGCCGCGCTTGGCCCGCGTTGCTATTTGGAAATTCTTGCCCCGCAACCTGGCGCTGATCTTAGCGACTCATGGACGGGCTATTGCGCCCGAAGCGTCGTACCGCGGTTGATGACGTGGTGCCTGAGCCCCAAGTCTCCTTTGAGCGCGCTTAGTGTGGCCGCCCAGCGCGCTGGGCTCGGCGAGACAGACACCTATCCTGGAGGGCGGGTCACGCCAGAAGGCCAAGAACTTGAATGGACTCTACTGGCTCCATCAGATGGCGCTTTAGGCTTTGCGCTACCATTCTTCATTCACTGGGGCGGCGCACATCATCCCGCTGATACAGCGCCAGGCGGAGCCGATTTTAAGGCCTTCAGCGTCTTGCACCCAAAGGGAGAGCTGCTCAATCGCTATCTCATAGCGCTTGGGCAGGAGGCTATCGCCAGTCCAGCGGACGCGCCTCGCTTCACGCTCACACTCGAGACGCCCAAAGGCGTCGTCACACTCTAGGTTTGTAAGGATAGGTTCAATGCGCGTCGCAGCATATCGCGAGCATGGCTCGACAGATAACATTAAGCTGGAGGACTGGCCAATGCCCGAGCCCGGCCCTGGCGAGGCACTGGTTCGCATCAAAGCTGCAGGGTTCAATGGCTTTGATCCCATGATTTTAGACGCGACAACGAGCCTAAAAAACCCTCTTCCGATGGTGCCGTGCGGAGATGGTGCAGGCGTTGTTGAAGCCCTTGGCGAAGGCGTCACAGACTGCGATGTCGGGGACCGCGTCAGCATTCTGCCTTATGGTGATTTTGGCATGATGGGGGAGACGGCGCTTGGCTGCGCGCGTGAATATGCCCTGGTGCCGCAAAGCAATTTGCTTCCCATGCCAGAGGGTTTGAGCTTTGAAGATGCTGCGGCCCTACCGGTGGCCTATGGCACTGCCTACCGCATGATGATTCATCGCGGCAAAGTCACCACCGGCGAAACAATTTTGATCTTAGCTGCTTCGGGCGGCGTGGGCATATGTTGTCTGCAGCTGGCTAAAAGCGTTGGCGCTAGCGTGATTGCCTGCGCGAGTGGTCCGGAAAAAGCGCAGCGTTTGAGAGCGCTTGGCGCAGACCATGTCATCGACACCTCTAAAGAGGACTGGTTTGAGCAAACGCGCGCCATTGCAGGCAAAGCCCGCGTTTCCGGAGAGGGCGGGGTTGATGTCGTCGTTAACTATCTCGGCGGAGACAGTTGGGCCAAGTCTCTTAAACTCATAAAGCTGGGTGGGCGTATGCTCACATGCGGTGCAACGACGGGATATGCGCCACAAACGGACATTCGGTACATCTGGTCCTTCGAGCAAACCATCATCGGTTCGGATGGCTGGACCCGCGAAGATCAGCACCACCTAATGGATTTGGCAGCAAAGGGAAAATTGCGTCCCGTTCTGCACTGCGTACGTCCGCTTGAAGAGACTGCGCAAACGATGCAGGAGATGATAGACCGCAAGGTGTTTGGCAAGGCCATCATCACGCCATGACGGCCAACCTTGCAACGATGATCGATGCCAACGTTCCTGGCAACAAACCGGCGATCATTTTCGACCAGCGCGCTGGCGACGCGGTTGTCTTCAGCTATGACCAGCTGCGCGGCCGTATTGCCTCTTGCGCTCAATTCCTGAAAACGAAGGGGGTTTGCCCTGGCGATCATGTGGCGCTGTTGTCAGGCAATCATCTTGACTATATGACCGCATTCTACGCGATCATGTATTGCGGCGCGGTAGCTTGCCCCATCAACTTCAAGCTCCCGCGGCCAATGCAACAAGAAGTCCTCGCGCTCTGCAAAGCCCAGTGCGTTTTTGTTGACGCAGCGCATGCAAATCGAAGCTCGGTGCCGGAGTTTGCCTTAGATGATGAGGCCATATTCTCTGAGACAGGCGCCGGACTTCCGCCGCACCAGGTGCACGGCGATGATGTTGCCTGCATCATGTTCACCTCCGGCAGTACGGGACTGCCAAAAGCAGTTCCAATCACGCATGGCGGTTACGGCTGGGCGCTGCGGCATTATGAGTTTGCGCGGGCGAGTTCTGTTGACTTGCGAACCTTGATCGCTGCGCCCTTCTTCCACATGAATGCACAGGCCACGACCATGCTTAGCCTGTTTTTCGGCGGGACGTGCATCATGATGCCGACGTTCTCAACGGAGACGTTTTTGGACACGGTCGCGCAGCACCAGGTCAGCGAAATAACCGGTGTGCCAACCATGATGGCGCTGGCCATTCGCGCGATCGACGAAGGTTATCGCGCCGACCTGTCTTCCGTATCTGTTGTTGCCTTGGGCTCAGCGCCGCTGAGTGAAAGCCTGCTTTGCGATATCCAGCGTGTCTTCCCCAATGCGTCCATCGATAACGGCTATGGCACGACCGAAGGCGGGCTGGTCTCCTTTGGCCCTGCGCCTGAAGGCCTTACAAAACCGCCGCTTTCCATCGGCTATCCAGCAAAGGACGTCGACTTTTATTTGGAAGGCGGTGGAGATGAAGGCGTTTTGTGGATCAAAACGCCGATGACTAGCTCTGGCTATTTGGGGCTTCCGCAGGTCAATGCCGAGAAGTTCAAAGATGGCTACTACAACACCGGCGACGTGCTGCGCCGCGACGAGACGGGCTTTTACTTCTTTGTGGGCCGCGCTGACGACATGTTTGTTTGCGGGGGTGAGAACATCTTTCCGGCCGAAGTTGAAAAAGTCCTGCGGTCCCATCCGGTCATAGCAGAAGCGGTTGTCGTCCCGCAGCAAGACGCGATCAAAGGTGCGCGTCCAGTCGCCTTTGTCACGCTGCAAGCTGCCGGCGATGTGGATGTTGACGACATCAAAGCCTATGCGCTCGAACACTTGCCTGCCTATGCCCATCCGCGCACCGTGACAGTTTTAGAGACCCTGCCTCGTGGGACGACCGAGAAGATTGACCGAAAAGCGCTTAACCAGCGCGCAAATCAAGAAAGGTCTCGCTGACATGCCGTTGATTGACGTGAATGAAACGCAGCTGTTCGTTGAAGAGTTCGGCGAAGGCGATGAAGCGATTTTGTGTCTGCATGCTTTGTTTTTTGATGGCCGCATGTACGCAAATCAAATCGATGTGCTGTCGAAACACTTTCGGTGCATCACGCTCGATTGGCGCGGACAAGGCCGCAGCGCCAAGCCGATTGGCGGCTATGACGTCGATAATCTATGCCATGACATCCTGGGCGTAATGGTGCATTTCGGCCTGGCGCGGTGCCATATCCTCGGCATGTCGGTTGGCGGCGTCTGCGGCATTCGTTTGGCTGCGCTCTATCCAGAAAAAGTCGGTAAACTTGCCGTGGGCGGTGCGTCTGCTGAATCAGAGCCTATCGAAAAGGTCGTGAAATACGAGCGTCTCTTGCTGGAGGAATTTGCGGTCGATACGGCAGGGCCGGTCGATGCGCTGATGACGATACTCTATGGCGCGCCATTCCTAAACAACCCTGACAATGAAGACCGCATTGCCAGTGAACGCGCGCGCATCATGGATAATGATGGCGCCGCAGTGGCAAGGGCCAGCGCGCCCATTTTGCGCCGCGTCGATATTCGCCACATGTTGCCACATGTGCAAAGTAAAACACTGGTGTTTGTTGGCGAACTTGATGGTGCCAATCCGCCGGAGAAGGCCCGCACCATCGCCGGCGGTATTACCAGCGCTCAGCTCGATATTATGCCCGGCATTGGACATCAACCGAATGTGGAAGCTGCTGAAGAACTCAGCCTAAAATTGTTGCGCTTTTTCTCAAGCTAAGCTCTCGCAGTACAATCAAAAAACGGCGCCGATAGTTTCTATCGGCGCCGCGTCACTTAGCATTCAACAGCGTGTCAGACCCTTTAGAAGTCAACGCGTCCGCGCAAGCCGATTGTGCGCGGCTGCAGGGTGAAGAAGCGCTCTCTGCCAAGACCAGGGATGACACCAAATGTAGAGAGGAAATTGGTCACGCGTGGCTGCTCGTTTGTCAAATTGTCAACATAGGCCGTGAGTGAATACTGCCCAAGATCCAGGCCAGCACGAAGACCAACGGTCGAGAAACTCTCTTGGAAACGTTCGGGCGCATTGCGCGCGTTATCTCTAAAAGAATTATCGTTGAAACGGTAACTCACCACCACAAAACCATCGCTATCTTTTGGCCCTGAGAAGTTCACTTCGCCATTCAGGTTAATGCCCCATTTGGGCGCGTTTTGGATGGACTGCCCATCCGTAATACCCAGCAGCGGCGTATCCCCATCAAACGTTGCGTCGTTATAGTTGATACTGCCAAATAGACGAAATGCATCGGCGGGCTGAAGATTGAACTCGATTTCAGCACCAACAATATCTGCTTCACCTAGGTTGCCCGTGCCGCCAACACCGCAGCCAGGTGGGAAGAACAACTGCTGGATATCCTTCCATCTTATGAAGTAGCCGGCCACGTTGGCGCTATATCGTCCACCTGCCGCGGAAAGCTTGGCCCCGCCTACGTAGTTCCAAACCGAGTCCGATTGGAAGGACCCGATTTGTCCATCCTCGCTAATCGGGATGCCGCCTTGTTCAAACAAAGCAAAGCACTGAGGGGGAATGAGCGCTGGAGGTACCGCGCGGTTCGGACCACCTGGACGGAAGCCCTTGGAGACCGTGGCATAGACCAGGTTTTCATCGTTTAAGTTATAAGATACCGAGACCCGTGGGTTAAACCCGTCTTCGTCTGACCGGTCAATTGGCCCACCATCGGTGCTGACGTCCACATCGTAGTTGAAATAACGCAGCCCCGCGGTGACCTTTAAAGCGTCCGTAATGGCGTAGGTGGCTTCTCCAAAAATGGCGATTTGCTGACGCTCGGTATCGACCGTGTTTAGGAAGAAGATTTCAGCCTGACTGATCGTGCCTTCGCGCTCAAAATCCTCATAGAAGAAACCACCGACAAATTGCAGACGTTGGTCACCCGTTGTCGCCACGCGCAATTCCTGGGTGAAAAGGCTTTCTTCTGACGGGCCGTCGACCACGGCAGGCAGCAGGACACTGAACTGTGCATTAATAATGTCCGAAACGTCTTC
>CAKZYD010000186.1 GCA_937884085.1 uncultured Sphingomonadales bacterium | reverse complement strand
GGCACGACGCGGCGGCGGAAGGCTGTGTTCTTGATCTCTAGAAAATTCGTCCGACTGCCAAAATTCTCTGGCAACGATAAAAAGGTCATCAGGAAGGCTTGGACTAGGCTTTCGACAAGCACAAAGCCCGGCACATTTGGATCGTCTTCATAATGCGGCGGGAAGAACCACTCATTGTAGGTGAAATTTTTCTGCGCCACCGCCCGCTCTCCCGGGATGCAGTCCGTCACCTTGTCGATGAACAGCATGGGGAAGCGATTACACTGGGCCTTCAAAATTCCCTTGATGTCAAAGACCTTGCTTGGCTCCACATCAGCCATCGAGGGCGACCCCATATTTGCCAAGGATTTCTTTGCCTTTGACGAAGCTGGAAAACTCGACGATGTCGTCAATGTCGAGCTCGACGTCGAACTTTTCTTCAAGCTCTGTCATCAGCTGCATATGGCCCAAGCTGTCCCACGTTTCGACAGATTGGTATGCGAGGGTGGCCAAATCCCCTTCCGGTACACGGAAAGTGTCAACAAAAGCGGACTTATACTGACTGAGGTTCGACATGCCGGAACTCTCCTCGCGTTAACCATGTTTTGTGTAGACGTAGACCTGCGATAGTAAACGGGTGCTTAAATGGCAGTGGATATTTGCCGCCGACAGGTTGTTTGAGGAATATGTCGTGGACACCGCGGTCGCGCCGATGGAGAAGCAATGCGCATAGGCCATATGGTTGATGAAATAGCCAAGGCCCATGTTTTGATAGGCCGGGAAGATAGCAGCCAGCAGGGATGAATAGCGCTTCGGCCCCGTCTCGCGCACCAGGAAGAAACCCACAAATTTGCCTTTGAAAGAAATGGCATGCAGCACGCCGCCGCGGTCCAGCTCATCGCCAATCCAGCCGCAATAGCGGTTGGCCGCTTGCTCGGCTGTAAACTGCGCATCTAGTGAATAACGGTCCGTTGAGAACAGGCCATTACGGATGTGGCGAAAGGTTTCCACCTGCTCGGCATCCGTCGCTGGTGCGGCTTTAAGGGCGGATGCATAGCGCTGCTGCAGGCTATCCAGCGCGGGCAGCTTGGTAACTTCAACTGTGGACAACATTTCGCGAAAGCGCAAGCCCTCCTCTTCAAGAGTTGGCGTCAGATGCGCCTCTGGGATTGGGACTTTCACGCAGATATAGTCAGCGTCGGTCAGCTCTGAGAGTTGCGCTGAAATGCTACCGGGTGTGTCGTCCTCCGCTACCTCAGCCTCATAGACATTGAGGCCAAGATTGCGCTGTTCCCAAACGGCATGCACGAGCTTCATCGCGGAAAACTCCGCGACATGGCGTGGATGAGGTCTTTGCCTTCCCAAATGAAGGAGAAATTGGAACTGCTGCCAACGGGCGCAATGCGGTCAATACCCTTCATGCCTTGCGCTGCCATGGTTCGCAGAATGTCGTCTTTGACGTCGCCGATAACGCTCAGGGTTTGGCAGCGGTGATCAAGATGACGGCCCAATGCGGACAGATCTTCAATATCCGTTTGAAGAAACAGGCCTTCCGATCCTGACCAAGGCATGACGGGCGCCGCGGCTTCACCAAGATTGAGAACTTTCAAATTGGGATGAAGATGTGCGCCCGCTTCAGCCACATCATGATGCGCCGCCATCTGCGCCATGCTTTTGAAATGGCGGACACCGAGGCCGGGCTTCGTCTCATAGCTTGGCGAGGTCAAAAGGCTTGCCAGAGCTGGCCAAAACCGCGCTTTTGCAGCGCTACAAGCGTCGGCATTGCCAAGCCAGAACACGAGTTTCGGCGACGTGCAGGCTTGCTGTTCGAAGGGATAAATGTCGTTGTAAACTCTTTGCGCTGTTTCCGCTGGATCGCAGTCTTCCAGATAGAACGCCGCATCAATCAGCAGGGCCGAATAGCGGTTCGCGAACTGGATTTCAGTAGCTTGCGGCTGGGTTGGAATGCCCTTGAAAAACGCAATGGTCTCATCGCCGCCCCACACCACGCGGATGTCGCACGCCTTTGACAATATCTGGTTGTAGTCTGACGTGTGGTCATATTGGATGACGGCTGCCACATCCGGCAAATCTGCTTGCGCCAAGGCTTCGTTCAGCAACGTGACCAAGATGCCTGCTTGCTCAAAATCTTTTGATGACACCCGAACGATCGTTGGGTTGCCTGCCAGGAGCGATGCCGCGAGCGAATAGGCAAAGTTAAGCGGAACATTGGCCGGACCAATATGAAAGGCGAGGCCACGGCCAAGCAGGGTGCGGTCAGCGAGATAGCCCTGCTTGATCGTCTCTAAATGTCTGGCCCGCACGAAAAAGCCAAAAGCCGCCAAATCCGGAAAGGCACGCGCTTTTGGATGCACCATGATTTTCTGGTGCAGCGCATCGAACATAGCGATGATTCGGTCATCAAACGCCGGAAAAGGCGCCGCGTCCAAGACCGCATCTATGGCACTATGGTCCATCATGCAGCGGCCTCATAGGTGTCGCTGCAGCCTCTGATTTCCGCCTGTTCAAGGCGGCCATGAATGGAAAAATACTTGCCCGGCTGGCCGCACGGGCACCCACCATCCCCATGCACCGTTCCCAGGTCTTCGGTTAGAATTGAAAAGCCGGGATAGGACGTCGGCAAGACCGACAAGACTTGCATGACGCCAGACGTCCCTGGCGGTGCGATCTCCAGCGTATCTGGGTCGCGGCAAAGGATGTCGTTATGGGCATTGGTATGCAGGAAGCCCGCGTCGCAGCCCATGTAAATCGAGCCGGTTTGCTCGACCATCCCATAATAGTCTCGCACAGTTTTCACGCAGGGCAGCTTTGCTGTCACGGCTTCGCGGAAAGCTTGGGCCGAGATGTTTTGCGCGGCCAGCTTTTTCCAGCCGCCGCCGTGGAGCAAATGCGCTTCGCCGACGCAGGCAGCGGGACTAAAACCGTCAATTTTCTGCAGGAACTCTTGCCAAATAATCGCAGTGAAGCCGAAGATGAATTTGCGCGGTGCATCCGCGCTTAGGAATGCCTTCACCGCCTCGATATTGACCGACATGTCATCGTTGAGGGCAAAGACGCGCTTATGAGCGAACATGGAAAACCCGAGAATGCCAGCACCGCGCGCGGAAAAAGAAGCGCGGTTTTGGAGTTGGCCAGGATTATCCAGGCTCAGCATGGGCATTCGCTTTGGTCCAAAGGCAGCGGCGAAAATGCTCGACAGCGCTTTGGTTTGGCTGCGCGCCGTCTCTCGGTCGAGATAGATGTGTGAGCGCGCTTGTCCGGTCGTACCAGACGACTTTAGAATCTTGAAAACGTCGCCATCCTCAATCGATTTGAGCGCATTCGTCTTGAACATCTCAGAAGGCAAATAGGGCAGCTCTTCAAGGCTGGCAGCGTCTAGCGCACCAGGAAACAAGCGAGCTGTGACATTGCGAAAATGGACGCTGTTTTGAGTGTGCAGCGCCACAAGCTCTCTTAGAACTGTAAATGCGGCGCGACTGGTCTGTGATCTGGTCATAGCGTCATGGTTTTTGCGGCTGTTTTTTTCGCGGTTTCGTGCGCTTCAGCCGTGAAACCGACGCGCCCAAGTCGACGACAAAGAAATGACTTATTAACCTTAAAGCCGGGTTAACCGTTTCGAAAGCTAGCGATGGGTATCAACGGGCTCGACATCGCTCGTTTTTTGCCCACCAATTAATGATGCCCTGTATGCCATGACCGCGCAGCACCGTGCCCATTCTGTCTCCGATATTTTGCGGATCATTAAAGCTTTTGAGCCGCGCCAGGCAGAGCCAGCTATGGCAACGCTGCGAATTGGCTTGCACGGCTTAAGCCGTAGCTATGCTGAAAAGCCAGACAAGGAAAAGGCGTATATAAACACTCGGTTTGCCAAGGTGATCGCCGCTGGCGACCGGCATCAAAAACTGCTGGGAGCCAGCCTCCTCCATGAGGTTACAAGCGCGTATGAGCCGCTCGCAAAAGCTGCTTATTGGCTGCGCAACTGGGATATGGGGCTCACCGAGCGCTATCACGCCTGGCACTACTTTATGGCCTTGCCGTTTGACCGGGTGCATCGGTTTTCTCCCTTTCAGCGCGCAAAACTCAATCGTCACGCCAGGCGCATTTACATGCGTCTGTTTGAGGACGCTGACCGCGGACTGAGCCTAAACCTGACCAGTCTGCCCAAGCCGCAAAAAAACCGCCGCCGGGTAGCCTTATCCGTCGCCCAGTTTTTGGGGCCTCGCCATGCGCCAACGGCGGCCGTGATGCGCATGGCAAAACAGCTCCAAATGCGCGGATTTGAAGCTAAAATCTTTAACCTCAACCACATTCCAACCCGAACAGGCTCAGCATTTTATACACCCTGTCTTGCCTCCGTCTTAGACGTCTTCAACGGCCAAAAGACAATCGATCTGAAAGACGGCATTGAGGCTTATTTCTGGCAAAACCGGCACTATGGTCTAACCCAGAAGAGCTTCGACGTATTTCTGGATGAGGTCAGCGACTTCGCGCCCGATGTCTGGATCACACTAGGCCCGGGTAACCTTTATGCGGATTTAATCACAAGTCGCATTCCTAGCATCTCCATGCCTATGACAAGCAGCCTCTGCATTGGTCTGCCTGGGGCCTATGGTTCGGTTGAACCTCCATCGGACCTGGATATCCGCTTGCTGGCTGGAGTCGGGATAACGCCCGAGCAGACCGTCGATATTCCCAACGGTTTCGCCCTCCCCCCATCAGGCGAACCCATCAACCGCAAGCAATTTGGCCTGAAACGAGAAGACTTTGCCGTCGCTATCGTCAGCAACCGACCAGAACATGACTTGCCGCCACCTTATTTAGACCAACTTGAAGCCCTGTGTCAGGCAGCGCCAACACTCAGACTGCGGGGGTTTGGCGCCGTGCCCAAGCATGTGGATTGGACAAAGCACCCGCATCTATCAAAGAAAATGGTGCATTGTGGCTTTGCATCAGACTTGTTTGCGTCGCTTTCAGGTTTTGATGCCGTGTTAAACCCGCCGCGCCAAGGCGGTGGCACATCTGCTGCTTTTGCCATGGCCTTAGGCATTCCGGTCTTTTCCCTCGGCGGCTGTGATGTTGCCACGCTGGTGGGCGAAGACTTCATTTGGCCGGATTATGAGAGACTTCTCAACGACCTGGCGGACTTGGCCAAGGCGGGTCCAAATGAAGGCCTAAAGCAAAAGGCCAAAGCCCGCTGGAAAATCATTTCAGACCTTGATGGCCAACTTGATGCTCTTATCGCGGGCGCACAGGTGCGGCCATGACAGCCCAGACCTATTCTCTGTCAGAACTCCTGCGCGCCATCGAGGCATATATGCCAGCGCAATCGCAAGCCGATTTGCAGCGGGATTTCCTTGAAAAAATAAAAATTGGCGCCGCCACCGCTCGCCAGGAAGAAACCTTTCCAACCAAATCTGCCGGTGCCCAAAATCACGTTATCCAATCCATCCGCAAGGCCATTGCCAAAGCACGCTCGCCGCGCCAAGCCTTGCTGCTCATGAACCTGCAGATGCGGCTCGCCTATTCTTATGAGACTTGGATGCAAGTCGCACGCACGCTTTTATCGGCTGATGTGCGTCTTTATGAATATCAGGCCACGCTACATCAGCTGTGGGTGTTTCGCTTTACATATATGCAGCGCTTTAGCGCCTTTGATGCTGCTAAGTCCGGCTATTGGCTGCGTCGCCTCTATACCCGCCTTCTTGAGATGGCAGAAGCGATGGTCAGCGCTGCAGGGTCTACGCCTTACAGGCCGACTGCGCCCCTGCCAGGCGAGCGCCAGCGCATCCTTTTAAGCGTCACCGAAGCTATGCCTGGTGAGCATCCGCTGCTGTCACAGGTTCTGGATATCGCTTCGAGCTGGCGTGAACATTTTGATGCGGACATCTTGGTTGTGAATACCAGCATGCCAGCACAGATGCCGGTATCGCTGGTCTTGGATGTGACTGTTGGTCAAACCAGCGACTATCTTCTCAACGCCAAGACCATTGAGCGCCATGGCGAGAGCTTCGCCTTCGCGCACAATCCGCATAAGCTGCTGCAGAAGAACAGCTTTCTGTGGATGGCAGATGCATTGGAGGCCTTTCAGCCGCATGCTGTCATTTCGCTTGGTCCAGGCAATCTTTTGGTTGATGCGCTAACGACAGGGCCGCGAACAATGGCCATTCCAAACAATAAGGAAGTTCCGCTCTCAGCGGCGCAGACTCTCGTTGTTACGGAAAAACCGGATACTGTGACTGCGCGGCTCCTAAGCCGCGCAGGCGTTTCGCCAGAGCGCATTGGCAGCATGCCCTTTGCCTATCGGCTGCCAGAAGTAACCGGCGCCTCGGACCGCAGCAGCTTCAACTTCCCGGCAGATGCCTTCGTCTTCGCCATTGTCGGTGTCCGGCTTCAGCAAGACTGTACGGGGGCATTTCTGGGCGCATTGGAGCAATTTGCTATCGACATACCCAGAGCCCATTTCTTGTTCGTTGGTCCCGTTGGATCGCAACACAGCTTTTTGGGAGACCGGCCAACGCTTCAAGCCCGGGCCCGCGTGCTCGGCTTTCGCAGTGATGTGCTTGCGCTTTTGCAGGTGTGTGACGCTTATCTCAACCCGCCCCGCCAAGGCGCTGGAACATCCGCTGCCTTTGCCCTGTCCGCCGGCCTGCCGATTATTACTCTAGGCGACGGGGACGTGGCTGGTGTTGCAGGCAGCGACTTCTGCTCCGCCACAGAAGATGCCTATTGGCGCCAAGCGGCCAATCTGGTTACCGATGACACCCTTTATGCATCTCTCTCAGAAGCTGCAACGGCGCGATGGGCCATTGCTTCTGATACCAAAGCAAGGACGCAAGCGCTTGTCGATTTGCTTGAAGATGCTGACACGGTGCTACTGCAAAGGTCAGCTTAAGCCCCCAGGCTCAGCTTTTATTAACCATAATCGCGCAGACTTAGCCTTCATCGCACAAAAAAGGCTTGGCTCATGCGCGTTGGCATCGTTGGCGCATCAAACTGCATCTTAGATGGCAATTTTGTGGACCTCGTAAGGCATTCGCCGCTGACGACCCAGGTCGGTAATATGTCTTTAGGTGGCTCAACCACGGTGCTGCTGCCCTATGCGCATCTGCGCTATGACTTAGACGGCTATGACGTCATCATCATCGACACGATGATTAACGAGTATTTGGAAACCCGTGGCGGCGGCTATAATGCGGCTACAGGCATGAAGATGCTGCGCACCTTTGTTGGGGATTTGCACAAAAAAGGCAAAGAGGTGATTTTCACGATCATGCCGCACAAGCGGTCTTTGATGCGGGATGAGTATGACTTTCATGCGCTCTACAGCCGAGCCGCGAAAAAGCTCGGCTGCCACGTTATCGACGTTACGCAGGCCGCCATTGCAGCTGTTTTGAAAGGCGTTCCCATTGACCAACTCTGGCAGGATGAAACGCATATCACACCTGCCCTGCACCGGGTCGTGGCACACCGCGTGCTCTCCTTGCTGCAGACGTTTCAAGACAATCAGGCCTTTCAAGCTGGCGCTACCAGCCTTGAAGTCCCGAGCGGTTTATCAAAACTCGCGGCCGCTGCCGAATTTGTCCCAGACGGTGAGCCCTATCCCGTGATGGCGCGGCACTCTAGCCTATGCCAGCCGCGCTATAGCCAGCTGCCCATTAACACACCCATCACCTTTTACGCGCCCATGGGCTGCGTCTATGGGATTGCTTATAACTCCATTCAATTCGCTGGTGATGTGCACATTGAAAGCGATGTCGGCGCGGCCTCCGTCAACCTGCATGACCCAGATGTTGAAACACTGACGCGCAAGCCCGGCTTTGACTTTCGCCACCGGGTCATCCCGTTCGATCAAGTGCGCACGCCGGATGGCAGCGCCCTCACAGGCACAGTGACCTTCATCCCCATGGCCGACAGCCCCGCGAAAGTGGCAGAAGTCGAATGCCTCTATGGTGGTCCGCTGGCCGCTTTGCCGGTGCCAAATACTGAAGGCTATTTCGCACTAGACGAGGAATTAGCCCTCATTACCGGGCAGCAAAGACAGGTCGCCTAACCGCTCGTTCCCTCACTCGCTTTAAACCCGAAATTAACCCAAGAATTTTACACCTGGAAGCAGTTGAGGAGCCCCGGGATGATGAAATTTCTCAAGCGGATATCAGCTGCGCTTAGCGCGGCATCGATTTTTATGCTGAATGCGCAGGCACAGGCGCAATCCACCGCCACACCACAAGGCGCGCAGCCCATCGAAGCCGCCATGGGGTGGCTGCAAGGCACACTTATCGGGAACATTGCCACGACAGCAGCGGTGATTGCCGTCGCCGTCGTTGGTCTCATGATGCTGACCGGGCGGATGAATTGGCGCCACGGCATCACGGTGGTGTTTGGCTGTTTCATCCTGTTTGGTGCTAGCTCCATCGTTGCGGGCATCCAGTCAGCGGCTGCCGGATAGGTGGCGAACCTCAGCACCAGCCCTATCTTTCGCGCTTTGACGCAGCCGCAAATGTTTGCGGGCGTCACATACCCGTTTTTTGTCATCAACCTGGTGGTGACAACGGAAGCCTTTCTCATCACGCGCAGCCCCTGGTCTTTGCTGACCGCCGTAGTGCTGCATCTGACCGGCTATCTGGTGTGTCTCTATGACCCTCGGCTTATCGACATTTGGCTGAAAAATGTGAGCGTGTGCGGGCGCATCCGCAACCGCGCCTTTTGGTCTTGCAATAGTTATTCGCCATAGGCTTCGCCATGTCCGCAAGCCGCATGCAAAAACTCTTTTCGCGCGAGACTGGTATCGCCAAGCACCTGCCCTATGCCGCGCATGTGGATGATAAAACCATCCAGCTGAAAGACGGCGGCTTCATGCAGTCCTTCCAGCTCGATGGCTTTGCGTTTGAAACAGCGGACACCGAAGAACTCAATCACCGCCTACAAGTGCGTGAAGTGCTGTTCCGCACCATCAACAACCGGCAGTTCACCATCTATCACCACATCGTCCGGCGGCGGGTGGATGCAGACTTAGAGGGCCAGTTCCCAGACCCGGTGAGCGGCGCCATCGACAAGCAATGGCGCTCCAAGCTGAAAACCCGGAAGCTGTTTCGCAATGAGCTCTTCATCAGCATCATCTTTCGGCCCGCGCGCGGCAAACGCGGGATATTGACGAGCCTGCGCAGTCAAACCCTGCCCAAAGCCGTGCGCCTGGCGCAAAATCTGCGCGAGCTTAACACCGTCAGTGACCAACTGATGGCCGCCTTTCGCGGCTTTGGCATTCGCCAGCTTGGCATTGAGCAAGGCAAAAATGGCGGCCAATGCGAACAGATGTCACTGCTGTCGCGCATTCTGCACGGCGATGACCGGGCGATTTTGGTGCCGCAAGGCAGCATCGCGCAACACCTGCCCTTCCGCCGGACAGCCTTTGCCAGAACTGTTGTGCATCAGCCCAAAGCAGCGGATTTGAATATGCGGGTCGGCGCCATAGTCTCCATCAAAGACTATCCCAGCGTTACCATGCCCGGCCTGTTTGATGGACTGCTCAGGGCGCCCTATGAGTTTGTCCTCACAGAGAGCTTCCAATTCATGGAGCGTCAAACCGCTGAAGAGCGGGTGGCCCTATCGATCCGCCGACTGCAAACCGCCGACGATGATACCTTCTCTCTGAAAAACGGCCTGCAGACGGCCAAAGATCAAATCGTCTCTGGCCAAATCGGCTTTGGCGAGCACCACGCCGCCCTTACGGTTTGGGAAGAAGACCCCAGCGACTTGCCTCACGCTACAGCCGCTTTGCAAAGCACCCTGGCGGATACGGGCATCATCTCGGTGCGCGAAGACTTGAACTTGGAGCCCGCTTTTTGGGCGCAATTCCCCGGCAATGAGAACTACATCGCCCGCAAAGCGATGATCAGCACGGAGAACTTTGCAGGCTTCTGCTCGCTGCACGCTTTCCCATCCGGACGCAGCGAAGGCAATTACTGGGACCAGCCGGTCTGCTTGTTTGAGACAACATCCTCCACGCCCTATTATTTCGATTTCCATGAAGGCGACCTTGGCAACTTCCTAGTCGTTGGACCGTCTGGCTCGGGGAAGACCGTCTACCTCAACTTCCTCCTGGCGCAATCGCGCAAGCTCAATCCGCGGATTGTTCTGTTCGATAAGGACCGGGGTAGCGATGTCTTCATCCGCTCCCTGGGTGGGCGCTATGCCACCATCAGCCCAGGCGAGCCGACAGGCTTCAATCCTCTCACGCTGGACGACACGCCCGCCAACCGCGCCTTTTTACGGGACTGGGTCGCTACACTTGTCAAACCCGCTAAGGGCGACCTCAGCGAGGAAGAGGCCGAGGTCATCGCCATGGCCGTGGCCATCAACTTTGAGCAGGACGCGGAGCTGCGCTGCCTGTCGGTCTTCGCGGAACTGCTGGCGGGCACAGCAAAACCCTCCAGTAGCTCCTTAAGCGCCCGGATGCGCAAATGGATCGGCAGTGGCGAGCACGCCTGGCTGTTCGACAATAAGGACGACCATCTCGATTTAAGCGCGGACACCGTTGGCTTTGACATGACCCAGGTGCTCGACAACCCAGAAATCCGTTCGCCCGCGATGATGTATTTGTTCCACCGCATCCAAGAGCGATTGAATGGCGAGCGTAGCATCATCGTCATCGACGAAGGCTGGAAAGCCCTGGATGATCCACAATTTCAATATCGCCTCAAGGACTGGCTGAAAACCATCCGGAAGCGCAATGGCATCGTCGGCTTTGTCACCCAATCGCTTGGCGACGCGCTTGGCTCACCGATTGCAGCAGCCATTTCAGAACAAACCGCTGTCCAGATGTATCTGCCCAATCCGCGCGCCCGGGAGGATGAGTATCAAGACCGGCTTGCCCTCTCCCATCATGAGTTCCAAATCCTGCGCTCACTCCCGGAAACCTCGCGCTGCGTGCTCATCAAGAAGGGCCGGCAAAGCGTTGTAGCCCGGCTCGACTTGTCGGACCGGCCAGAAATCCTGAAGCTTTTGTCTGGCCGGGAAAGCTCCGTGCGCGAGCTGGATGCCATTCGCGCCCAAGTGGGCGATGCCCCGGCAAAATGGCTGCCGATTTTCCTCAACATGGCCGGATCGAGCTTCCCAGCCGCCTTTGAAGCACCAAACCCGACGCTGGACGATATGAAACGGCAGGTGGCGTGATGATGCGCATTTGCCCTGAATATGATCCGTCAAATGCGCTCATCCAGCCGCTGATGACCCATGTCGACTGCCAAGTGGAATCCATCATTAAGTCCGGTCATGACGGTATCTTCGGCCAATTTGGCCAGTTCGGGTTTTTGCTGACGGGATGCCTCACCATCCTCGTCGCCAGTTATGGGCTCCGGCTGCTGATGGGCGGCGCGCAATTGAGCCTTAAAGACATCATGCCAAAGCTGATGCTTATCGGCGGTTTGGTCGCTGTGGTGACCAATTGGTCTTTGTTCCAGCTGCTCTTTTTCGGCCCACTTTATACCTCTGGTGAAGGCATCGGGCTCGCGGTGTTGGACATGCTGGGCTTTAATCAAGCCGATAGCATTTATGAACAGCTGGATGTTTGGATTGCGACCGCGGCCCGGCTTACAAGCGATGGTGCTGGCACGGTTGCGCAAGCGACGCAAAACCTGCAGCAAACGCCGCTAGACCCCGCAACGCCTCAGCCATCCGGCGATAAGCCGCCGGTCGTTGTGGGCGCCAATTTGTTTATTGGCGATGCATTGCCGAAAATCCTGCTTTGGGGCGCGACTTTGCTGGCGGCGTTTTGCTCTGCCGGCCTGATGGTGACGAGCAAAATCACGGTTGGGCTATTGCTTGCTATCGGGCCGCTGCTGTTCGTTGGCATATTGTTTGAAGCGACGCGCGGCATTTTCATGGGATGGCTGCAGTTCACGCTGCGTATCGGCCTCCTCCAGCTGCTCACCGTCCTCTTCACAGCAGGGATGATGCAAGTACAATTGCCGCTCATCCAGCGCCTTGAATTCTTGAGCATGAGTGGGCCGCAATCCAAGCAAGTCTTGGTGGCCATGCTCCTCGTCAGCCTGATTTTTGCGGCTATCATTGTGCTTGCCGCCACATCAACCAAGGCCATTGCCGCTGGTATCAAATGGCCGAGCGCGCAGGGCGATGCGGCGCCAGCGTCAGCGCCGCAAGCTAATGCGCCACTCGCCGCCGCGCAGAGCGCTAGTCAACAGCGCATTAGCGGTATGATCACAGCCCTTGAAAGCCCAGCGGCGATCACCGCGCAGTCGACAACAGTGGCCAATCGCAGCGCGCGACCAGGCTTTCAAGCGCCTCCGCCGCTGATGTCGACACCAAATCAACGCAAGCGCTCAGACTCGATCGCTTCAGCCTTTGAAAACGCAGCCGGGTAAACGCCATGAAAGTTCGCATACTTCTATCGATGCTTTTGCTCCTGCTGCCAGCCGCCACTATGGCCAAGGATCCCCGCATCAAATCCGTTGTCTATGTGAGCGACAGCGTTGTGCCGCTGACCGCACATCTGGGTTACCAACTCGCCATTGAGTTCCAAGACGATGAAACCATCGAAAATGTAGCGATTGGCGATAGCGCCTCCTGGCAGGTCACGCCCAACCGGCGCGGCAGCGTGCTGATCGTCAAGCCAGTCAACCAAGCGCTGCCAACCAATATGACAGTGCTGACAACGGAGCGCCGTTACTCGTTTGCGCTGGTTGCCAGAAGCTCTGATGGCGCGATACCTTCGCAAATGACCTTTGTTCTTAAGTTTGTGGACGAGGATAGCGACTATTCGGATGAGGCAGCGCAGCCAATGCAATCTCTCGAAGATGGCTTGGATGCAGCCAAGCTGTCTTTGACTGAGCGCAATGCACAATACTCCTTCACAGGGTCAGCTGAAATTGTGCCAGCGGAAATCTATGATGATGGGCAGTCCACGTTTTTCCGCTGGAACAACTCCACCCCATCCCCAGCCATCTTCTTGCTTGGAAAGCGCGGCGAGCGCAGCTTGGTCAACCATTCCTATGTGGGCGACTATCTGGTTGTGGATCGGGTGTCAGAACGGTTCTTGCTACAGCTAGGGCAGTTCTCCACCGTCATCTACAATGACGCCTTTTCGTTAGAACAGCTGGGCCCACAAGCGCCGGTTGAGCGGCAGCGCAAGCCAGGCTTTTTCAGCCGCCTCTTTGGCCGTAGTGAGGGCCGCTGATATGGTGAAGACAACGAAAGTGCCAGAAAATCAGCCCCTCGCAGAGGATGACCTGATTCATCCCGAAGTGACAATGAATGCCGGCAGCAATTTGGGCTTTTATGCCGCTTTGTTTGGCATTGTGATGGTTGGCTTTTTCGTCTTCAACCAGCTGAGCGCGAGCCGCAGCGCAGCAGCAGATGGCGACGCCCTGGCCGCACTCAATGAAAAAATCTCCCTGGCGACGGAAGAGATGATGGACGCGAAGCGCCAAACGGCAGCCGTCCAATCCGAACTTGAACGCAGCCGCCGCGAGATCCGCAGCTTGAAATCGCAGCCGGTGCAAGCCGCTGACCCGGTTGTGATTGAGCGGATTGTTGAAAAAATACCCAAGCCAAAGCTGTCTGACCAATCCCTGCGAGCCCCGGCTTTGGTGATCGACAACAGCGCAAAGCCCAAAGACGACAAGGACGCGACTGGTGCTCTGCCGGCTGCCGCGGCTGGCTCGGCCATGAGTTTCTTCAATGACCAGCTTGCGTCGGCAACCCCGCCGGCTGCGCAAGCGCGCCGCACCATCAACCGAGCGCAAATGATCGCGCAAGGTGCTGTCATCTCAGGGGTTCTGGAAACGGCTATCAACTCAGACCTACCCGGCTTTACCCGGGCCATCGTCACCCACAATGTACGCAGCTTTGACAATTCCCAGGTTCTCATCCCGCGCGGGTCTCGCCTGATCGGACAATATCGCTCTGGGCTTAGCCTCGGGGAAGCCCGCGTGTTTGTGGTGTGGAACCGGATTATCCGGCCCGATGGCGTGTCGATTGATATCGCTTCGCCCGCAACCGACACAGCCGGCCAATCCGGCCTCCCAGGCGACGTAAACCGCCATTATTTCCAGCGCTTTAGCGGCGCAATCCTGCTGTCTGTCTTGGATATCGGCGCCCGCTTGGCGACCGACAATAACAGCGCGCAAGTGATCCTAAACTCCACTAACAACATCCAAGGCGAAGTTCTGCGCCAACAGCTCACCATTCCGCCGACCATCGAGGTTGATCCGGGCACAGAAATCCGCATCCTCCTCGGCCAAGACCTCTATTTCCCGCCAAACCTACAAGAGGAAGGCGAGACAAAGTGAGTGAGGCCGTTGCTGACCCACAGGCAGAGCCAGAGGTTCTCAACCTCTACCTACGCAGCTTTTTAAAGCCGTTTCAGCATTGGCTCGATGATCCAGATGTCGTCGAAATCTTGGTCAACCGCCCCGGCGAAGTCTGGTTAGAACGGGGGTCGAGCGACGCACTCATTTGCGAAACGGCACCGCTGATCACCAATCAGCTCCTCAAACAACTGGCCGAGCAAATTGCCCGGATCAATCACCAAGGGGTTAGCCGCGCCCAGCCCATTATGTCGGCCAGCCTGTTGTCCGGCGAGCGCGTGCAAGTGGTTGGACCGCCGTGTTCTGGGGCCGATTGGGCCTTTGCCATCCGGCGCCATGTTTTGCGCGATGCGCAGCTGGAAGACTTTGGCCTTGGGCAGAGCCAGGCTGAAACACAGGGCGCCTCGGCGCAAGATGAGCTCGCAAGGCTTCTGCAGGACGGTGCGCATCATGCGCTACTGCGCCAGGCCATTAAAGCAAGACAAAACATTCTGATTTGCGGCGGGACATCAAGCGGCAAAACCACCCTCCTCAGCGCGTGTTTGCGTGAAATCGACAACAGCGAGCGTGTCATCACAATCGAGGATGCGCGCGAATTGCGCGTGCCGCAGCCAAACCAGGTCAATCTGGTCACCGCGAAAGGCAATATGGGCGAAGCGGACGTCAGCCTGACGGAGCTCCTTCAAGCGTCCCTGCGAATGCGGCCTGATCGGCTTATTCTCGGCGAAATCAGAGGCCCAGAAGCGCTGACATTTTTGCGGGCTATCAACACAGGCCATTCCGGCTCCTTGGCAACTATTCACGCCAACAGCGCTGCACTGGCCCTTGACCAGCTGGTCCTCATGCTGGCTGAAGCCGGCATTAATTTGTCTAGTGAAGCCACAATGGACTATCTGCGCTCGGTCTTAGACTTCGTTGTTTATCTTGAAAAAGAGGATGGGCGCAGAGTTATGAAAGACATTCTGCCGCTCTAGCGCAGACCCGCGGTAAGTTGCTCAAAACCCATAAAATTATCGATAAGTTGCGGGCAAACATTAACGCCTCCTAAGATTTGAGAGCGCAAACGGTGAGGTATCACGGACCAATTGTCAGCGGTGCCTTATGAAATCCTTGCGTGTCGCATCTCTTTTGCTTGTTTCAACGGCTTTAGCCGGGTGTATCTCTGGTGGCGGTGACGAGGACGCAGACGCTATCGTGCCTGCTGGCCCAGCATCCTATACGGTGAGCGGCATTGCCGCTGCTGGTTTAGCTGAATGCCGCGTTGAAGCAACAACCCTCGATGGCCAATCGCTTGCCGATGCGTTCATCGGCGAAAGCAACCCCATTGCAGCCAATGGCACCCCAACGGATGGGTCATACCAAGTTGACATAACCGACTTTACAGGCCCGCTCGTCATAACAGCGACTGATTGTACTTATATTGATGAAGCGTCGAACACGGTGGTCTCTGGCACGACCATGCGAGCGTTTGCCAACATCCCGAATACCGTCGCTAATGACGGAACAGTGACAATCCACATCACGCCATTCTCAACACTTGCAGCCGATATCGCCGAAGAGAATGCGGGCGGCATTGAGAACCTGAATGGCACTCAGATTGCCGACGTGAACGCGCGCGTTCCGTCATTTTTTTTGGGGATGACGTCGACATCATTCGCACGCCGCCTATCGTCGCGACAGAAGAAAACGCCGATGAGACCCAAGAAGCGTCCATCAATTTTGGTCTCTATCTGGCCGCGCTGTCCGGCGCCGGCGATATGGACCAAACTTTGGAGCGGCTGCGTTCTGAGATCGATATCGATGCCGGGACGCTTTCAGAAGCGGGCGAAGAAATCCTGTTGGAAGGTGCCGCTGTTTTTGAAGCCAGCGGCTATAAGACCGTCGAAAGCGACAGTTTCAACGCGCTCACCAGCACGCGCATGCAGGCCGATCCGACTGGCAGCGCGCCAGTTATCAATGTTGAGACAGATGTCGTCTCTGTTACCGCTGGCCGCGCCTTTCAAATCACAGACGTTGCCTTTGCCGAAGATGTAGACGGCGATTTGGTCAGCCTGCGTTTCCGCGGCCTACCGGACCAGGTCCTACAATCTGGCGACAACAGCATCGCTGGTGTGATCATAGAGGCAGGTCAATACCCTTATATGGCTGTCGCGCAAGATAGCGCTGGTAATGCAACGTCGCAGCGTTTGTTCATTCGCGCTGAACAGCCCACTGATGCAAATCAGCCAGGAAATCCAGGGTCGGGACAAAATCCCTCGCCAAATCCAGGGCAGGGTTCAAACCCGCCTTCAGGCAGCCCCAACGACCCACAGCCAATGCCACCATCACAGCAGCCTAACTTCACGATGCTGGATAGCGCAGAAGACGTGGTCCACTTCCTCATGCGCGCCGGCCATGGCGGCACAAAGGCAGAAGTTGATGCGCTTGTCGGCACCGATGCCGCGGATTGGGTGCGCACCCAAATGGGTATGGCAGCTGAAGACATCTTCCCCTCGGTTCTCGCTATTCAAGAACAAGCTGTCGCGGAAGACCAGTTTGTAAATTCCCCACATCAGGCCGAGAATTTCGACCAGCTCCTGGGTGCAAATGATGACCTGCGCCAACGCATGCAATTCGCTTTGTCGCAGATCTTGGTGGTCGCCGACCGCAGCGCTGAACCTGTAACAGTCGCAACCTATCGGGACATTCTCAACCGAAATGCCTTTGGCAATTATCGGGACTTGCTCGGTGAAGTCACTGACAGCCTGATGATGGGCCGTTGGCTGACCTATCTGAACAACCGTAAGGGCGATCCCAACACGGGCAGAACGCCGGACCAGAATTACGCCCGGGAAATC
>CAKZYD010000185.1 GCA_937884085.1 uncultured Sphingomonadales bacterium | reverse complement strand
GGATATTGGGCCGTTACAACGGGTGATATCATCCCAGGTATATCGGAAACCAATATTGAGCTTGAGTCCTTTTTTGATTTCATCAAGCTTCACAGATGCCTCAGCAAACAGCGCCGTACTTTTGTTCTCAAAATACAGTTCGGCTTCATTTGGACCGAAGAAAATCACGCTGCTGCCGTTGTTTGGCTGGTCTGGGGTCTCTTTGAGATAAAATGCACCCGCAATGTAGGTGACACGCTCATCAAATAGGTCACCGAAAACCTGAAATTCGTTGGTTATCTGGTTACTTGCAAAGACACCTGCTTGATTGTTGATGGGCGCTGGTGTGCCGTCAAAATCCCGCGATGAATCGACAAACGTGCTGCGGTAACCAAAGATGTTTTTGAGCGTAATTGCGTCAAGTTCTACTTCGGTTGTATTGGTGATGCCCCACAGTACCCGATTAGAGCGCAGTTCAAAGTCTGGATTAACAGTTCGAATGCCGTTTTCTTGCTGCGCCGCGAGGTTTAGGTCAACATCGAGACCTGGAATATCGCTATCAAGCAGAAAGGCGAGTGGACCACGTGCAACCCCACCGTCAGTGATCACGTCATTCGGATAGAGCGAGTTTAACACGGTCGATGTGCCGGCCTCATTTGCCTCATAGTAATCGCCGATGAGGGTGTTGGTAATGGTCTCATTGGGCTGCCATAGGACGGAGCCTCTAAACGACCACGTGTCGCGATCATCGGGATCGTCACCGCCGGCTAGGTTTTCCGTGTAGCCGTCTCGGCGAGCACGCTGCCCCGCAACCCTAACAGCCAGCTTTTCGTTAATGACTGGAACGTTTATGGCTGTTTCTGCGATAACTTCGTCATAACGGCCATAACTGATGCGTCCGTACCCGCCCAGCTCATAGGTTGGGGCATTGGGGTATAGCAGAACCGCACCACCGGTGGTGTTTCGTCCGAACAGTGTGCCTTGCGGCCCTTTAAGGACCTGCATCGATTGCACATCGAATGTTGGTAAGATGCTGCCTTGGGTGTTCAGCGGCACATCCGCAAAATACGTTACCACTGCCGGTGAGCCCGTACCATCCGCTTGACGTTGTTGGCCGCGGATAACGAATGCTGGCACATCGCGCGAAAGCGCGGGTGCTACCACAAGTCCAGGCGTCACGAAGGTTAGGTCTTGAGTAGTTATAACCGACCTCTGCTGCAGCATATTTGCATCAAAACTCGATACAGAAATAGGGACAGTGAGAATGCTCTCCTCGCGCCGTCTGGCTTTCACCAAAATCGTTTCAAGGTCATCTAAGAACGCAGCGTCCTCCTGTGCCACCGCCGGCAAAGGGGTTGCCAGCGCAGTGGCAAGCAGGGTGGTTGCGCAAAGGATATGTTTCGAGTGTGTCATGAAATCTCCCCAAACGATGATTTTGGCGCCTTATTCAGCGCTCATTAAAGTCATCCATACATACTTGACGGTTTTAGTCAAATATATATTTTTATCATATAGACTGCTTGGAATTCGTATGGTTTGACGGTTTCGATAAGTGGTCTTTATAGTCGAGTGTAAAGATCATGTTTTTGGGGAAGCCTTAGAGTGCCCGCAGCGGAGCGCCATATCAGCTATTGCCGTAACTGTTGTGCGCAGTGCGGTATTGAGGTCGTTAAAGAAAACGGTGTCCTCACCAGTATGAAGGGCGACAAGAACAATCCGTTTTCGCGTGGCTATTTCTGCGTCAAAGGTCTTTCCAGCATCGATATGCACAATGGAGAAGATCGCCAGGACCAGTGCCTCAAGAAAATTGGCAACGATTTCGCCGCGATCGATAAGAACGTCGCATTAGATGAAATTGCGGGCAAACTGGGCGCAATAATTAATGCGCACGGCCCGGAGGCCGTGGCGGTGTATACTGGCACCGGCGTTAACAGTAATTCCCTGTCAAATTCTGCGGTAAAAGCTTGGCTGGAAGCGATTGGGACCCCTTATCTCTATACCAGCATGACGCTGGATCAGCCGGCGAAATGGGTAACGGCCTGCCGCATGGGTGTGTTTGCGACCGGTAAGTACAGCACATTGGATGCCGACGTAATCTTGCTAACAGGCGGCAATCCTGCTGTTTCTCACGCGTCGATGAGTGGCCCCATGTGCAATCCAATGTATTGGGCCAAACAGGCGCACAAGCGGGGCATGAAGCTGATTGTTGTAGATCCCGCCGCGACCCAATCGGCGCGCCAGGCGGATATCCACATCAAAATCACCCCCGGCGAAGTCGCTGCGTTCTTTGCGGGCCTTATCAAGATCGTGATTGATGAAGGCTGGTATGATGACGCCTTCTGCGATCGCTTTGTTGATGGATTTGACCGTCTTAAGGAGGCTGTGTCAGATTTCACGCCAAGCGTTGTAGAAGGCCGCTGCGGCGTGTCTGCGGACACTCTGCATGAGGTCGCACGCATCTTTGCAACGGCGCGCCGCAAATCAGCCCATACTGGCACAGGGCTGAATATGGGGCCTGACTCCAACACATCGGAGCATTTAAGTGAAGCTTTGAACGCCATTTGCGGTGGCTACCGCAAGCGCGGTGATATGATGCGCAATATGGGCGCTTTGTTTGACAGCGGCCTCGCGCAAGAAATGGTTCTTCCGCCCAACCGAAGTTGGACGCGTGGACCCAAATGTCATGCGACCGACATCGGGCCGATCTTTGGCGAATATCCAACCGCGCTTTTGCCAAAAGAGATCAAACATGGTGGTGAAAAACGCATTCGTGCCCTGATTGTTGTTGGCGGCAACTTGGTCACGGCTCTGTCTGATCCAACCACTGTTCTTCCCGCGCTGTCTCACCTTGATCTGCTCGTAACCCTCGATCAGCGTGAGACAGCAACCGGCGCGCTTAGTGACTATCAAATCGGCATTTCACTGCCTTATGAGAGGCTCGATTTTAATGCCATCCTCGAATACACGCGCTACATGTCCTTTGGGCAGATCGCCAAGCCTTTCATGCCCCGTCCAGATGGTGTGATGGAGGACTGGGAGTTTTTCACCGGTCTTGCTGGGCGCATGGGCTACACGATGAAGTTCAAGCGCACTCTCTTTTCGGTTTCGCAGGCCGAAACGCCTGGTCCGACCTATGACGTGGGTCCAGGTGAAGCCGTATCGGCGGAGGATTTGATCCGGTTCATGGTGGCGCAAGGCCGCTTTGCTTATGACGACCTCCTTGCAAATCCACATGGGATTGCACTGCCAGATGTAGAAACTGAGATTGCACCGGCAGCGCTAGATGCCACAGCACGGCTCGAGCTGTGCCCAGACGACGTCTTGGCAGAGATAAAAGCCTTGCCGCGCGGGGCCTATGAAGCAGGTCCCTATCCGTATCGTCTCGTCTCTCGCCGTCTCCTAGAGACGGTCAATAGTGCTTACACACAGTCTTCAAAGGCCAGACGGCGCTATCCAGAGAATCCTGTGTTCATGAATCCGGACGATATGGAAGCACTCGGGCTTAATGCCAAAGACAAAGTGTTGATTGAATCCGCACATGGTCGATCCCGAGGCACCGTTAAGCCAGAAAAGGGGCTGAAACCGGGTGTCTTGGCGGCCAGCCACGGATGGGGTCGCCCAGATAAACCTGAAGCCGAGCAAGGCGACCTTTTTACCGGTCGTCTGGTTTCTATCACAGAAGATATTACGACGATCAATTATATGCCGCGCCAGTCCGCCATTCCCGTGCGGGTCAAACCGCTCTTCGCGGATGCATCATAAGCGCCTGAAGAAAACTCCATGATGAAGCTTATCCAAACTCAAGCCTTGCTGGTATTCGCCTGTCTCACCGTCGCCAGTTGTACCTTCGATGGTGAACCATCAGATAAAATGGCGACATATGCTGATGATAACGACAATATTGATGAAGCAACGCGGGTTGCTGGCAAAGCGGTCTTTGATGAAAACTGCGCTGGGTGTCACCTAGAAGGGGTCGATAAAGCACCGCATTGGGTGATGCTGAGCATCATGGCCCCTGAATCCATTTATCATGCGCTGACAGATGGCGTGATGTCGCTGCAATCGGAACACATTTCCGACGGCGACAAAATGCTGGTGGCGGAATATTTGTCGAGCCGAAAGATGGGAACGGCTGCCTCGGTCGATACTCTACCAGTATGCGAAGGTACTGCGGCGGCGTTTGATCTGTCCTCGCCGCCACTGCTATCCGGTTATGGGCTGACCGAAGGAAACCGGCATTATTTGTCGAGTGAAATTGCGGGCATTGATGCGGAAAGTGTCACTAACCTGGAACTGAAGTGGTCGCTTGCCTTTCCAAACGCCGTACGCGCTCGGTCGCAGCCTGCTTTTGGCGGCGGTGCCATCTTTGTCGGCAGCCATAGCGGCGTTGTATACGCGCTCGATCAGGAGACAGGCTGCGCGCGTTGGACCTTCCAAGCATCTGCTGAGGTACGTACCGGGATCGTCCTATCGAGCTGGGAAGCTGATGATGTGACAGCCTCACCGATGCTCTTCTTTGGCGATTTAATAGGCAATTTCTATGCGGTGAATGCGTTTACTGGCCAGCAAGTCTGGCGCAAGAAAATGGATGCCCACCCAAACGCGACGATTACCGCAGCGCCTGCGCTGCATCATGACATCCTCTATGTGCCAATATCGTCTTTGGAGGTCGCAGCAGCAGCCATCCCCAGCTATGAATGTTGCACCTTTCGTGGCTCAATCGTCGCCCTCAAGGCTGACACTGGCGATGAAGTGTGGCGCACCTACACCGTCAGCGAAGAGCCGGCCATACAACGGGTTAATACCAACGGCACCAACAACTATGGGCCTTCCGGCGCACCCGTTTGGAACACACCAACGGTCGATGCTGCGCGCCGTCAGCTCTACTTTGGTACCGGGGAGAACTATACCGACCCAGCAACCAAGACCAGCGATTCAGTCATCGCGCTTGATATGGACACCGGTGCTATAAATTGGGTCTACCAGGCCACGCTGAACGATACTTGGAATGTCTCTTGCGAAAGTGCGGACAAATCCAATTGCCCGGAGGTGGCTGGTCCAGACTCAGACTTTGGCGGGGCAGGGGCTATTCTTGCGCAGGATGCAAATGGAAACGACCATGTGCTGGCCGGCCAGAAATCAGGTTTCGCCTACGCGCTCGATCCAGATACGGGAGCACTGAGGTGGAAAGCCAAAGTCGGCCGCGGCGGCGTGCGTGCGGGCATCCATTTTGGCCTGGCAGCGCATGCAGGCATTGTCTACGTGCCCATCTCTGATCCACCGGACGGCCATAGCCATGATACGCCCGCCCGGCCTGGAATGTACGCTCTAAATATCGCAACTGGCGACTACGCATGGAGTGCGCCGGCAAAGAACATTTGCAACGGAAAAGACTTTTGCGAGCCAGGATATTGCGGCGCCATCACCACCACTGACAGCCTAGTTTTTGCTGGCGCCATGGATGGTTATGTACGCGCGTATGACACGGCGAACGGGCATGTCGTTTGGGAGTATGATACCGACAAAGACTATGACGCTATAAACGGTTTGACGGCGATGGGCGGCTCAATCTGCGGTGGCGCAGCGCCAGTCGCCTACAAAGGAAACCTGGTGGTCAACTCCGGCTATGGCTTTTCCGGCACCATGCCGGGCAATGCGCTTCTGGTGTTTGGCCCCGCCGAAACGCGGCCCATACAATGACAATTCAGCTCCCAATGGATGCAATGGCGCTGCTCAAAGCCGCTCAAAAAGAAACGGGTATACCCCTGTCAGATGAGCAGGCGTTTGTTCCACTCACCCGCTTGATCGATAGCTACAATGCTGATGCCCACTTTACTGCCGACGGTGCGGCGGGCATGCATACCCGCCTGATGCGTATTTTGAAAAATCGGCTCCGCATGGTGCGCGATTTTGCAGCGCATCCAGACATCTTGGACATTGAGTTGAAGTCACCGGTGATCATAAACGCTATGGCACGCACCGGCTCGACTAAGATGCAGAAGGTGCTTGCCGCGACCGGAGATTTTAACTG
>CAKZYD010000184.1 GCA_937884085.1 uncultured Sphingomonadales bacterium | reverse complement strand
AGGCGGCGGCGTCATGATAAGCTCTTCCATTGGGATGCCTAGCCAGCCGTCATAGCCCAGCGTGACTTGCAAATTCTCATAGCCAGCGGCCTGAAGCACTTCGTTGACAAAGGTGCCAGACCCGGCCCCACCGCCATCTGGTCGAAAATAGGAAATGATGGGTTTGGGCGCGCTGGCTGATGTTTGCAGCGCGTCTAGCCGCGCCGCTAATTCTGCAGTCAACTTCTCCGCTCTCACCCCCTGCCCAAGGAGCCCGCCAACTGTCTTAATTTGCGAGAAGATGTCCTCAAAGCGGTTCAGTTGCGGCAGTTCATAGACTTGAATCCCGAATTCCGGCAAAACACGGCGCAGTTGGGGTGCGTCATGGGTATCGAGAATGACGAGGTCGGTCTCCATGGCAAGGAACTCTTCCAGCGCCCCACGGTTGGTGGTGAAGCGCTGTGCTTTTTCAGCTTGGGCAGACAAAGGGCCAGTCGCGTGCTTCGACAGCGATGTTACCTGCGCCGGGTCCGCAAGAGCCAGGATATATTGGTCTGCGCACAAGCTCGCAGACGCCACGCGTGGCAGCGCCTCCTCATCTGCTTGGACGCCGCCAGACAAAAGCATCAAGACGCCGAACAAAGCGCCCTGCCGGAAGGCCTTAGCCATGGCGAAACCCTTTGCTCTTCCGGTCGATGGGATCAGGGTCATGGCCTGTGTAGGTCTTTAGGACGTGTTCCCAGAGGCTGAGCTTCGAAAAATCCGCCTCGTCGGCGAGTTCATCTGCCAGCGTGATGAACGGGTTTGGGAAGAAGATGGTGATTTGTTGCTCGCCGGACCCATTGAACATCCGAAAGCCCCAGGAATTGGGATATCCTTCTTTATCAAGGCTGCGATAAATCTCCGCCCGGCTCGGCCTGCGCTGGGCAATCAGCTCCGGTGGATTGGGCTTTGATTTGGGTCCATAGTTCGTGCCGATACACAAATGGAAATGCCCGCCCGTGCCCCAGTGAACCGTCAAATACCCATCCATCATCGTAATGGACTTGGCCGCCCCCGGCACGCGCAACTCGTAGGCCGCCCCTTGGACGATGGGCCCAAAGGTTAGGCCTTCATAGTGGTTATCGAAAAGGTCTCTGAAGAAGGTCTCCAGGAAGGTTTCCGCAACAGGTAAGGACCAAACATGCTCGGTGCGACCCTGGTTCACAACCTGTGCCATGGGTATCTGTTTTGCATCCGCCATATTTGGTCCCTCCCTTTTCTTACAAGTACAGCCTCTACTTCTCTAGAAGCTGTAGCGAATACCGCCATAGGCGCTGATGTTCGCCGTACCGTAGCCGAGTTCGGTTTGATACTGTTCATCAAACAGGTTCTCGATGCGCGCGGACAATTGCAACTGTTCAGTTATGTTATAGCTGGCGGCGACCCGAACAATGGCATCGCCACTCAACTGGACAAAACTAGGCGGCGAGGTTGCAAAGCTAGTCTCTTGGCTTTGCGAGAAGTGTGTCGCACTGACATTCAAATTGCCGCGGTTGTTCAGAAATGCCCAATTTACATAAGCGCTGGCGGTATGCTTGGGGCGGTTGGGCAGACGGTCTCCACCAATCACCCGAGCATTGTTGTATGTATAGGCGCCGCCCAGGTCGAGTGTCTCTGTAGCTTGCAAAGCAAAACTCACCTCAACGCCGTTGGAGCGCGTTGGGTCGCCGACATTGAAATAGTTTGGCGCGGGACCATTACCAAAGAACTGGAAGATGATCTCGTTATCGGTTTTGATATTGAAGTAAGTAATCTCAGCACGGAAATCACCGTTGAGCAGTGTTTGTTCGAGGCCGATATCCCAGCTGTCGCTTTCTTCAGGCTCCAAGTCTGGATTACCAAGGGATTCGCCGCAGCAGATGCCAAAGAGCTCAAACAAGCTTGGAGCGCGAAAGCCCGTTGAGTAGCTCCCCTTTAGACGTGTGCCTGTGGGCAAGGCATAAGCGCCAGTAACCCTAAAGGTTTCGAAACTGCCGAACAGTTCGTGGTCATCAATGCGCCCGCCGATTGAGACAGTGAAGACGTCTGCAAAGGTGCCTTGATACATCGCATAATAGCCGTTGATGTCGATATCTTGACCGTCTGGATCACCGTCAGACCGGAAGGCTTCGTTTTCGATATCAACGCCAACGATGATATCCTGGTCTTCCATGAAGGAGTATGTGGTGTTGGCATCAAATTTGGTGCGGTCGCCATAGAAGAAATAGGACTGCTCACCATCGTTAAAGCCATCGCGCTCATTGCGAGCATAGGCTGCTCCAACCTGGCCATTGAGCTTCCCGTCCAAGGCGTTGAAATGGGCTGATACACGGCCAGTTTATTGCAGAAAGTCATCGCAGCGATCAGGGTCATCGCCAAAGGCGCCGCCAAAGGCATCAAAATTCAGCGTGCCCTCTGCAACACGGTACACACCGCGTAGCTCAATGTTTTCGTTAATATCGAACTCGAGGCGGCCGTTAGAGGAAAGGTTATTGTAGTCTTCGCCTTCTTCATTGCCTTCGAGGGCTTGGTCGGCAGCGGAAAAGCCATCAGTATCGAGGTATTGCACGTTAAGCGCGTATCGGAAGCGATCTTCAGCAACACCGCCGCGCACATTAGCGCTGCCTAGAAAGGTTTGAAAACTGCCGTATTCAGCTAGAAAAGAGCCAGTCATGGGGCCGCCACCTGTTTTGCTTTCGATGCTGATCACACCGCCGACGGCATCACCGCCATAGAGCACACTCTGTGAACCGCGCAGGATTTCGATCCGTGCAATATTATCGGTTGTGAGCTGCGAGAAATCGAAAGAGGTTTGTGAGCGGCTCGTGTCGGACACCTCTACGCCGTCAATCAGAACAAAGGTCGCTTCCCCCCCCTGACCGCGCAGCCGTACACTAGAATCTGTTCCGCGTGCGCCAAATTGGGAAATGCTGAGGCCAGGCGTTAGGGTCAAAACATCAAGCACGAACCTGGACTGCGTTTGCTCAATAATCGCTTGATCAATAACGCTAATGGCAGCACCGACGCGGCCCAATTGGGTTGGGATGCGTGTCGATTGGACGATGATTTCTTCAACATCGTTGCCAAGAGGCACGATAGAACTGCCGGCTACCTCCGCAGCCATTGCTGTTTGCGAAGACATGGTCAGCAACGCAGCGGCGCTTGCTCCCCATATTTTAGTAGATAAACGCACTTTCATTTGCTTCCTTATCCATGCGGCGGCCTCTGATTGGATGAGAGGCCAGGTTTGCGACACGGTGGAAAGCTGTTGGAGGCGGTGCGTGGCTAGATGACACATCATCAAAACCAACGCACGTTTTGAGGCCCGCCTATGACGTTGCCCGCACCAACACCCACCCACCTTGAGTGGTATCGCCGCTACGGATAACCGCTCCCTCTGACATATCCCGATCAGCGGGCGGGCGATGGCGACGGCAGGTCTCCTGGCTCCCGGGTCAAGGCCCCGATCCGCGCCTTCCCAGATTGCGCTGACAAGCAGTGCGCTCCAGTGGCTCAATACGGCGGGGCTCGCCGGTAACAGTTGCGGGTACAGCTGCGGATTTGAGAGAGAAACCTCCCGCACCGCATTCCCGTTTTACTCCCCATTTAGGGAACCGTCACACGAGTGGGTTAGGTGTTCTAAAAAAGAATGTCCAGAAATTTAGGGCAGAAAATGCTACTCAGTTATCCAAAGGACCGGGGCCGCGTCCGGCGCAATATGAGAATGAGAAAAGGACCACCGATAACCGCCGTTACCACACCCAGCTTCAGTTCATTCGTCGTCTCCAGCACGCGCACCAAAATATCCGCAGCCGTGACAAGCGTTGCACCGATGAGCGCGGCGGGCAGCATCACGCGCGATGGGGCCGTATAGCCAAGACCGCGGGCAATGTGGGGGGCCACGAGGCCGACAAACCCAATGGCACCAGCGACGGAGACCGCAGCGCCGACGCCCAAGGACACGCCGAGGATGAGCCGGGCGCGCACCCAGTTCATGTTAAACCCAAGGCTTTGCGCCGAATCCTCGCCTAAGCTGAGGGCATCGAGTGCTCGCGCATTCCACATGAGGAGCGCCATGCCAATCGCAATAAGCGGCGCTGCAATGATCGCATGCTGCATGGAGCGATCCTCTACCGACCCAAGCAGCCAAAAAGCGATCTCCATGGCTGCAAATGGGTTGGTGGACATGTTCAAAACGAGGGAAATGCCAGCCCCGGCGAGCGAGGAAATGGCAATGCCGGTGAGCACAAGTGTAAGCGTTGAGGTTGACCGAACCGAAAACGCAAGCAGGAGCGCCATCGAGATGACCGTGCACGCTCCAGCAGCCAGCGGCATGATGAAATTGGAAGCGCTGGCCACGCCCATGTGCAGCGCAATCACCGCGCCCAGCGCCGCTGCGTTTGAAGCGCCTAAGATAGCAGGCTCAGCCAGCGGGTTGCGCAAATAGCCCTGTAACGCTGCGCCAGCGCCCGCCAGAATTGCCCCAACCAGCAGCGAAAGCAGCAGGCGCGGTATACGCAGTTCGCGCACGATGGTGTTGGTCACCTCATCGCCTGTGCCCATTATACCGGCCACCACCTCACCAAGCCCCAGATTGGCTGGCCCTTGGAGCAGGGAAGCAACACTGATCGCAAAGAGAAAGAAGACCGCGGCTGGCGCTGTAATAGATGGCTTGAGCATGCGGACCGGCAAGCGGCCTGCGGTAATCGCTGTCATGGGAAGACCTCGTCAAGATCAGTCTAGCCTCCGTCACGCTTGTGTCCCGGAGCCCAATATCGTTACTGAAGAGGTAGACCATGCGCAGATGAGGGTAAAGGCAATTTCAGTGAAACGCAGGCCATCGCATGAAGCCAATTTTTAATATCCATTCGTCATTCCCCGACTTGATCGGCGAAGCCATGGTCAAGCACAGGGCCAGGTTTCTTCCATGGATGGCCCTGCAGAAACTATCTGCCTCGGCGCTCTTGCTGCTGGGCAGCGTTAGCGTTGCGCAGGCTGACGCGCAAAAGCCGCAGCGCATTGTCTCGCTCAATTTGTGCGCAGACCAGTATCTCGTTGCAATGGCCGATCGGGTGCAAGTGGCCAGCCTCTCAACCTATGCCCGCGATGCAGATATCTCTTTCAATGCCGAACAAGCTGCGGACTGGCCGATCACAAAAGGCCGCGCAGAAGATCTGGTTAGGCTCCAGCCCGATCTGGTGATTGCCAGCCGCATTCGGCGGCCTGCCATTCGGGTTTTTCTGCAAACGCGCGATGTAAAAGTGGTGGAGATATCGCCAGCCCGCAGTCTGGATGACATCATCGCCCAGACCCGGCAGATTGGCAGCGCCATTGGACAAGAAGGCCGCGCAGAAGCCCTTCTAAAAGATATGGCCGCCCGACTGGGCTCTCCGCCCGCCGCCAGCGGATTGCGCGCGGTCCACTATCAGCCGCGCGGTTTCCTATCCGGGCAAAATACGCTTGTTTCGGAAATCATGGCCTGGGCAGGTCTCACAAATGCCAGCGGCCAAGCTGGCGTTAAGAGGATTGCGCGCTTGCCGCTGGAGCGCCTGCTGGTCCTCCAGCCAGATGTCCTCGTCACAAACGCCCGTTTTGCCTCCACCAATGACCTCGGCAACGAGCTCCTCCGCCACCCCGCCCTGCGTATTTTGTATCCCGACAATAAGTGGGCCCGCCTGCCAGCCCGACTGCTCATCTGCGGCGGCCCCTCCTTTCCCGAAGCGGTGAAGGTGTTGCGTGCGGCTGTTGGGGATGTGCGAGGCTAGGCTTAAAGCTATTTCGGTAAGGGGCCAAATTGGGACGGAGTTGACGTTTGCTGCAGGTGCAACGAACGTCAGCTCACGCGCAACTTTATGGAAGCAACCATGGCGCACATACATGCTTCAAACTTGCGGAGAAACACACGCATGCAGCAATACACTGCCTTTAGTTAAAAGACTAGCACCTACTAACGTCCTTTTGGCGGTTTCAGCTTGATAACCCACATATCGGTTTTTCCAGCCCCCTTTGATTCAGTCCACCCCGTAAAGAGAAGACCGCCATCTGGCGTTGAAATCATGCGTCGCACACGATCATCAGCACTACCGCCAAAAGTGCGATTCCAAAGTGGGTTTCCAGAGCGATCCAGCTTAAGGATCCGCACGTTTCCCTCTCGTGAATCCCTATGGGTGATGTCAGCAGCGACGAAGATACCCCCATCTGATGTTGTTAGAACTCCTTGACCATTACTGTTGCCGTTCCTGTCGTATGCGCGATTCCAGATTTGGTTGCCGCTTTGGTCAAGCTTGACAACCCAGAGATGACGAAACGCCTTATTCAGAAGAGTGGTCCAGCCGGAAACGAGAAAACCAGAATCTTTTCCAGCGCTAACATCATATGCAAACTGATCAGCAAAATCCCGAAACGCTAGCTTGGTTTCCCATTGCGATTTTCCCGTACCATCGATCTTAATCATTTTCACGTTTGAGATTAGGCTACCATCAGGTGGAAAATTTCCGGCGATGAGAAAGCCCTTGTCTACAGTCTTGGTGATGCCCAAAGCGGTATCGGAAAAGTTGGTGCCGAATGTTCGATCCCAGATCTTATTGCCCTTGCTGTCCGTGCGGATCACCCAAACATCATCTCCACCAGCGCCCGTAGATCTAGTGCTACCCAGGATCGCAAAGCCGCCGTCAGATGCTGTTATAACTCTGGATGCGTATTCCCGACCAGCTCCGCCGAACGTTTGGTCCCATAAAAGATTTCCGGTGCTATCAATCTTGATAGCCCAAATATCGGCTTCACCTGCCCCTTTCGACCAAGTATGCCCGACGATTAAAAATCCACCATCAGCAGTTGCGGCGATACCATTTGCGCCGTCCCGTCTGTTACCGCCAAAAGCCCGATCCCAAAGAAGCTTGCCAGAATTGTCTAATTTGATAACCCAGACATCGGCTTTGCCCGCGCCCTTTGAAGCGGTCTGTCCGGCGACAAGAAAACCGCCGTCGGCGGTAGTAATAACATCGTATGCGCTGTCCCAATCAGCGCCGCCAAAAGTACGCTCCCACTCAATCTTAAATGGAGTAGTAGCCAGTTTTTTTGCGTGCTTGCGTTGTTGCGCCAACGCTTGCTTCTTCTCATCCTTTCTGCGCCGTTCTTCTCGTATTGCGTTAATTGCAGAGGTTGCCCGTAATGTGTATCTTCCGGTTGGAAACAGATTCAAATATGCCTGATAGGCTTTGATTGTATTTTGTGCTTTCGCGGACGCCCAAGCGCCCTCATCTGCCTGATGCGACACATTGTTTTCGGTTAGAAGCGGCTTAGCCACCCGCACCCAATCACTCCCGTCAATTCGATTTGCCGTCTTCGCAAGCTCCGTCTGGTGATCATAGTCAGCAGCGCCAACTGAAAACAGGAGAGTGACGCTGACAGCAGTCACGCGAACCAGTTTTCCTAATAGAGTAAGAAGACTGGCTTTAGGCGCCCTTTGACGACACGGTGAGTTGAATTCCAGTATCGAATGAAGGACCATGAAATCCAGTGGCAGACCTAGACAGCCCTGTAGAATAATATTACTTTTGGCTATTGCCAATAGCTCACCCCTTTAACCTTAGAAATTGCAAATCCTTTATCGAATTTCAATTGATTGACTCTCTACGTTCGTGTTGATGCAAGCGAATGTAACGGCTTCTCCACAAAGGCAAACTAAAAATATATACACGCGGGTTCCTGGAGCATATGCTTTTTTGAGAGTTGAAATGCCAATTGCCTTCAAGGATCAGTAAATGTCTCGCGTCTGTGTTTATTTTAGATTTTTGAGCTTCTTAGTCCTTCTTTCACTGAGTGCGCTTGCTGGTGTCGCGAATTCTGCAGAGACGGTAAAAACGAGCAACTTAGCCGTTCGGATTCCAGACACCGGTGTATGCGTGCCAAGTAGAGTTTACTTTGCATTAGAAGCTGCGGATGCCAATCGCCAGGCACCAGTTTTGAGCGAGGTAGCCAAGATTGTCGGTGCCCTACGCATCAGCCACCAGATGAAGTGTGATACTGGGCTCAAAGAAATATTCTTACGGTATGATGAAGAAAAAAATACAACCATCTATAGTGCTGCTGAAGATGATGGTTGGCTTGTTAAATCTGGACCATTAAGTTCATACGGGTTTTTTTCTACAAATATGAATGATAAGTCTTATTGGCCAGGATTTTCACTAAATTCTCTCGGGATACTTTCATTTCGAAATTTGGAAAGTGAGCGTATTCGTTTACAAAAAATAGATACTGTCGGTAACTACCAGATCCGAAAAAATCACCCTGACGGTCTTCAGTATGCACCATATTGCGACTCATTTGACGTTGTTGGTGATCAGAATTTGAACAATGATGAAAACTACGAAGTGCTTTTACTGCATTTTCAATCAGGTGATGCAAATCTAATTTTTAAGATTACACGCGAAGATAATGTTTCCGATGGTTGTATTTTTACAGAGATAAAATGGGGCCGAGGACGGACTCCCGGAACCGGCTCGACGTACAACGATCCTGAAAGTACTCAGGTTACCAAATATGTGCGTCAGCTTGACGAAGTGCTGCTTACTGCTCGCAACAGCGTTAGGCGGGAATACATCGAGACCAATTTTTATGACAGAGGAGCCTTTCGATACAGGTTCCTGGTGAAAAAAAGAGACACTGAGGATGCCGCTGTAACTTCGTGGTACGCCATGAATTTAAACGCTCCAAAAGAACCGAAGCCTGAGCCAGTCGTTGCTCAGGAACCCCAGGCGGTGCATCCACTCACAAACCATCCACGAGTGAAATATTTTGTTGATGAACGCTATAAGCCTTGGGATCTAGATTGCGCATTTAAAGAGATGGAGAAATACCTTCCAGACTTATCGCTCAAAAAGCTAAAAGAATTGGAAAACGCAGAACGAGCCCGGAGTGGGTTTTTGAAAAAAATTGAGCGCTATAAAGAAAGCGATCACCGTCTCAAGGATTACTTAATATCAATTGAACTCGAGAAAGTAAAATTAGCTGAAGAGAAGATAGCAAAGTTATCGAATCCCGATTTTCAACCTAATTATGAATACACTGACGCAGAGATCAGAAGTGCCTATTATGACGTTGGGAGAAGCAAAGCTTGCAGAGTAACAGAACGAATACAGCAACATTACGAATGGAGCTGCTCAACTGAAACTTGGACAAAGAATAAGGAAGGGGCTAATTTCAAAAATCACTGTGCCTGTGTGGGCAAGACCGCAGGAGAGCTATGGTTAGATATGAATACAGATCGATGGAAGTCAGATGTTGCCATTGCACTGGGAGTTGAAGCCGGTTTAAGGTGTGATCAATAGTTATTTGATCCTAAGAATATGAACATACAGAATATAAAATATGGAATGCTTGTGATTTTTTTTAGCCTTGTTGAGGTAGCTTATTCGCAAGAGTTTCCATTAGCTACAAATGCAGATATAAACTACCTTAATAATTTTATAGATAATAAATCTAGAGAAATATTTCTGGTGAATTCCCATAAATCTTCATGCCATATGCTTATAAGGGAAAGCGATAGATCGATTGCGAGTGTAGATGGTGTTTATCGTATCATATTCCAAGGTAAAAAGCTTACTGTGAGTAAACGTAGTGACATTAAATGGAGAAAGAACCCTAGCGGGTATCAAAACTGTGTGAAAAAGTACACTATTAGTACAAGTGAATTTGCAAATGTGGCTCATTTTAGAGGTTCGCCTATCGTCTGGGCAACAAAATTGACAGAAAATTACTGCGTCACAAGAACCCACTATTCAAATTGTAGTACCGTCTGTACGTCGAGTTTAGGGGCGGATACACCGCTTTATACGTTCGTTACTTCCGAAAAGATGGCTACTAATATTGTCAAGAAACCTTGCACCCGATAATAACTAACCCAAGAAATATATATTATTAGACTGTACTGCGTCGCAAAACGCTTCAACGAGTCCTTTCTGACATACCCGCAAAAAGCGGTGGATAGTCTTATCTGGCGGCTTCGCATGTCCGTTTGCATATGCGAAATATCGCGGCAGAATTCTATGACGCTCAAGGTCCGCTTCGGGCTCAAAGCAGTCACTCTACCGCACAACCGAACGACTTTTTAGCCCGTCTCCTATGTTTTATAACCCCGCCCCATTTTGGATGAGACGTAGGTGTGAATAGCTAAAACACTGAGCAACGAGCCCTAAAACTCCACTCCCGCCTGCGCCTTCACGCCAGAGCGGAAGGGGTGCTTGACTAGCGTCATTTCGGTCACCAGGTCGGCCACTTCGATCAGGCCATCGGGCGCATTGCGGCCTGTCAGGACGACGTGGGTGTCGTCCGGCTTTTCGGCGAGCGTTTCCAGAATGTCCTCTAGAGCCAGATAGTTGTAGCGCAGGGCGATGTTGAGCTCGTCGCACAAAACGAACCGATAGGTGGGGTCGAGGATCATGGCCTTGGCTTCAGCCCAGGCGGCTTGCGCGGCGGCGATGTCGCGCTCTTTGTCTTGCGTGTCCCAGGTGAAGCCTTCGCCGAGCGCCTTCATGGTCACGATCTCGGGAAATTTGTCGAAGACTTCTTTCTCGCCGGTGGCCCATGCGCCTTTGATGAACTGGATGACGCCCGTCTTCATGCCATGGCCAATTGCGCGGCACACCATGCCCATGGCCGCGGTTGTCTTGCCCTTGCCTTTGCCCGTGTGGACAATGATGAGGCCTTTTTCCTCCGTCTTTTCCGCCATGATTTTATCGCGCGCGGCCTTCTTCTTGCGCATCTTTTCATTATGGCGATCGAAATCCTCTTGGCTCATCGCGTTTGCTCCTTAAGGGGTATCTTATCTTCTAGCTCGGCCCGCAGGCTATTGCGTTTGGGTTGCCACAGGCCGCGCTCCAAAGCTTCTAAGAAGCGCGCCCTCATTTCCCGCAGGGCGGCCGGGTTTTTCTCGGCGATAAAGTCTCGCACAGCCTCATCTTCGAAATAAGCGGCATGCAGCATGTCGAAATGATGATCCTTGACGGCATCGGTGGTGGCAGCGAAGGCGAAAAGATAGTCCAGCGTGGCCGCCATCTCAAAGGCGCCTTTATAGCCGTGCCGCATCATACCCGCGATCCACTTTGGATTGGCCGCGCGGGCGCGCACAACGCGGCTCATCTCGTCAGAGAGCGTGCGCACCTTCGGGGTCTCCGGCCGCGAATGGTCATTGTGGTACATGACGGGCATGCGGCCGGTCAGTTTCTCGGCAGCGGCGGCCAAGCCACCTTCGAACTGGTAATAATCGTCTGAATCGAGCAAGTCATGCTCGCGGTTATCCTGATTTTGAACGATGGCATCGGTGGCAGCGATCCGCGCTTCAAAGGCGGGGCGGTCGGCGCGGCCCTCTTGGCCACCGCCATAGACATAGCTGCCCCATTCCAAATAGGTGTCGCCGAGATCACTGCGCTGGGTCCACAGCTGCTCGTCAATCATGGCTTGTAGGCCAGCGCCATAGGCCCCGGGCTTCGAGCCAAACACCCGCGAACCTGCTTGCAAATCTGCTAAATGACTGGGCACACCTTGCGCTTCGATATCCGCGCGCTCTTGAGCAAAGCGGTGGGCGGCGGGATTGTCAGCTGCCTCTTCATCCAGCGCCATGATGGCCCGCGCTGCGGAATCCAGCAGGTCCATCTGGTGCGGGAAGGCATCGCGGAAGAAGCCGGAAACACGGAAGGTCACATCCACGCGGGGCCGGCCCAGCATAGCCAGCGGCAAAACCTCAATGCCGGTCACGCGGCGGGAGCCGAAATCCCAATTCGGCCTGACGCCCATCAGCGCCAGCGCTTGGGCGATGTCATCCCCGCCCGTGCGCATATTGGCGGTGCCCCAAGCGGAAATCGTCATCGCCTTTGGCCACATGCCTTCGCGCTGGCGAAAATCTTCGACGAGGAGCTGGGCAGACTCCCACCCTAGCGTCCAGGCGGTCTGGGTCGGGACGGCCCGGATATCAACCGAATAAAAGTTCCGGCCAGTCGGCAACACGTCAGGCCGACCTCGCGTCGGCGCACCGGAAGGCCCTGGCTCAACAAAGCGACCGTCAAGCGCCGTCAGAATGCCCGATAGTTCGCGGTCCCCACAGGCTTCAAGGCTGGGCAAGAGACTGTCGCGCAAAGCATCAAGGACGCGGCCCGTCTTCGGCATATCGCTTGGTATGGGCGCGCCTCCAAGCAAAGCGGATGAATAGAGTTCCAGCCGCTCGATCGTATCGCCCACAGTGCGCCAAGGGTCGCCTGACAGGTCATGAAGGCGCTGTGGCTTATCGCCAGTCCAAGGCGTCGCCATATGGGCATCCAAGGGATCGAAATCAAAGCCAAAGTCCGCGGCAAGCGCGCGCAACAGCGATTGGTCCCCGCCCTCCCCCGCACCGCGCGGGGTGCGTGCTATCGCCAGAGCCAGGTCAGTCAAAAGGCGGCCTTGCGGCGGCGCCCCAAAGACATGGAGGCCATCTCGGATCTGCATCTCTTTGAGTTCGCAGAGATAATTGTCGAGGCTCATGATGGCCTCGTCCTCATCGCCAGCCGGGTCAAAGACGCCTTCCCGATCCAGCTCGGCGCGGGCGGCGGCATCCAGTATCTCCCGCTGGAGGACGGGAATGCGCCGCCGGTCAAGGCTGGCAGCCTCATAAAACTCGTCAACCAAAGCTTCCAAGTCTTTGAGGGCGCCATAGCTCTCCGCCCGCGTCATGGGCGGGGTAAGATGGTCAATGATCACGGCGCTCGACCGGCGCTTGGCCTGCGTGCCCTCGCCAGGGTCATTGACGATGAACGGATAGATATGCGGCGCAGGCCCCAGCACCGCTTCCGGGAAACAAGTCTCGGAGAGTGCAAGCGCTTTGCCTGGAAGCCACTCTAGATTGCCGTGCTTGCCCAGGTGCACGGCGGCATGGATGCCTTCGCATGTGCGTAGCCAGGCATAGAAGGCGATATAGCCATGCGGCGGCGGCAGGTCTGGGTCGTGATAGGTGGCTTCCGGATCGATATTATAGCCCCGTGCTGGCTGAATACCGACGGTGACGGTCCCATAGCGATGAATGGCGAGGCGGAAGCCTGCATCGCCTTCAAAAAATGGGTCGTCTTCAAGGGGTCCCCAGCGCTCTGTCACGGCCGACTGAACTGCCTCTGGCAAGGCTTGGAAGAAGGCCTCGTAAGTCTCACGCGGTAAGCAGACGCCGCCGTCTCTATCCTGCGATCGATCATTAGTGGGGCCTGCCGATAAGCCTTGCATCAGGGCATCGCTGGTTTCTGGGATATCTTCAACGCCATATCCAGCCGTCTCCAAAGCCCGCATAACGGTCAGAACGCTTGCCGGCGTATCAAGCCCCACGCCGTTGGCAAGCCGGCCATCCCGATTGGGATAGTTTGCCAAGATGAGCGCGATATGGCGCTCGGACGCTGGCGTTTGGCGGAGCTTGCACCAAGCGGCGGCCTGATCTGCGATGAAGCGACACCGCTCCGTATCAGGCACATGCTGCAACGGCGCATGCTGGGTCAACGCATTGGTGTCGCCCGGCTGTCGGAAGGCAAAGGCCCGCGTGAGGAGACGCCCATCCACTTCCGGCAGCGCCACATTCATCGCCGTATCGCGCGCGGACAGCCCGCGCAGGCTCTCTGCCCAAGCCGATTGTGGATCGCTGGCCGCCACGGCTTGAAGTATGGGGGCATCTGCCGCTTCCAGGATGGACGGCGTACGTCTCTCGCCTGGGCGAGAGACGGCAAAGCCAGTCAGGTTGATGACGATATCCGGCGCGAGCTCAGCGATTGTGCTTTCTAACAATGCGGCACTGACATCATCCTTGAGGCTTTGAACATAGATCGGCACGGCTCTCAGCCCCGCTGCAACCGAAGCCTCCACCAAAGCGTCGATGGCTTGTGTCGCACTAGCAAGATGGAAGGCACGATAAAAGATAATCAGCGCAGAAGGCGCGTCTGCCGGTAGGGTCGTTTTGGCAAGGCAATCCGCCAGGCTCTTCTCCTGCCCGCCTTGCCAATAATAGCCAGTCCCGGGCACTGGCGCAGGCGGCGCTGGCTTTATCCGATCAAAGCCTGCGATTTGCGCGGCTGAGGCAAGAAAGGCTGCGAAATTGGCTGGGCCGCCATGGTCAAGATAGGCGCGAAGACGGGCCAGCGTTGCGGTATCGACTGTCGACAGCGCCTCTAGCTCAGGATCCTCTGGACCATCGCCAGGCACAAAGGCTACCGCAATGCCAAGTTGGCGGGCCGTCTGGGCAATCTCTGAAACACCATAGGGCCAATAGGCTTTTCCCCCGAGCAAGCGAACAATAACCAGCTTGGCCTTTGAGATGACCGTATTGATATAAAGATCGACGCTGAGATTATGTTTCAGGTTGAGATAGTTGGCCAAACGCAAGGACGGAAGCGCATCGCCTGCCGCCACCTTTGCCGCATCCAATCCAACCAGGTCGGTATCCGCAGCAGACAAGACAACCAGGTCAGCGGGCGTCTGCCCCAAGTCGACAGCTTCGCTGCCATCGCTGACCGCGCCATCCTGGATGTTGAGAAGGTGCAAGTATCAGACCTAGAGGCTAGGCCAAAGCGGCCTCGATCGCAGCGCGGTCCATATCGTGTTCGCCAATAACAACCAGGCGGCCTTGTCGGGGCTCACCATCGCGCCACGCGCGATCATAGTGCCAATTCACTCGCGGCCCAACCACTTGGACTTGCAAGCGCATGTCGCGGCCTTCCACGGGGATAAAGCCCTTCATGCGCAAAACTTTGTGCTCACGCCCGACGGCTGAAAGCTTGCGCGCAAGCGCATAGGGGTCTGACGCTTCAGCTATGGGAGCAACGAAACTATCGAAATGATCGTGGTCATGCTCATGATGATGGTCGTGATGGGAGTGGCGCGCGTCAATCTGGTCTTCCGCACCAACGCCAAGACCAAGCAAGGCATCAACGGGCACAACGCCCTGCGCGGCTTCCAGGAAGGAAACGCCGTCGCGGACTTGGCCCTTCAGCGTTTCTTCGATTTTCGTGACGGTCTCTGTGCCAGCCAGATCAGCCTTTGTCAGGACAACCATATCCGCGCAATTAAGCTGATCTTCAAAGAGTTCTCCCAGCGGCGTGTCATGATCGAGCATTTCATCTGCCAGACGCTGTTCCTGCACCGCCTCTTCATCATGGGCAAAGCGCCCAGCGGCCATCGCATCGGCATCAACAAGCGTGATAACACCGTCAACCGTCACGCGAGTGCGCACTTCTGGCCAATTAAACGCTTGCACCAACGGTTTGGGCAGAGCCAGGCCAGAGGTTTCAATGATGATATGATCTGGCGCGTCTTCGCGGTCTATCAGGGTTTTCATGGTTGGCACAAAATCATCGGCCACCGTGCAGCAGATGCAGCCATTGGCCAATTCAACGATGTTTTCCTCCGGACACGCGTCTACGCCGCAGCTTTTGAGCGTATCTCCATCCACGCCAACATCGCCGAATTCATTGACAATGAGCGCGATTTTCCGGCCATCCGCGTTTTCAAGCAGATGCCGGATGAGCGTCGTTTTCCCAGCGCCAAGAAAACCGGTGATGACGGTTGCAGGTATTTTTGCAGGCATGGTGTCCATGATTGGAAGCTCCGTATTCGAATATCGCGAAAATCAATTGACCAAAAACGCAAGCGGCCCACCAGAAAGCGCAACAGCTGCGCCGATAAGACCACCGCCGCCTATGCGCGCCGCCGTTTCATGCGACGTCGTCAGCAGCTTTGTGAGTGCCCCCGCGCAGACGGCGATGGCGTATTGGATACATCCAAACCCAAGCAGATACGCCAAAAGAGGCGTGGCCTCGCTGCCAAAAATAGCTTCGCCATAGGCATAGCCATGGAACAGCCCGGCCGCGGCAAATGTGCTGGCCCAAACACTGGCAGGGATGTTTGGTCTGACAACAAGAAAAGCACCGACAGCAAAGACCGACGCTAGAATGAATAGCTCAGCAAATGGCAGTCCAAATCCGTTTACATGAAGAAGCGCGCCCACGATGGTGAAACCAACAAAGAAGAGGGGCAAGCTTTTCAGGCGACCCGCAATCATAGCCGCGAGCCCGACACCGAGTGTGAAGATGAAATGGTCTACGCCGATGATGGGATGGCCGAGGCCCGATAATAGCCCTTCAAAGACTGTCGAAGGCGTTTTGCCGCCCATGGGATGGTGCGCCAACGCGCTGGGTGCCGTGAGCAGTAAACCAGCCAAAACCAAGGCGCAGCGATAGCAAAGCTGTGTCATAAAAACCTCCACGTCGTGCCAAACTCGGCACGTCTATTTGGGGCAAGACCAAGCCAGATAAGGCTCAACCTCACATCCAAATTTGTCCATGTCGCCACGACGGGGAAATTCCGCTCGGTCTGACTCTTCCCGGCCAGGCGAGGGGCGACGCATGACGGCAGGTTTCCTGGCTCCCGGGTCTAAGCCCTCGTCCGCGCCTTCCCAGCCCACCCTTATTGAAGCGGTTGCCAGTGGCGTGAGGCGGCGAGGCTCACCGGTCACAGTTGCGGGTACAGCCACGGATTAGAGAGCTCAGCACCCCATCACCGTGTTCCCTTTTTAAGTCCCGTCACCCGGGAACCGTCATAGGCTGTGGTGTACGCACCGAAATACGCCTTGTCCATCACGATCTAGGATAGGATGTGTTTAGGCAATTGCGCTTGACGCGCACACCATTTGATATGCATCCAGCATCTCGATGACCTTAAAAGCCCTGATGATTTTTTCTGTACCGGATTGCGCGGCAGTCCGCCCTGTTTCACGTCCCCTATGCGTGGAAAGACTGCTCTAATGGCGCGCGCGCTGATGCTTCAAGGCACCGGCTCTGATGTCGGCAAATCAGTGCTAACGGCAGCGCTGTGCCGGATTGCTAGGCGGCGTGGCCTGTCTGTAGCGCCGTTTAAGCCGCAGAATATGTCGAACAATGCTGCGGCCTGCGCCTCCGGCGGCGAAATCGGCCGCGCGCAAGCGCTGCAAGCCATGGCATGTGGGCTTGAACCGCATACCGATATGAACCCCGTTCTGCTTAAACCTCAAACCGACCGAACCAGCCAGATTGTTTTGCATGGGCGGGCTGTCGAAGCGATGGAGGCCAAGGACTATATGGCACGCCGCGACCGGCTGATGGGCCCGGTGATGGAGAGCTTTGACCGGCTGACAGCCCGCCATGACTTGGTGATCGTGGAGGGTGCCGGCAGCCCGGCGGAGATAAATTTGCGCGCACGCGATATTGCCAATATGGGCTTTGCGCGCCGTGCCGGTGTGCCAGTCTGCCTCATCGGTGACATTGAAAAAGGTGGCGTCATCGCCAGCCTTGTGGGCACCAAGGCGGTGATTGACGAAAGCGATGCCGCGATGATTGGCGGTTTTGTCGTGAACAAATTCCGAGGCGACCCGCGCCTCTTCGACGATGGTGTGGTTGAAATTGAAAAACGCACGGGATGGCCCTGTTTCGGCGTCATCCCTTGGCTATCGGCCACAGCGCGCCTGCCAGCGGAAGACGCAGTCGCGCTCAGCCGCCCAACAAAAACCAGAGACGCAGACCTGAAAATCGCAGCGCCAATGCTGAGCCGCATTGCCAATTTCGACGACGCCGACCCTCTTAAGCTTGAGCCAGGCGTCGCCTTCGAATGGGTGCCGCCTGGCCAGGCGATCCCGCGCGACACTGACGTGATCATTCTCTTCGGCACCAAATCCACCATTGGCGATCTGGCCTTTTTGCGCGAACAGGGGTGGGATCACGACATCCTTGCCCATGCACGGGGCGGTGGGCGCGTTCTGGGCATCTGCGGCGGCTATCAAATGCTTGGGCGTATCATCAGTGACCTCGATGGCGTCGATGGCCCGCCGGGGGACGCCCAAGGGCTAGGATTGCTCGACGTGGAAACAACCATGACGCTTGACAAGCGGGTGACCCCCGTTACGGGAGAATGCGCGCAAACGGGCGAAACGATAACCGGCTATGAAATCCATATGGGCCGCACGGCAGGGCCGGATACCGCCCGCCCCTTCGCCACGCTTGCAGATGGTCCAGATGGTGCCATCAGCGCCAATGGACAGGTCCAAGGCACATATTTTCATGGCGCCTTTACCAGCGACGGCTTTCGGCAGGCATGGCTTGCGCAGATCGGCGCGAAAGCTGATCTTACGCTGACTTTCCAAGGCGAAGTCGAGCGCGCGCTAGACAGTCTGGCCGATGGCGTAGAGGCGGCAGTGGATATCGAAGCGCTGTTTGCCCTTGCCAAGCCGCCGGGCTGGGCAGCGCCTGCATGAGTGGTGCTGCCGCTTTTATCTTGCTGGCCTGGGCGATTGAGCTCGCGGTTGGATGGCCCACTTGGCTATTCAAAAGCATCCGACATCCGGTTGTCTGGCTTGGTCATCTCATCACTCTTTTGGACACAGCCCTTAATAGGTCCGCCTGGCGTTGGGGGCTGCGCTATAGCGCTGGCGCCGTTGCCACGCTGGTTACAGTGGCTTCAGCCACTGGCGCCGCTGTGGTAATTTCGAGGCTCTGCCCTCCAACATGGTGGGGCATTTTCGCCGAAGCTATCATTGCCTCAAGCCTCATTGCCTCGCGCAGCCTCCACGAGCACGTCTCCGCCGTCGCAGAGCCGTTGGCGGCTGGAGACCTGGAAGCTGCTCGGCAGGCGGTTTCGATGATCGTTGGGCGCGATCCCAAGCAGCTTGATAGTTCCGCCATCGCCAGGGCAAGCTTGGAAAGCCTTGCTGAGAATGCCTCCGATGGCGTGATTGCGCCGGTCTTTTGGGGCGCAATTTTCGGCCTTCCGGGCATCACGGCCTATAAGGCAATCAACACCCTGGATTCCATGATCGGACATCGGACGGAGCGCCATGAGGCCTTTGGCGGATTCGCAGCGCGGCTCGACGATCTGGTCAATCTGATCCCAGCGCGGCTGACCGGGTTTTTGTTTGTAACAGCGAGTTTCTCAGCGCAGGCATTCAAAACCATGCTCCGTGATGCCAACCGCCACCGCTCGCCTAATGCCGGGTGGCCGGAAGCCGCTATGGCTGGCGGCCTAAACATAAGGCTCTCCGGCCCGCGCCAATACGGCAACGATGTGAGCCGGGAGCCATGGCTAAACGAAGGCGCGCGAGACCCAGGCGCTCAGGATGTGACAGCTGGTCTCAAGCTGTACTGGCGCGCCCTGGCCATAGCAGCGGCTATCCTCGCGCTCATTGCATTGGGGCAAGCACTATGAACCATGGCAGGGCATGTTGCCGGCCCAGCTGCGAGGCCAAGAGGCTTAGGCCTTAAAAATCAATGCCCTTCTGCGCCTCAATACCAGCTGCATAAGGGTGTTTGATTTCGCCCATCTCGCTCACCAGATCGGCATACGCGCATACCAAATCAGGCGCCCCGCGGCCTGTGAGGATCACGCTGGTGCGTTTGTCGCGGCTCTCCAAGGCTCTCTTGACCGTCTCAGCGCTCAAATATTCAAAGCCAAGCGCGATATTGATTTCATCAAGCACAACAAGGTCGTAGGCCCCACTCGTCATCATCGTTGTTGCGGTTTCAAAGGCAGCCTCGGCAGCGGCAATATCGCGTTGGCGGTCTTGCGTGTCCCAAGTAAAGCCCTCGCCCATGGTATGCCAATCGACCGGCTGAAGACGTGCCTCAGCCAATCCAGAGAGCCCGCTCAGCTTTTTGAAGAACTGCCGCTCGCCGGTAATCCAGTTGCCCTTAATAAACTGCACAACGCCAACCTTATGACCCCATCCAAGCGCCCGGATTACAACGCCAAACGCCGAACTCGACTTGCCTTTGCCATCGCCAGTGTGAACAAGCACAAGTCCACGCCCAGGATCGCTCGCAGCCGCACGCTTAGCCTTCTGCTCAGCTTGCAGCGCTTGCATCGTCGCCTTGTGCTCTTCGTTTTTCGTGTCTGACGTCATCCGCCTGTCTCCTTCGCATGGGGTTATCGCATGAAGATGATTTTAATGGCCATACATCATTCGCCGACTTGATCGGCGAATCCAGGGCCAAACATAGCGCCGGGTTCCTGCCATGGATGCCCTGGTCAAGCCGTGGCATGACATGACGCTAGGGGAATATAATATGTATAGGAACCTTCATGCTATAACCCTCCCCGGAGCGCGGAAGGGAACGCACGAGGCCATATGCGATTGCTCTTGGTATGGCTTTATCCAAAGGCAGACGGTCTGCTGTCCGCCGCTACGAACATTTGCCCTTGCTCGCGTGCTGTCTGCAGCGGATCGGCGGCTGCAGCGCCGGTATCGCCGCCGAAGGTGGCCATGGCTTGGATTATGGACTGGAGCGCGCGCTGCGTTTCCACCTCTGCGACGGGGGTTGCGGCGTCCATTTGGTTGCTGCGGCCTGAATCGGATTGAGCATCGGCTTCACCGGGGATGTAGCGGAAGGCGACGTCGCCGATGCCGCCGCGGGTGCCGTCAGCGCGGATGAATTCGGCTGTGTTGAACATCACATTGCCGGGCGTGTTCTCCAGCGTTTGGCCCGTCGGGGTGAGCGCGAGGTCAATGCCAGCGATGCCAGACTCTGTGAGGCCCGTCAGCTCCTCCGCCTGGCTCACACCATCGGCATTGGCATCCTGCCACAGCTGGAAGCGGCCAAAGTCCGCATCCCCGCCATCAAACACGCCGTCGCCATTGGTGTCATACGCCACCAGGCCTTCCATATCCGTGGTCGCCCCAGGCAAATCCTGCACAAAGGAAATCTCCGCCCCGCCATCAATGGCGCCATTGCCATTGCGGTCCAGCACAAGCAGCGCATCATCCGCGCCCACCCAGCCCGTTTGATCCAGCGTGCCGTCATCATTTTGATCGAACCAAATGGGGGTGGCGGACAGAGAGGTCATTTCTACACCGTCGCCGTCTAGGTCTAGGAGGATGGGCAATTGCACTTCATCAGCAGCAAAAAAACGACCATTGGACCAAAAGTATCCGTCAGAATCATCCTGCGCACCAAAACTATTCCAGTAACCAATTAGACTAGGTCCGTTATAAATAGCCATCGCTACTAACCCTGATTGAGACCCACCTACACTAAAGTGGTACCCTTGTATTGAGCCACCCAAGGCTACATGGGGGATTAACTGATCAAAACTAAGACCACCTGAAACATCCACAAGCAAAGTGTTCTCCAGCGGATCATTTGCTACCGAAAACATAACAGTATGCTGATCTGACTTCTGCTCATCAATATCCAACTCCTGGAACGTAATGGCCTTAGTTCTCGGCCCAGTTCCGCTGCCAGACAGCGCCTCCCAGTTGAAGCCGTTGAGGGATATCAATCCGTCGTTATCAATTGAAACTTCAGGGTTGGCGGATGGATTGACCACGCTCCAGCTATAGCTTCCGTTGGTCACGTCATCATCAGAGACAGTCAGCTGGAAAGTGGCCTGGGTATCATTTTCGGTAACGGATGCAGTGGACGGACCGCTGACAACGGGATCAAATTCATCGATGTCACCGATCGCAATGGTTCGGCTATAAGTTCCGCTGGAATCGCGCAGTCAGACGGTGGCTTTCACCTGCAGCGAGACCGAGCTGTTGGTTGACTCGGCATCACGGTTGGCGCGCAGGTAGACATGGTCACCGGACGTATAAAACTGACCAGCATCTGGCCCAATCAACTTCAAGCTGGGGGCTGGCCCATCTGGATCCGTCCGGGTGAAACTGGCCACTCTGATGTTGGAGGAATCGTTTTCGAAATGGCCGGTGAGGTCTTCAAAGTAGACATCTGGATTATCCGGTCTCTCGTCATTCACATTGTTTACCGTAATCCGCAGGGTTTGCGGCGCTGCGCGCTTGACGTCTGTATAGGTCGTGTAATTCTCGTCGGCGCGGTAATCGATGGCGGTGCCGCTGATGGCTTTGTCGGTGGCCAGGTAGCGCACTTCGACATACCCACCACTTTCATTGAAATAGCCCTGGTCCTTGATCTGCTCATAATCGAATTGACCGCTGAGCTTGCCGGGCGTGGCATTGATCGAGAGGTGGCCGCCCGGATTACCGCTTACCGTGCCGTTCTCCAGCAAGAAATAGTAGTAGACGTTTGCATTTTCAGGGTCGGTGGCGCCTGAGAGATTTATGTTGAGGCTCCCTATGTCGATGTTTTCATTGACAGGGAAGTTACTTGCCAGGGCACCCGTCCACTCCGGTTTTTCGTTAATGTCAGACAGCGTGATCGTGAAATCTTGCTCGACGGACAAGCCGCCTGCGTCCGTCGCGCGGATGCGAATTTGTTGGATGCGGTCACTGGTGTTTTCATAGTTCAGCGACGCGGTGTTTGTTTTCAGGACACCGTTATCGATGCGGAAATTGCCCGCGTCTGGGCCAGGGAGTATTGCGAAGTTGGTGACGGTGTCGCCATCCGGGTCGGCGACGCCAAGGGTTCCAACGGAGAAATTATTCTTGGTCTCCGGCGCGGTCTGGCTGCCGCTTAAGGTGATGCCCGTTGGCCTGCCATTGACATTGACGGTGACCGGCACCGCAGCCGAGTAAGCAAAGACGCTTGGGCTTTCCGCTGATTTCGCTCTGACGGACAGGCTGAGATTGGCGCTGGCATTGGCAGGCGGGGTGATGAAGAGACCCGTCAACTCATTGGCCGCGAGCGTCCACACGCCCGCGTCGACGTTGCCTTTGTTAACGCCATAGCCGCTTGGCAGGCCAGTGATTTCAACGGTCAGAGTTTCGCTGGAATCTACCAGGGTTGCGTTGATGTCCGGCAGGGCAATCGGGCTGCCGGCATTGCCTGAGGGGGCGGTGTTTGTAATCGAGAGCGAAGGCGCTTGGGAGACCGGCTGATAGGTGATGGTAATCGGCAGGGTCGCGCTGGCGCCTTGATTGAGCCCGCCGTCGAACACGGTGACATCGAAACTCGCAGTGCCGCTTTCATTCTGTGTGGGCGTTATGGTGATGGTGTCGTTGGAATTGGTCACGACATTGGCAAAGACCGCATCATTCTCCCGCTCTGTAGCGGAGAGGGTCAGCTTGCCGGGCGTCTCAGCGTCGTCCTAATCCAACTGGAGGGTCAGTGACTGGTTTTCATTCAAAACAATGTTGCTGGGATCCAAACCAGGGTGTTGCCCACTATCGAGCGCGATGGTTGGCGCGGTGTTGAACTGCCAGGCAAGGTCCAAGGCCGTTTGAAGGACGGGATCATTGGGAATGCTAGAGCCTGACGGCATCGCATAGTTTTTCATGACGTCGACGAGATCGCCGACCTTCACATCGGGGCTGATCTCATTGCCAGCCTGGAATATATCAACCGCATAGTCTTGCAGGGCATCGCCCGTCACCGGGTCAAACATATTAAGCACAACGACCGAAGACCCCGTACCAAGTACGGTGACCCGCAGGTCGGTGCCATTGTCGTGGTTGACGGTGAAATCAGCAGTGTCGCGCGTTGCCTTGAAGGCGTCTGCTTCATTGGCGGCAACATCATAGTCGCCGCGCTCAAACCAAAGGTTTTGCGGCGTAATCCCCTCTGCATAGGACACGCGGTCTTGGGAATTATCGAAGTCATAATTGTCAATGACATCGCGGCCAGACGTGGTGGAGAATTGATAAATGTCTTGCGCTTCATTGCCGACTAAGAAGTCGTTGCCGCTTTCGCCATAGAGTTCATCGCCGCCAGCGCCTGCCTGGATATAGTCATTGCCTGCGCCGCCCCAAATGTCATCGCTACCGCCGTCGCCGTAAAGGAGGTCATCACCATCTTCGCCGTAGAGCTTATCGCCAGAGCCTTCGCCTTCGATGACGTCATCGCCATCCCCGCCACGGATTTCATTGATAAGTTCATCGCCCACCAGCACGTCATCAAAGCTTGTGCCTGTGAGGTTTTCGACCCCGCTAATGGTGTCCTTTGCCGGGGCAGCGTTGGCGGCATCGATGACGCCGCCCAGGGTGGCTGTGATACCGCCTTGCGTGTAGGTGGCATAGGAAACCAGGTCAGCGCCTGCGCCGCCATTGAGGATATCGTTCCCTCCGCTGGCGAACAGCGTGTCATCGCCGTTTTCACCGCGTAGTTCGTTATCGGCGGAATTGCCCGTAAAGGTGTCGCTGCTGGCCGTCCCAATCAGCGTTTCAATGCCAGACATAGTGTGTACGTCTGCCATATTGGTGCTGAGATCGACAGCGACGCCGCTGGTGTAGTTTTGGAAGCTGAGCCGGTCGTCATCGCCAGCGCCGCCATCATAGGTTTCGCCGCTCACGCTTTGGTCTGCATAGAGAAGGTCGTTCCCGTCTTCGCCGTAGAAGTTATCGACGCCAGCGCCGCCGCGGAAGATGTCCGCGCCTTGGCCACCACGCAGCGTGTCATTGCCGCCATCACCGATCAGCTCGTCATCGCCGCCATTGCCTTCCAGCACATCGTTGCCGTTACCGCCGCGCAGAACATTGGCGTTGCCATCGCCGAGGAGGGTGTCATTATAGTTAGAACCCGTGATGTTCTCGATGCTGATGAGCGTGTCACCGAGTGCATGGGCGCCGCTGTGAACCCCGCCGATCAAGTCAATGGCGACGGCGTCCGGCGCTGCTGAATAGTCAGCGGTATCGCCGCTCCCTGTGCCGCCATCCAGCACATCCCGACCATCGAGGCCTATGAGCGTGTCATCGCCGCCCAGACCAAAGAGGTCATCATGGCCAGGGCCGCCCGTTAAGGTATCAGGCCCGGAATTTCCGTTTAGGTTGAGGCCTTTTTCCAAAACAGTGAGTTGGAAGGTGGCATAAGTGGGCGTCCAAGCTTGACCATCAAAGGCGCGCACTTGCAAGTCGTAGACACCTTGCTGCGCTTGGCTTGATACGTTGACCGTCCAAGAGCCCAGTTCATCTTCAAATTGAGTATCAAAAGTAATGAAGCTCGGCAGCGCGGTTCCCGCCGACGTGCCGTCTCCCTGCGTTATCTCTATGCTCAGTGGGTCATTGTCTTGATCGTCAAAAACACTTGACGATATCTCGAAGGAGAGAGGGTCCGTCTCACGGACTTCTTGCGGCAGAATGCCAGCGCCTGTGCCAGAGGAAACAGTTGGCGTGTTGTTGCTGCTGATTCCCAAATCACGATCTTCGCCGCCGCCGAGATAGACAATCCGATTAATATTAATCAGCTCGTCGACACCATCAGTGCCGCCATCTGAGTGCGTATGAAAGCCTGTGCCGCTGTCAAACGTGTAGTCATCACGATGTCCAGCATAGACGACCGTATTGGCATCGCCTGCGCCGCCGCGCAGAATGTCGTTGCCGGCGCCGCCTTGGAGGCGGATGAAGCCATCGGTGCGCAAATCATCATCGCCTTGGCC
>CAKZYD010000183.1 GCA_937884085.1 uncultured Sphingomonadales bacterium | reverse complement strand
AGAAAATGGACTCATGATGCAGGCCCGTCACCGTGCCGTCGTCATCTCGGTTGGGCGACCAAATATCAACTGTTTGTAGATTGCTTGAATGCTCGTAGGCATTATGCGTTTTCCAGCCCTGGATATTAGATGTCCAGGTGATCAACGTGTCTCCATCCCAAAAGCCGATGGTCTCGCCATACCAACGCGGGATGTCTTCGCCAAAGTTTGGCTTAACACCTGACATGTTGAATTCGCGGCCGATAAAGACCTGCGTTACGAAGTTATCAGACGAAGCGGCAATCACCTGAAATGTGTCTGGTGTGACTAGGACCTGGTGATTCCAGGTCGGGTATTGATGATAACGCCGCATAAATCCATCGGGCCAACAATATGTGCTGGGCCATTGAAGTTTATTGGTCTGCGCGCTGTGAAAGTGCTCTTGAACAACCCGGGTTTGATACTCCTCGGTCAACAGCGATAATATTGTGGGGATTTGGTTGGTCCGCATCCAAAACCAGCTCTCAGCGCCTTCAACTTCGCGCGGATTTCGATACTCACCCGACATATCCCCTGGCACAGTCGCATAGCTGTGCAGAGTTGGACCGCCGCGCTTTTCTGTTTCTTCTAGAAGAGCATTGTAATGCGCTTCAGCCGTTTCAAATTCATACGGGCTAACAATTGCTTCGCGTGGGTAATCGCGATCACAATAGCCCCATGCACCAGTTTCTGGGGGATTGTCTCCTGCGACCACGTCGCCGTACGCGCCGCGCTGCGCTTCAAGGCCTAAACCAGAATTACATCTAAAGTAGCGCGGGTCACTCCATAGCTCGCGGTCTTGATAGAAGTTCTTGGTGGTAAAGATATCGACATCGAGCGGCGTTTCACCGTCGGGCACGTCGCCGTTCATTGCCGCTACGATTGGAACGTCATACTCTTCCTCCGGCAGATTGCGCCGGTTCATTTCGCCTTTACCGGCGCCCACTTGGGGATAATCGGCAATATCAGCCACCAAAGGCGCGCCTCGGCCAACACTTTTAAAGCTTGCGGCGTCCGTAAACGTGCGCGCAGAGCCCTGCGCGTCATTCAAAGAGCCTTCGCCCTCATCACAAGCAACAAGACAAAAGGCCAAAGACATCGAAGATATAGCGGCTGTGAGGCGTTTCATGCATTCTTCCATTTATTAAATTGGGCAAGTGAGCGACCGCGCCACTCCGGTTTTCAGACCTTTAACATACGCCGAACACCGCCCATAAAACTGCTTCAAACAGTCTGACGAGCGTCGATCCGCAATCCTCTATATTCGGGTTGTTTTTTCATATTTGGACGGCTAACCCTGGATGAGCGTGGCGGTGAATAACGCCAATTACTGCGCCTTTTTTGAGAAAAAGGCGCAGCATTTTGAAGCCCCGCAACAAAAGCGTGAAATGCTTGTTACACGGTGCTCAAATAACGTCTCCTGCAAAGAGGAAGAGGTCTGCAGAAGTGGCAAATGTTCAAACACAGTCTTCAACTCATGCGCCGCGTGGGCGGTTAATCCTCCACGCTTTCATGTCGGCCTTTGTCGCTTTGGTTGTGGTGGTGCTGGCGGTTTTGCCAGCAGAATTCGGCATCGACCCCACAGGCTTTGGAAAATGGACGGGGATAGACACACTCGCCAAGCCGGCAGGCATAGACGAAGTAACGCTTGGGGTCGGCACATTACAGCCGCCGTCTCGCGATACTATCACCGGCACACCCTTTCGGACAGATGAGGTTTCGATCACCATCGACGAAGAATTGGAATACAAGGTAACCATGAAGCCGGGCGATGATATGACCTATCGCTGGCGTGCCTCCAAGCCGCTTTATTTTGAATTCCACGGTCACACGTTAGGCACGGACGATATGCCGATGGAAGTCGTGACCTACGGCGTCGCGAAGGCTGACGGAATGCTCGGCCGCCTCATCGCGCCAGTCGAAGGCATTCATGGGTGGTATTTTCGAAACGATACCGGCACGCCTGTTGAAGTGCAGCTTTCCTTTACGGGCCTTTATGAACTCGGCCCCGGCATTTTGGCCGTAGAGTAGGAGAGTAGTATCAATGCGGCGCCATGCGACGATCAGCCTAGCACTGACACTTCTTTCCATACTGGTGCCACAGGTTGCGCGCGCGCACGGCGTTGAGGGCGGCGATGCAGCTTTTATCGAACAAACCACGGGCCTTAAAATCGGGCCATGGCTCTATCTTGGCGCAAAGCATATGGTCACCGGCTATGACCATCTTTTATTCATTGCTGGCGTCGTTTTCTTTCTCTATCACCTGCGCGATATCGCATTATACGTCACATTATTTTCAATCGGCCACTCCCTCACCTTGCTTTTCGGTGTCTTGGGCGGCATCCACTTATCACCTTATCTTGTCGACGCTGTTGTTGGCCTATCGGTTGTTTGGAAGGCTCTGGACAATCTGGGCGCCTTCCGCGGCGTGCGAGGCTATGATAACCGCGGCGCTGTTTTCGCATTTGGCCTGGTGCACGGCTTTGGACTAGCCACCAAGCTTCAGGATTTTTCCATCAGCCAGGACGGTTTAATCGGCAATATCGTATCGTTTAATCTCGGCGTCGAAATGGGTCAGTTCATCGCTTTAGCTCTCATTCTAAGCGCGATAACAGTGTGGCGCGCTGCGCCGAGCTTCGCGCGTCAAGCCACCAATGCAAACATCGTTTTAATGCCGCTTGGTTTTGCACTCACATTCTATCAGCTCGCCGGATATTTCATTATCGAACGCGGCGCGTCTTGAAGCTATAAAACGCGCATAAAAACGGATCGGAGCAGCAGCCTAAAAAAGGAACAGCTCATGCACATTGAACCGGGGGGCGTTTGCGGCGCGAAGATGCTTTTAGGCTATGCTGGCGCAGCAGCATCAGCTTTCCTTG
>CAKZYD010000182.1 GCA_937884085.1 uncultured Sphingomonadales bacterium | reverse complement strand
GGCGTAGCTGGGGCAGCCTGAAGCGCTGGGCAAGCCGGTGCGCAGACGGGTGGTGCATCCGAACAGAGTGCCCCTGCTGGTGCTGGCGCTGCTTCATCAAGTGAAGAGCAAGGCAGTGCAGGTGATAATGCCTCAGCTGGTCAGGGTGATGTGTCTGCTGGCGGCGGCACCCCTGATACAGTTGACCCTGAGACAGCCTCCACAGGGGGAGCAGGGGAAGGCGCGCAAGCAGGCAGTGAGAGCGCCAGCGGTGCACCCAAAACGTCGCAGGCAACCACCCAATCAGAACCATCGCAGACCGCGCCGCAACCAAGCGGCCAACCTGTGCCTTCCGAACCGACAGACGTAGCATCCGCGCCGCCGCAAAATACCCCGTCTGGCATCCCTTCCGGCGGTGAGGCAAGCCCGCCGCCAACGGCGCCTAGGCCCATTCCATCCGCTGCGGAGATTGCGGCGGAAATGCTCGCAAAACTGTTTGAGGAGGACGAGGAACAGAGCGATTTTAGTTCTGCCCCGTTTGAAGATTGGAGCAATCCAGACCCAGCGCCTGGCGAAGACAATGAAGCGCTCGCTGAAGCGGCAGAAACTGCCTTAAAGGCCCCTGCCGGCGAAGAGAGCTTGCCGTCCAGCGACCAAGCTGCTTTATCGCGCCAGATTGAAAAGCAAGAGATGCAGGTCGCTGCCGCCACCGCCCGCGGCGAAGATACCGCTGATGGAGCGCAGCGGCTAGACGGTTTGCGGGGCGCCCAATCGGATGATGCCGCGCCCGCTACGCCGTCAGCAACGGCGGCGCGGCGCATTGCTGTGATGGATCTGCCGTAAGCCATGGCGCGGCTGCTTTTGGCCCTGCTGCTTCTCAGAGTGCAGCCTGTTGCTGCACAGGAGGAGACGCTGTGGCAGCCATTTGCAGCGATGGCGCTGAACAATGGATATCGGCTCACCGTCGTCCAGGAGGCGGACCAGCTGCGCTTTTCTTGGCGCCCATATGACGCCGATGTCGAGGCTAGCGACTTAATCCTGACCAGCGAGAAAGGCCCGCTGTCACCCGTGCCCGGCTCTGCCCAAGCACTGCTTGAGGAAACGGCGACGGTGTTTGTCGTCCTAGACCCCTCTGAGCCAAAGGGTCTGCTTGACCAACTCATCGCATTGCGCGCTGCATTTGCCCATGCCCGTTTTGAGCGCCAGCGGTGGGAAGTTTTCCTGCCGCAAGATTTGACCAATCCGCTGGCCGTAGTGGCGGATGAGGCTGACCTAGAAAGCCAGTGGCCCAAGTTACGCGCGCTGCTTTCGACGGATGCCGGTAGCAGTCCGCCCAGTCTCAGCCGACTTATGGCAAATCTGGCTGCGCGCAAAGGGGACCGCAAAGGTCTTATCGTTCCGCAGACGCTTATGCCGCTGCTTGCGCCGGGGCTAAACGATGAAGGGATTGCCGCGCTGCAAGCCTTTGGCATTTCACTCTATCCTCTCACCTACAAGCTCAGCCCAGATGCGGCGCTTGCCTTTGATACGCTCGCCAGTCCCACCGGCGGCCAAGTGCTCCCCTGGCTCGATATTCCGCCCTCTGCTGAGGCGGCGAGCAGTGCCTTTCTGCCGCTTAGTCTTGGCGGGACGGCGCAATTTGCGCTGCCAAAGCCGCCTTGGGCCCCGTGGGAAACACCAGCGCCTTTGGTCGCCACGCTGGCTGGGCCGCAACGGGCCTATCTCTCCCTCATCATTCCCCGCCAAGGCGCGGCTTGGAGCGGCCTGCCTTGGCCTATCATCGCCGGCGTTGCCATCGGCCTTTTGCTTGCAGCGACCGCAGGCCTTTTCCTCCTCAGCCGGGTGTTCGCCGCGCCACCTCAGACGGTGCTGGTTGATATGGCCTCCCAGCGGCGCTATCCAGTGACGCGGTGGCCTGCCGTTGTGGGCCGCAGCGCGGAGGCTGATATCACCATCGCCAATGCCAATCTGCGGCCGCAGCACTTCAAGCTGAAAGCCGTGGCCAGTGCCGTAGAACTTTCCCTGGTCGACGCCAAGGCGGCAGACCTCAGCATCGCTGGCCAAGCCAAGACCGACCAAGTGCTTGGCACATCAACCGAATTCACCGCTGGCGGCGTTGCCTTCAAGCTCGAACTGTCACCCTGAGCGGTCATAGAAAGAGCAAGACCGCCACTGCCAGTCCTACGAACGGCACCACGACAGTCAGCGCGCCCAGCGGCCCATAGGCATCTTTATGCGTCTCCCCACAAATGGCGCGGATGGTCGTGACCACATAGCCATTGTGCGGTAGGCTATCGAGCGCTCCCGACGATATGGCGACCACCCGGTGGAACTCATTGGGGTTCACGCCCGCGTCCAGATAGCCAGGCGCAATGAGCGGCAAGGCAATGGTCTGCCCGCCACTGGCAGAGCCGGTGAGTGCAGCAATCACTGTCACCGCAATGGCCGCCCCAATCAGCGGGTCTCCGGGCAAACCTTGCAGGGCCTCAAGTGCTGTCAGAAAGGCGGGTGATAACTTCGCAATGCTCCCAAATCCAACGACCGCGCAGGTGTTCACAATAGCGACCACCGCGCTGATGGCGCCGGCGGAAAAGGCATCCGGTACAGCCTCAAAACGGCGTCGTCCGATTGCGATGGCAGCTAAAACGCCAGCGCCTAGCGCGACGACCAGGCCCCATTTGCCAAGCCCATTATCCGGCAAGCCATCCCCCAAGCCAAACATCAGGCTGGGATATTGCGTTATGAGAAACACCGCGAGGACTGCAATGAGCGGCACGATGCTGGCCAGCGGGCTCGGCGCCGTCTCCAGAGCGATGCTCTCGCGGTCATCCGACCGCGCTACAAAAGCCTCACCAACCGTCACCGCCCGCCGCATCATCCGCATCAGCCAAAAATACCCGCTGACCGCCATGAGCACGGCAACCACAAGGCTGACTTCCCAGGCTGCCGTCGCCTTGGTGCCCAGATATTGCATGGGGATGAGGTTCTGGATTTCCGGGCTGCCCGCTGAGGTCATTGTGAAGGTGACCGAGCCAAAGGCCATGGCGCCTGGAATAAATCGGCGCGGCAAGTCCGCGGCCTTAAACAGGCTCACGGCCATGGGATAGACCGAGAAGGCCACTATAAACACGCTCACCCCGCCATAGGTCAGCACCGCGCAGGCCGCGACCACGGCAAGGGCGGCGTGTTTGATGCCAAAGGTATCAATAATCCAATGCGCCACGGCATCGGCTGCGCCCGTGCGCCCCATGACTTCGCCAAAAATAGCGCCCAGCAGAAACATGAGGAACCAATCGGCAAAGAAGCTGGTGAAGCCCGCCATATAGCTGGTGGCAAAGTCCGGCGCGCCCTGTGCAGCGAGCGGCGGCAGCCACGCGAGGCCGCTGGTCAGCGCCACCAGGGCCGCGCAAATCGGCGCCGCGATAAGGATGTTCACCCCGCGCACCGTCAACACAATCAGCAGCGCCAGCCTGCCAACCAATCCAACCGCACTTAGCATGCTTGTCTCCCAAACCCGTCTTGCCGCCATAGCATGCTGAATGGGCCTGTCATGAAGCTGTCAAAAGTCACAAAAGTCACACCACTCTATCTAAAGCGCTGCCGGTATTTTCCTTAGGCGGCGCCTGGCTTTTTCATCTCCAAGACCATAAGCGATATGCAGCTCTGTAGGACAGCGCCAACCCACTCGTCTTGGCTGTTTTTTTCCGCTAGACATGTCAAAGGTGGTTCAGGTTAGCAATGTGCCCGATGAGGTCCACCATGTCCTCAAATCGCGCGCGGCTTTGGCGGGGCAGTCTCTGTCTGATTATCTCGTCAAGCAGCTAGAGCGTATTGCCAAAGAGGAGCTTATCATTCTTGATGAAAATCCAGCAGAGATTACGCGGCAAGAACGCGACGCCCGCCTAGGCAAAGCGGTCGCCGACCGCTGCGACGTCCAGGTTTTCTAGCCAGTGCCAAGTCCACATTCCATGTTCGGTGCCTTCAATCTCAAAGAGAGCGCGGACATCACGACCTTCCAAACCGCCTTCGATGCCTTCTGCGAAGACCTGCAAGAGGCGGGCTTTGTCACCCATTGGCGCCTTTGGCAGCGCGCCTACCATGATGGCTATGACGCCGACTTCCCAGACCTCGCCATCTTGGTCGAAGTCTGCTTTAAAAGCCGCGCCGCCGCCGAAGACAGCTGGGCCTATATTGAGGCCGCCCAAGGCCCAATCCAGGGCCTCCACATGGGTGTGAATGCCCAGCTCACCCAATCCATGTTCGTCCTCTTCGAGGCCATCCCATGACCACCGGTTTCTGAACGGACGTCGAGGTTCACGAGATAGATCCCACAGTCCCCTGACCGCCTGGCCCAAGTTGCCAAAGCCCGTCTATGAAGATCGATGCGCCCGCATCGCTACCTGAGAATCCAACGCGGCGAGGAGCTGACCAACACTTATCTGAGGACGCGTTGGACTCGGCGTTTTTTCTACTGCTGTATGAGGCCGTATGGGATGGATGATGGGTATTGGGAAGAGGGTTGATTTGGTATTCTGGCGCTGGTGGCTTTGGTACGGAGCTTTTTTCCCTCCCCCGCTCTTGGGAGGCTTAGGAAGGGGGTAAAGTACTTAAAGTGCCTTTACTTTAGCTTCAGACTTTTGCGCCAATCCCCTCCTCAATCCTCCCCCAGAACGGGGGAGGAAGACGCCCGATATCCAAGCGAAATTCTCATTTGCAAACAGCAGTCGGTCTATATGGGTTCAGATTGCTTTAAACTCGTAAGCAAAACCATCTCACCCTTCCATCCAAGGCAAATCCGTTGATCCGACATCCTGGCCGGCTTGGTTGAGGAGGGTGGTGACTTGGCCGCGGTGGTGGGTTTGGTGATTAAACATGTGGCTGACGAGGAGCCAGCGCGGGCGGATGCGCTCTTGGCCGTCTAGGCCAGAGGTCCAGGCCATGTCTTCGGCTAGCCAGGCTTCGGTGAGGCCGCTTGTAAAGGCGGTGATGTCACGCTCCATCTCTTGCCGAGCTGTGTTGAGGGCGCCAAAGTCATCAAACAAGTCTTCACCCATGGGGGCGAGCGGATAGGCCGTGCCGGTGAAGCGTTTCATCCAGGCGCGGTCTCCAAACAAGATGTGGTTGAGCGTGCTGTGGATGGAGCCGAAAAAGGCGCCTCGGTCTGTCTTGCGCGCGGGGTCGGTTAAGCGGCTGGCAGCGGCATAGACTTTATCGCTCATCCAGACGTTATAGGCGGCAAAGCTTTGATATAGGTCAGGTTTCATGGGCTTTGGCTCTACTTTAATGGGTCCTTTTGTGGGTGCTGCGCAGAGACCATCTTGACTCTTTTGACCAACAGCGCAAACTAGAACAAAATAGGAACAAGTGAGTCGGACTAATGAGTCGGGCTGACGATAGGGACGCTTGTCTGTAGGCGCGTCTAAAGAAAGGAGACTGGGGACATGCGGGCGGTGCAGGCTTTACTGCAGGATGAGCTTTCGGACCGGCCAAAGGACGGGCGTGCCGCGCTTTCCTTAGTGCCCGCCAGCACGCTTAGCCCTCGTAAAGCACGGCAGAGGCAGCTGCCGGCCTTGAAGGCCTCTCAGGGGCTGACCGAGGTGCTGGTGGACGGTGCCCGCGATGGGGCGGCGAGTGCTTTTGCTGTAGCGGCGGCGCTTGGCGCTCTGGCGTCTCGCAAGGGTGCTGCAGTGACGCACGCCTCGCTCATCTGCTGGGTGCAAGACCCCATGAGCCGCCTCGAAGCAGGCCAGCCTTATCCGCATGGTCTGTTTGGGCCCGATATATCTGCGCAGCTGGCGCTGGTGCGCGCGGGCAGCCCGGCGGATATGCTGTGGGCCATGGAAGAAGCGCTGCTGTCTGGCGCGGTAGGGGCTGTGATTGGCGAGGTGTGGGGTGTGCCCAAAGCGCTCAGCTTTACCGCCACAAAGCGGCTGCAGCGGGCCGCGCAAATCGGCAAGACGCCTGCCATTTTGCTGCGCTATGGCCCTGCCCAAGAAGGCACGCGCCCGGCCTCTGGCGCGCATGAGCGTTGGGTGCTGAAAAGCCAGCCAAGTGGGCCGCACTGCTATGACCCTGCAGCGCCAGGTCCGCCGGGCTGGCATCTTGATCGTTTTAAAACCCGCTTGGCCGCCCCCAGCCATTGGACTGCCCATTATGACCCAGAGACCAACACGCTCTTTGCCCCAAATGACCAAAGTTCATCTGACCCGCCACATTCTGTCCCTATGGCTTCCTCACTGGCCCATGGAGCGCTTCTTAAAGCATCATAAGGATGCGCCCGAAGGCCCTATTGTCCTTGCAACCCCTGCCCAGCATGGCCCCATCATTCATGACCTTAATCCCGCTGCTGTGGCTGAGGGGCTCTCACGCGGCCAGCGCATGGTGGATGCACGGGCGCTGTGCCCTCAGGTTGCCGTGTTTGATGCGGCCCCGCGTGCGGATAGGGCGGCTCTCAAACGCTTGGCCAGCTGGGCGCGCCGTTGGTCCCCCTGGGCGACGGTGGATGGCGACGATGGCGTGTTGCTCGACATTACAGGCTGCGCGCATCTGTTTGGCGGGGAGGCGGCGTTGCTGAATGAGATCACCCAGCGCTTTCAAAGCCTAGCCATCAGCGCCCGTACCGCTATCGCGCCCACCAGAGGGGCCGCGTGGGCGCTCGCTCGCTTTGCGCGGCAGGACATGATTGTAACGCCAGAAACTCTGGCCGATGCTCTCAGCCCATTGCCCGTTGCAGGTCTGCGCATTTCAGCACCTGATGAGCTGCTTTTGCGCCGCGTGGGCCTGAAAACCATTGGCCAGCTCATGACTGTACCGCGCGCCGCATTGGCCAAACGGTTCACAACAAAAGCTGAGGCGGTGCACCCGCTTGTCCGCCTGGATGAAGTCCTTGGTAAGCGGCCCGCGCCGCTCTCGCCGCTGCCGCACCGGCCACGCCTTCGAGTGCTGCAACCGCTTTTAGAACCCATTGCCGATGTGCCAGCTGTGGAGGCAGTGCTGCACCCTTTGATTAACCGTTTGGCCAAGCTGCTTGAAGCGGAAGGCAAGGGCACGCGGGCACTGAAGTTCGAAGGTTTTCGCACCGATGGCACGCGCGCTGTGCTGCACGTGGCAACCTCTCGCCCCAGCCGTGCACCCAAGCATCTGGCGCGTCTGTTTAAGGACCGGCTGGAGACGCTGGACGCGGGCTTTGGCTTTGATGCTGTCGCGCTGGAAGCAGTCCGCGCTGAGGTCCTCGAAGCAGCGCCAGCGGACTTAACGGGCGTGGCGAATTTGGAAGGCGATGAAGCGGCCCTCATGGACCGGCTGTCGGCCCGTCTAGGGGAGAGGGCGGTGCTGCGGACCGTGCTGCAGGAAAGCCATATCCCAGAACGCGCGCTCAGCTGGGTGCCAGCACTGCACTATCGCCCGCCAGCGCGGCCTATTAGCACTCGGGCGATCCTGCCCCAGCGCCCGCACCGGCTGTTTGACCCGCCAGAGGAAATCCAAGTCACTTACGGCGTGCCGGAAGACCCGCCGCGCGCCTTCACCTGGCGGCGCAAGACCCACAAAGTCGCCAAGGTAGAAGGCCCAGAGCGCCTCGCCCCTGAATGGTGGCGCGAGGCCAAGGGGGCCCGGCTGCGCGATTATTACCGCGTCGAAGATGATGTGGGGCGCCGCTATTGGCTATTCCGCTACGGCCGCTTTGGTGATGGCCGTGGGCTCTACGAAGACGCGCCGCCGCAGTGGTTTTTGCATGGGCTGTTTGCGTGATGTGCACTGCAAATCCCAACTTTTCCTATGGATTACAGCTGTCATGGCCCGACTTGATCGGGCCATCCATGGTAGGCATCAGGTCCTACGCTCAAAAATGGATTCGCCGATCAAGTCGGCGAATGACGGGTGGTGTGGGTGGCCGATACAACTTTCTTTATTTAAGAGTTGGGTGCACTTATGAGCGCTGACTTTGTAGAGCTGGGCGTCACGAGCAATTTCTCCTTCCTGCGCGGGGCAAGCCATGGCAGCGAACTGGTGCTGACTGCGCTGACGCAGGGCTATGGTGCCATGGGCGTGGCGGACCGGAACACGCTGGCGGGTGTGGTGCGGGTGCATGCGCCCGCGCAGAAGCATGGGCTGCGGCCTTTGATTGGCTGCCGGCTGGATCTGCGCGATGCGCCCGCCATGCTCGCCTATCCGCAAAACCGCGCTGGCTATGGGCGCCTGTGTGAGCTGCTTTCGCGGGGCAAATTGCGTGCTGAAAAAGGCGGTTGCCACATCGACCTGGCTGATGTGGCCGCGTTCCAAGAGAGCCTTATTCTTATCGCGTTGCCGCAAAGGAATTTAGCTGAGCATCTCCCGCATATGGTGGCGCGCCTCCCAAGCCTCAGCCATATCGCAGCCAGCATGACCTATCACGGGGATGATGTGGCGCAGGTCACCCGGCTTGACCGGCTGGCCCGCAATCATGACCTGGGCCTTTTGGCGACGAATAATGTGCTCTATCACATGCCTGCGCGCCGCCCGCTGCAGGATGTGATGACGGCCATCCGTGAGAAGGTGACCTTGGCGGAGGCGGGCTACCTCCTAGAGGCCAATGCTGAGCGGCATTTAAAATCGCCTGAGGAGATGGCGCGCTTGTTTGCGCGCTGGCCCCATGCCGTGCGCGCCAGTGTGGAGATTGCCGAGGCGATTGATTTCTCGCTCGATGAGCTGTGCTATGAATACCCCAGCGAAGTCGTGCCGGCTGGCAAAACACCCATGCAGCATTTGCGGGATTTAACGCAGGCAGGCGCTGCGCGGCGCTATCCTACGGGAGTTCCGACCAAGGTCCAGGCGCTCCTTGAGAAGGAGCTGGGGCTCATCGAGAAGATGGAGATCCCGCAGTATTTTCTCACGGTGCACGACATCGTCGCCTATGCGCGTGGCCTGGAAAATCCCATCCTGTGCCAGGGTCGAGGCTCTGCTGCCAATTCTGCGGTCTGCTATTGCCTGGGCGTCACTGCCGTCGACCCTGATACCTCATCCCTCCTGTTCGAGCGCTTCATTTCCGAAAGCCGCAAAGAGCCGCCGGATATTGATGTGGATTTTGAACATGAGCGGCGCGAGGAGGTCATCCAGCATATCTATGACCGCTATGGCCGCGAACGGGCTGGGCTGGCGGCGACCGTCATCCATTACCGTCCGCGCATGGCCATCCGTGAAGTGGGTAAAGTCATGGGGCTGTCTGAAGATGTGACTGCTGAAATCGCCAAGACGGCCTGGGGCAGTTGGGGCTCTGCGCTGCATCTTGAGCAGGCCAAGGAAGCGGGGCTGGATTTAAATGACCCGCATCTCAAGCGCGTTATGACATTGGCCAATGAGCTCATTGGCATGCCGCGCCATTTAAGCCAGCATGTGGGCGGCTTTGTGCTCACCGAAGACCGGCTGACCTCGACCGTCCCCATCGGCAATGCGGCCATGGACGACCGCACCTTCATTGAGTGGGATAAGGACGATATCGAAGCGCTCGGTATCTTGAAGGTGGATGTGCTGGCGCTTGGCATGCTGACTTGCATTGCCAAGGCCTTTGACATGCTCGCGCGGGATTATGGTGAGCACTATGAACTGGCCACCATCCCCCAAGATGACCAGGCCGTTTATGACATGCTGTGTAAGGGCGACAGCCTGGGCGTTTTCCAAGTGGAAAGCCGAGCGCAGATGGCCATGCTGCCGCGTATGAAGCCGCGCTGTCTGTATGATTTGGTGATTCAGGTGGCGATTGTGCGGCCTGGCCCCATCCAAGGCGATATGGTGCATCCTTATCTGCGCCGCCGCGAAGGCTTGGAGGAAATTCGCTATCCATCGCCTACAGACGGTTCTCCCGATGAATTGAAAACAATCTTAGACCGGACCCTGGGCGTTCCCATTTTCCAAGAACAAGCCATGCAAATCGCCATTGATGCGGCCAAATTTACCGGTGATGAAGCCAATCAGCTGCGCAAGGCCATGGCCACATTCCGCGCGCCTGGGACCATCCATACGCTGGAAGAGAAAATGGTCAGCCGCATGATTGCCCGTGGCTATGACCCGGAGTTTGCAAAGCGTTGTTTCGACCAGATAAAAGGCTTTGGGGAATATGGCTTCCCCGAAAGCCATGCGGCCAGCTTTGCGCACCTCGTCTATGTGTCGAGCTGGATTAAGTGCCACTATCCTGATGTGTTTGCAGCCAGCCTTCTTAATTCCCAGCCCATGGGCTTTTATGCGCCTGCGCAGATTGTCCGCGATGCCCGTGAGCATGGGGTGGAGGTGTTGCCGGTTGATGTGAATATTTCTGGATGGGACAATTTTTTAGAGCCTGTGGTTGCTGTGTGCCCCACCCCCACCCCCACCCCCGACCCCAACCCCGAAAGACGGGGGAGGAGGAAAGAAAAAAACCCAAACCAACAAAGAAGAGGGAGGGGTGGGG
>CAKZYD010000181.1 GCA_937884085.1 uncultured Sphingomonadales bacterium | reverse complement strand
GATACACTTACACCTCCTTTTAGCGTTTTACTGTTGATAACAAAGGTCATTTCGCCCGGGCTGGGTGCCAAAAGAGCGTCGCAAAAAGACCGCGCATTCGGTTCATTTGTTTCACGCTGACCAGATACGAGTGATCGTTCATGGTCGTTGAAGTCCTCAGGCTCGACCGAATAGATGTCAGTTTTCGGGCTTTGCGCCGCAAAGACAGTCGACATCCCCGCAATGAGGCCGCCTCCGCCGCAACAGACGAGAAGTTTGTCTAATGTGGTGCCTTGGCTCTCTACCTGCTTTGAAAATTCCAAGCCAGCGGTGCCTTGGCCTGCAATGATATGTTCGTCCTCAAACGAGGGAACCAACGTTGCGCCGCGTTCCTCTGTCAGCGCTTTCGCAATCTCCTCCCGGCTCTGGGTATAGCGGTCATATGCAATGATCTCAGCACCGTAGGCACGTGTTTTTTCCAATTTAACAGTTGGAGCGTCCCGAGGCATGACGATGGCTGCAGGGATATCTAGAATTTGCGCCGCAGCTGCAACGCCTTGTGCATGATTGCCGGATGACCACGCAACGACTCCGGCCTTTTTTTCTTCCTCTGACAATTGCACCAGCCGATTAAATGCACCGCGAAATTTAAACGACCCAGTGCGCTGAAGGTTTTCAGCTTTGATAAAAATGCGCGTATCGGCCTGCTGGTTTAATGCATTGCTTTCTATTGCCGGTGTACGGACGGCCTGACCAGAAATACGATCCGCTGCTGCTTGAACATCATGAATACTGATAGTGGATGTCATTTACTGTCTCTCAACGTGAGGCTGATTTTGTGTGTTTCGGCGTAGAGTCGACGGAATGTCGCGTATTAATCGAGCTGAATGGCGCGATTTTCATTTTGAGCATAGCAAAGCGCCAGATCGCAGGCCGCAAAGTCCTGCAGGGCCATTCCTGTGCTGTCAAAAACGGTAACCTCATCATCATTTGATCGACCGGCGTCCGTGCCGCCAATGACATGCCCTAAGGTCGTTATATCGTCTTCTGATATTAGTCCTGATTTGTAGGCATGTTGGCATTCGCCGAGGTGAACAGCTTCAGACGCTTCATCGCCAAACAGTGTTGCCCAGGCCATGATGCTCGGATCTAGTTCTTGCTTGCCAACTGTGTCCGTTCCCATTGCTGCTATATGGGTGCCTGGCTGTATCCAATCGATTTCCAGAATCGCGTCTCGAGACGGTGTGATCGTAATGATCACATCACATGCCCTTGCCAATGCCTCTGGTGTGCTGACATGCACGTCGCAGCCATTAAGGATTGAACTTGAGGCTAGTACGTTCGCTTTGGACGGATTTCGCGACGAGATATGGACCGCTGAAAACGATCGTTCATTCAACGCAGCTGCAAGCTGATACTCAGCTTGGCCGCCTGCCCCAATAATTCCGAGAACCTTAGCGTCTTTCTTTGCCAGGTGTCTTATCGAGAGCGCACTTGCTGCAGCAGTGCGTAAAGCAGTGAGGTAATTTGCTCTTACCAAAGCTTTGGGCGCACCAGTGTCCGGATCAAATAAAAGAACGGTGGACTGGTGATTCAAAAGGCCCTTCGAGGCATTTCCGGGCCACAGCCCACCTGCCTTAAGACCTAATGCCGGAAGCGAACGATTAAAACCTGACTTAAAGCCAAAAATAGCATCAGCATAGCCCAACGTTTCGCGCACAATTGGCCAGTTAGATGCTTCATTATTAGCCAGGGCTACAAAAGCGTCATTTACGGCTTGTGTCACAGCGGCTTGATCAACAAGCTCCTTCGCAGTTTGTTCCGATATGTATAACAAACGAGCTCTCCCGCATTCCTTTTAACTTTATATAAAGATATATTGATTGTGGCGGTGATACAAGTAGCAATGGGGATTGTAACAGCGCAAAAAATGCTTCCTTCCAACACTGATCAGGCAGTTGCCCGTGCACCAAGAATTGGGAAGATTGCACTGCCAGGTATCGAGATTTCAATTGGTTTGGACAGCTTTTGTGGTAATGCTTGAACCAGATCATATTTAGACGTGAAGAGAAAGTTGACTGTCCATTGACATTTAGCGTTCGAGCAAAAGAAGTCTCAAAAGACCTGCCCGACCGGATTGATGCATTGCAACAAGACTGGGCGGCAGAGAACCCAGACTTTGATACCTATGCCATGGGCATTGTGGGCCGAATTATGATACTGGGGTGTCTGTTAGATCAGCGCGTGTCAGAAGTTCTCAAACCATACCAGTTGCAGTATTCCGAATTTGATGTCCTAGCCACATTGAGACGCGCTGGCTCACCTTATGAACTAACCCCTAAAATTCTTTTGAGCACTGTAGTGCTGACATCCGGGGCGATGACAGCCTTGCTAGATAGACTTACCAAAAGAGGGCTAACTAGACGCGGCAATAGCCCAACAGACGGGCGAAAGCGCACCGTCATATTGACCGAAAAAGGTAAAAAGCTTGTCGATGAAGTCGCAGAACTACGCTTTAAGGAAGCAAGCCAAGCGATTTCCTGTTTTTCGCAGAAAGAAAGTTTTGCTCTCTCTAATCAACTTCGCAAAATGAGCAAATGGTTGGAAGATCGCCGGGATTAGTGATCCGAGACTAAGTTGTAATTGCTTCGCTTAGCGTCCCGTGCTCATCAATCATCATTATATTGCCCGCAGATGCCGGACGGATTTTTTTGTTGTCACTTTGCATAAAACAACTTTGCCGTAGAGCGGTTATATCTAAGCACTTCCGCAAACGAATTTAAAGGCTAAGCCCTACGAGCATCAAGTGCAGAACGAAAAGCGGTCTTAAGCTTGGTCTCAGATGGCGAAGTGGCTGCAGGTCTCGACATTCAATGCCGCGCGGGACCGGCATAGAAAATTTGCCGATTATCAAACTCCATTTTTTTTAGCCATCACATCCCATGCGGCGGCGACCGTACAGCACTCGCATTCCTCAGTACGCCGCTATATATCTATATCAAACTAAATATCTTTATATAAATTTATTTTTGTTTATTGTTTTGAAAGAAGCGCAGTCTGGCGATCGGCATTTTTCGATCCCCCCTCCGCAAGGGGTAAAACAATCCCTGCGGTCTCTAATTTGCGATCATTTCGTGAGGATAAAGCAAGTGCGACTAACCAAAAATCAGCAACTCGGCTTGTTCGCAGATACATATGCGCAAGCGAGGGAAATGTTCCTCATGCAATCAAAAGTAATTGGAGCAGAGACGGCCAGTTACCCATTGGAGGCAGAGCGTGGGCTTCACGGAGAGCAATTAGCGCTTGATGCAAGTCGAATAGGTCCGCAGCATGCGGATGTCGTAATCTTGTCAATGTCAGGCACCCATGGCGGCGAAGGATATTGCGGTGCTGCACTGCAGAATTAC
>CAKZYD010000180.1 GCA_937884085.1 uncultured Sphingomonadales bacterium | reverse complement strand
AATCCGGATGAAGTGGTCGCCATGGGCGCCGCAATTCAGGCCGGGGTGCTGCAAGGCGATGTGAAGGACGTTCTCCTTCTTGACGTTACACCGCTCTCCTTGGGTATCGAAACACTGGGCGGTGTCTTCACCCGGCTCATCGACCGTAACACCACCATCCCGACCAAGAAAAGCCAGGTCTTTTCAACAGCGGAAGACAATCAGAATGCGGTGACCATTCGCGTCTTCCAAGGCGAACGCGAGATGGCGGCGGATAACAAACTGCTCGGCCAGTTCGATTTGGTAGGTATCCCGCCCGCACCGCGCGGTGTGCCGCAGGTGGAGGTCACGTTCGATATCGATGCTAACGGTATCGTCAACGTGTCTGCTAAAGACAAAGGCACCGGCAAAGAGCAGCAAATTCGCATTCAAGCCTCTGGTGGTCTTAGCGATGATGATATCGATAAGATGGTCAAAGATGCCGAAGCGCATGCGGACGAAGACAAAAAGCGCCGCGCCCTCGTGGAAGCCAAGAACCAAGGCGAAAGCATGGTGCACGCGACCGAGAAACAAGTCGAAGAGCATGGCGACAAAGTCGATGCAGAGACCAAAGGCAACATCGAAAGTGCAATCGCTGACCTGAAAACATCGCTTGAAGGCGAAGATGTTGATGACATCCAAGCGAAAACGCAGACGCTTGCACAAGTTGCCATGAAGCTTGGCGAAGCGATTTATAAAGCTGAGCAAGAAGCCGGCGGTACGCCAGAGGGCGATGCCGCACCAGGTGACACGGCACAAGATGATGTGGTCGACGCTGATTTCGAAGAAGTCGACGACGATCAAAAAAGCGCATAAGAGCGGGCCGAGCGCCTGTCTTTCGCACGAGGCCAACCGGCCCACGTTTGGATGTGCAAGCAGCCAGCGTGGGTCGCTTCGTATAAGGGCTCGGCACAGACTGGCAGCGACCAAGACATCGGTTAGGGCATGGAAAAACAAGACTATTATGAAGTCCTTGGCGTAGGCCGAGATGCGGATGAAAAGGCGCTCAAGTCCGCTTTCCGCAAACTTGCCATGCAGTACCATCCCGATCGCAACCCCGGCGATGCGGAGGCTGAGCAAAACTTCAAGAAGGTCGGGGAAGCCTACGATATTCTCAAAGATCCCGAACGCCGCGCTGCTTATGACCGGTATGGCCACGCCGCCTTTGAGCAAGGCATGGGCGGTTCAGGCGGCGGCGCTGGTTTTGACGGCTCTGCCTTTTCTGACATCTTCGATGATTTGTTTGGCGAGTTCATGGGCCGTGGTGGCGGAGGCGGCCGCGGGCGTTCGTCCGCGCGCCGTGGAAACGACCTGCGCTATGATATCGAAATCTCACTGGAGGAAGCCTTTGATGGCGCGTCAAAGGAGATTAGCCTAACGACGTCTGTCACATGCGATGTCTGCGGCGGTACAGGCGCTAAAGAAGGCTCGCGCCCGCAAACCTGCCCAACCTGTGGCGGGGTCGGCAAAGTGCGGACAAATCAAGGCTTCTTCATGGTTGAGCGCACCTGCCCGACTTGCGGCGGGGCTGGACAAATTATTGCAGACCCCTGTGCGGCCTGCGCAGGCACTGGCGCTGTGCAGCGTGAAAAGTCTTTGCAAGTGAAAATTCCGAAGGGTGTAGAAACGGGGACCCGCATCCGTTTGGCAGGCGAAGGCCAAGCTGGGGTTCGAGGCGGCCCAGCCGGCGACCTCTACCTGTTCGTCACCGTCGAACCGCATCCGGTTTTTAAACGAGACCGCGAAATGATCCTGTGTGACGTCCCGCTGCCACTTGCAACGGCAGCGCTTGGCGGCGAAATAGAGGTTCCCACCATCGATGGTGGCCGGGCCAAGGTGAAAATCCCTTCCGGCACGCAAAGCGGCAAACAGTTCCGGCTGCGTAGTAAGGGCATGCCGACGATCTCTGGCGGGCCTCTAGGAGATATGATCGTTCGGGCGCAAGTGGAAACCCCAGTCAACTTGACGGACCGGCAGCGCGAGCTCTTGGAGGAATTTGCCGAGATTGAACGCAGTGAACGCGGCCAAAGCTCGCCGCAGTCCGATGGGTTTTTTACCCGCGTGAAAGAATTTTGGGATGACTTAACAGAATAAATTGCTTACGCCTGAGCATAGCCACCCCAATAATAATAAGCACTTAGGTGCATAAAACGATATGACAAAAATAGGTTTGATTGGCGTTTCTGGCCGGATGGGCCAGGCAATTCTCTCAGAGATCTTAAGTCGCGATGGCGCCGAGTTCGCAAGCGGCTGCGAAGCAAGCGGTCATGGCAGCGTGGGCAAACCCGTGCGCAATCCCTTAACCGGCGATCTTTTGGATATGACTGTCGAAAGCGATCCAAAAGTGGTATTCGCTGCAAGTGACGTCGTTATCGATTTCTCAACACCGGATGCCCTGGAGACCAACCTCGTCTTGGCCACCAGCGGCCTGACTCCCATGGTGATTGGCACGACGGGGCTTCAGCTCAATCACCATAGGTTGATAGACGAAGTGGCGACGGATGTTGCCATTATGCAAGCGGCCAATACCTCGCTTGGCGTCACTCTGCTGGCCAGCCTCGTGCGGCAAACCGCAATGCTGCTTGACCCCAGCTGGGACATTGAAATCGTGGAGATGCACCATCGGCATAAGACCGATGCGCCGTCGGGCACCGCCCTCTTGCTTGGTGAAAAAGCAGCGGAAGGCCGGCATGTCGAAGATGATGTCTTTGTGAAATCTCGCGTGGGGCAGACAGGCCCACGGGCTGAAGGGGCGATTGGCTTTTCAACGCTCAGAGGCGGAGATGTCGCGGGTGAACACAGCGTTATCTTTGCCGCCGATGCCGAGCGTGTCGAGCTCAGCCATAAAGCAACCGACCGTAAAATTTTCGCGCGCGGGGCTGTCACAGCAGCGCAGTGGATTAATGGACTGCCTGCCGGGCGCTATACGATGGATGACGTTTTAGGCCTGACGTGATGTCTATTGCATGAGGGCTGCGCGCCGCCTGCTCAATCCATCACGAATAACATCTGCGACTTGCGCGCGTTCTTTGGGTGGCAGGAAAGCGCCAATCACTAGCGCTTTTCCACGGTCGCGAAGCTCCAACCGCGCATCATGCTCGTCTTCTTTTTCAACAGAGACCGTGACCCAGGCAGGGTGCATCGACCAAGTTTCGGTGGTACGTCCTGGCTTGGCGCGATTGACGGTCATTGTCTCATTATGGATGCGGATACGTTCTGTGAGTTCGCCGCGTTTATAGCTAACTTTAAAGGCCCAATAGAGCAGCGCCATATCGAGGCCGAAAAAGCCCATCACCGGCCAGGCACCCTTGGCATAAAACCAAATCCCGGCGATGGCGGAAATTGCGCCCATTGAGGCCATGAGCATCAGAAAGCCGCGCGGCGATAAAGAGCGGCTTGGACGCAAGGACACGTCAAGAAAGGGAACTTTTCGGCCTTCAGACATGTATTTTCCCTTACCTTTCCTCAATCTCGCTTTCAAGGGCCAGCCTGTCGCAATTTCGCCCTTGCCGCCAGCGTTCAGGCTCTTACTTTGCGCTCATGCCCCGCATGACAAAAGCCCATATCGAAACCATGTTCGCGCATCTCGCTGCGTCAATGCCCGAGCCTGAAACAGAGCTCAACTACGTCAATACCTATACGCTATTGGTTGCTGTTGCGCTGTCGGCGCAGTCTACAGACGTAGGGGTAAACAAGGCCACAAAAGATCTATTTAAAACCGTGCACACACCAGCGCAGATGCTTGAATTGGGCGAAGCGGGGCTGAAGCGGCATATCAAGACGATTGGACTTTACAATACAAAGGCAAAAAATGTCATGGCAGCGGCCAGAATTTTGGTTGACGAACATGGTGGCGCGGTACCGGAAGATCGGGCGGCGCTTGAAAAGCTGCCAGGGGTTGGCCGCAAAACGGCCAATGTCATCCTCAACATCGCCTTTGGCCATGAGACCTGTGCGGTGGATACTCATATTTTCCGCGTTGCCAATCGCATGAATCTTGCGCCGGGGAAAACGCCTTTAGCGGTTGAGCTAGCGCTGCTGAAGAAAGTGCCGAAGCCCTATCGGCGCAATGCCCATCATTGGCTTATTTTACACGGCCGCTACACCTGCAAAGCGCGCACCCCGCAGTGCGATGCCTGCGGGGTTTATGAAGTTTGCGGTTATAAGGATAAGGCCAGCTACTTGCCCGCTGAGTAAACCTCAGTTTGCTCGAAGCTATCTAAGCAGGGCTGGATATCGATGGGCGTCCCTGTCTTCGCCCGCGCCTCCACATGGGTGAGGTTTCCGGCATCGCTAAACACCATGTCCGTCACACATAGCCCACTGGTGAACTGCAAAATGCGCATAGGCCCTTCGCTGCGATCGAGACTTGGGGCGCCAAAAACGCTGCGCACATCCTCTGGGCCAAAGCTAGCCAGGTCGGCGAGTGCCAGCTTGCGCTGCGGCGGCACCGGCTTCGCAATCAAAGTTGTATCAGCCGGCAAACTATATCGCGGCGGTGCTGGCGCAAGCGTCGCACAGCCAGCAAGGAATACCGTCGACAAAATCCACTTGGCATGCCCCATTTCATGCCTCCCCCTGTTGGCTGCTTAGCGGCTTATAGCCGCCGCATTGCGTGAAAGCTATGCACAGCTGCCGCCGCACCGACAAGCGGGGCGATCAAATTTATCACAGGAACCATGAACAGGCCGGTCACGCATAAACCCAAAAAAAACACATCCGCCCGGAATTGCCGCCGCAGCTTTGCCGCTTGTCTGGCGGGCATATGACGCAGCGCGACCATTTCAAAATACTCACGCCCCAATAGATACCCATTGAGTATGACAAACAGAGCCACTGGGCCTACGGCGGTAAACAGCAAGGCAATGTAAAACGGGATCGCTATCAAGTTTACGAGCAGAACCAGGCATAAGAGTTTCAAGGAGAGATAGGCTGCCTCCGCAAGACCAATGGAGCGCGGGGCTTTTTGTGCCGGATAGTGCTTGTCTTCAACGGCATCAATGATGTCATCTAGAAACAGGCCCATGACGGCTGTTGCTATCGCTGGGAACAAAAACCAGGACGCCGACATAAAGATGATGGCCGAGCCTGCATTCAAGAGCCAGTCCGGGGCATCCCAATAGGGGATGTCAATGGCGCCCATGCCGGCGCGGGCTGCGAATGTGACCAATCCCAAGCACAATACTGCGCTGATGAGGCCGCGCAGCAGGACGCTGCGGAAGCGGCGGTCGTCGAGTTGACGGAAAGATTTCAGGAAGAACTTTATCATAGGCAATATATCTAACCGATATAAGCTGCTGAGCAGCGAGGTTCAAGCTTGCGACATGCGCCATCCACCGATAGAAGGCATTTTTTCACTCTGAGGCAGTCCACACATGTCTAAACGCTATGACGTTGTCGGTATCGGCAATGCGATTATTGATGTTATCGCCAAAGCCGATGATGCTTTTTTAGAAACCGAAAAAGTCGCCAAAGGTGGCATGACGTTGATCGACGCGGACCGCGCGGACAGCCTCTATGCCAGCATGGGACCGGGCATTGAAACATCGGGTGGCTCAGCGGCCAATACGATGGCAGGCTGCGCGGCGCTCGGCGTTCGCGGCGGCTTTATTGGCCGTGTACGCGATGACCAACTGGGTGAGGTCTATATGCATGACATCCGGGCGGTTGGCGTCGATTTTACCAACGACCTGGCCAAGCATGGCCTGCCGACGGCACGCTGCCTTATCCTCGTCACGCCTGATGGGCAGAGGTCCATGAGCACCTTCCTCGGGGCATCCACCGAGCTTGGTGTGGGGGATTTGGATGAGGATATGATTGCCGATAGCACCATCACCTATATGGAAGGCTATCTGTGGGACAAAGAGCCCGCGAAGCAGGCCTTCCTGCGCGCCATGGACGTGGCGCGTGCCGCCGGCGGGAAAATCGCTCTGACCCTCTCGGATGCCTTTTGCGTTGATATGCATCGCGCAGAGTTTCTCGACTTAATCAATGGCAAAGTGGATGTCTTGTTTGCCAATGAGGCCGAGATCAAATCGCTCTTTGAGACTGAGAGTTTTGAAGCGGCTGTCGACGCCATTCGCGGAAAAACGCAAGTCGCGGCGATCACCAGATCTGAGAAGGGGGCGGTTATTTTATCAGGTAGCGGCACGGACACCGTAGAGGCGGCAGCGGTTGATAGGGTTGTCGACACCACAGGGGCGGGTGACCAATTTGCAGCCGGTTTCCTAGCCGGTCTTGCCCAAGGCCGTCCGATGGGGGACGCTGGCCGAATGGGCGCAATCGCAGCGGCAGAAGTCATCAGCCATATCGGGCCGCGCCCGCAGGAAGATGTTGGCGCGCTGATCAACGCTGCGGTTGACTGACGTCATGGCGCCAAAACCCCGCGCCACGATGCTTCGCTGGGTGTTTGGTGCGGTTGGCGCGATTGCATTTGCGCTAGGTTTCATAGGGGTCTTCCTGCCGCTCCTGCCCACCACGCCCTTCATGTTGCTGGCTTTGGCGTGCTTTGCCCGCGCATCCCCGCGCGTGGAGAATTGGCTGCTCACGCACCCCAAATACGGGCCGCCTTTGCGCGCATGGCGTGAGCGCGGCGCCATTGGCCCAAAGGGTAAGATCGCCGGGACCGGTGGTATGGCGACCAGCTACGTTATCTTCTATCTCGTCAGCACGCCCTCACTTTTGGTGGCAGGTGTCGTGGCGGGCATCATGGTCTGTGTTGCAATCTTCATTCTGACCCGGCCATCTTAGTGGCTTATTTTGCCCAAATTTGCCCGTTAGGGCGCAAAGCTATGAAACATATTTGGATACTGCTTTGCGCTCTGTGTTGGCTGCTTGGCCATGCCGGCCCGGCTGCGGCGAAGTCCTGGCATGTTGCAGAGACCGAGAAATTTCGTGTGTATTCTGACGGCTCAAAAAACGAGCTGCGCAAGCTTGCACAGACAATGGAAGACTTCGATGCTTTCTTGCGTGCCTTTACGGGCTTGACGGCAGACCCACCGCCGGATCGTTTTGATCTCTATCTCGTGCGCAGCGCCGATGAACTGCGCCGCTATACGCCTTTGCCGCCCAGTATCGATGGGTTTTATCAAGCAACCCCAACTGGGACCGCCGCCTTCAGCGCCCGCAGCAAGACGATGTCGGGGGACCCCGCGAAGCTCTGGTATTCGACATCCCAGCAGATTCTATTTCATGAATATGCGCACCACTTTATGGAGCGGTATTTCCCTTACCCCTATCCGCGCTGGTATTCGGAAGGGTTTGCCGAATACGTCTCGACGGTTCAATTCAAACGCAAGAAGATCATCGTCGGCGGGTTTGCGAAAGGCCGGGTCGGCGCGCTGCTCTATGGTGCCTGGTTGCCCATGGATGTCTTGCTGTCGCCGCAAACAATGCCATTGGGCGAGCGCGAGACCGCAGCGTTTTATGCGCAAAGCTGGCTCCTCGCCCATTACATGCTGAGCAGCCCTGAACGACTGAAAAAGCTTCAGGACTTTCTGTCCAAATTCTCCACCCAAGACAGCGTGGCGGAAGATTTTCGCGATAGCTTTGCCATGCCCATAGGCCAATTGGGCCGGGAGTTGCGCGAGTATCTCGACGGGACATCGGAAACCATGAAGGTCTATGAGGAAGAGCGACCGAAACGGCCGGACATCGCCGTGAGGATCACAAAGCTGCCGCCTAGCGCCAGCGATTTCTTAACGATGAGCGCAAAACTGGATCTCGGCATCGAACCGCCTTTCCGAGCGACTTTGCTTGCCGATATTGACCAGGCGCTGGTAAAGTATCCCAAGGACGCGTTGGCGCAGCGAACCTGGGCGCACGCCAATATTCTCTACGGAGATCGCGCTGCCGGCAGGTCCCGCCTCGAAGCGCTGGAAAAGGCGTATCCTGACGATGCCAAAATCTGTTTCTATTTAGGCATGTCTTACATTTTGGATGGCGCCAGCACAGCGCAACTGGATGCAGAGATGCAAAAGAAGCGGCAGGCTGCGCGCGGCTATTTCGCGGATGCGTTTCGAATGAACCCGAACCACTATCCAACCTTGTATTACTATTTCCGTTCTGTGCCTAAACCAGCGACCGCTCAACAAGAAGCAGTGCTCGAAAAAGCGGAGTTTCTGGCCCCGCAAGTGGGGCAAATTCGCTATGATTTGGCCACTATGTGGGCCGCGCGGCCGGATAGCTCTCACCGCACGGCAGCAAAGCGGCTGCTGCAAATTCTGGCAAATGATCCGCATGAGGTGATGATCGCCTCTATGGCGCGGGCAAGGCTGGAAGCGTTGTTAAGCGCCCAGTGACAGCCACCATTGCGTGGCGTTTCCACCACAGTCCGCGATCGTTTTTACTTGGACGCAAAAGCCCAACACTTGGTCGTTGACTTCCCACTCCGCTGCGCCGCACAACCAAGCTCGGCGAGGTCGCAGAGATGGCCCGCGCACTATTATTCAGGTGGAATCAGCAAGGGAGGCCAATCGGCCATGCGGGGATATTTCAGATCATATGCAAGTCTAGCAGCGCTGACAGCCATGGCGCTGGCCCCAGGCGGGGCGCAAGCGCAGGAAAGCGGCGGACTTGAAGAGATTTTCATTACGGCGCAGCGGCGCACAGAAAACCTGCAAGAGGTTCCGATTACCGTGAACACGCTCTCCGGCGAGAGCATGCGTGACATCTTTGTGGCTGGGGAAGATATTCGCGCTCTTTCAGCGCGTATTCCCAGCCTTAACATCGAGTCCTCAAACGGCCGTGTCGCGCCGCGCTTTTATATTCGCGGCCTCGGCAATACTGACTTTGATCTAGCCGCATCGCAGCCCGTGTCTGTTATCGTTGATGACGTCGTGCTGGAAAACGTGGTGCTTAAATCCACACCAATTTTTGACGTTGACCGCGTTGAAGTCCTCAAAGGCCCGCAAGGCACCTTGTTCGGACGCAATACGCCTGCTGGTATTGTGAAATTTGACACCCGCCGTCCAACGATGGAGCCCGAAGGCTATGGCACTGTCTCTTACGGGAATCGCAACACCTTTACAGCGGAAGGCGCGTTCTCAGGGCCGCTGGTTGAAGACAAGGTGGCCATGCGGATATCTGGCCTCATCCAACGCCGTGATGACTATATCGATAATGCCTTTACGGGTGAAGAGAACGCTCTTGGCGGGTTTCGTGAGTTTGCCACACGGATACAGCTGCTGCTCAAGCCGACAGACGAATTTGAGGCTTTAGCACGGTTCCATTACCGCGATTTGGAGGGAACATCCGCGGTCTTCCGCGCGAATATTTTCACCCCAGGCTCTAATGACCTAAACGCGAATTTTGATCGTGAGACAGTCTTCTTCGACGCTGGTAATGACGATTTGGGGATGAACAACCCACAAGCATATGATGGCTGGGGTGCCAATCTCCAGCTTACTTATGATTTTGGCTTTGCCTCCCTCATTTCCATCTCAGCCTTTGAAACAACCCAGGGCTCCAGCCTCGGGGATATCGATGGTGGCTTTGTCGGCGAAAACTCATTCTTTGATCCGTTCAATCCACCGACTGAAGTGTTTCCAGATACAATTGCGTTTCCGAGTCAAACGCGCGATGGCATTGATGATCTAGACCAGTTCACCCAAGAGATTCGCCTTGCAAGCAATCAGGACGGGCCTTTGAACTGGCAAGTCGGCTTTTTCTATTTCGACAGTGATTTGCAAACCACTACCGACGTTTTCTTTTTTCCACCGGTGCCGCGCACAACACTCCGACAAACTAACGAAAGTTGGGCGCTCTTTGGGCAAGCGGCCTATGATGTAACCGATCTGCTGACTGTTACTGCAGGCATCCGGTACACCGAGGACGACAAGAGTTTCAGCGGTGTTGCGACAAACTTCCCAGTAGATGACATCGACGTGTCCGATGAGAAAGTCACATGGGACGTCGCGCTGAATTATCAGGTGGCCGAGACGGTCAACCTATACACGCGCGTGGCGAGAGGTTTTCGGGCCCCTACTATTCAGGCTCGCGACGTAGCGTTTTTCGGCGCACCATCTGCGGCCGATTCTGAAACAGTGATTTCATTTGAAGTCGGCGCCAAGACAGAGCTGTTCGATAACCGACTGCGCCTTAACGTTGCTGGTTTCTATTATGAAATCAAAGATCAACAACTGACAGCCGCTGGCGGTGGCGGCAATTTCATTCGCCTCCTCAATGCGGATAAAGGCGTGGGCTTCGGTTTTGAGGCCGATGCAACCTTCGTGTTCACCGAAAACTTCACGGGCACAGTTGGCTTCTCTTGGGTTGATACAGAGCTTCAAGACGATGATCTTGAGCTGCAGGTCTGTGACAGTGATTTATGTACACCGCTTGATCCGATTGTTCGCTTGGAAGACGAATTCGATTTTGATGGCAACTTGGTTGACGTGAACCGCTTTGTTTCCGTCGACGGCAACCCTTTCCCGCAGGCGCCTGAGTACACATTGTATGTTACGCTGAACTATGAGCAGCCAATTTCTGATGGCGGCGCACTGTTTGCCCAAACTGATTGGTTCCTCCAAGGCCGCACCAATTTCTTTCTCTATGAAAGCGAGGAATATTTTTCCAACAACACGTTTGAAGGCGGTCTGAAGGCTGGCTACCGTCATAATGACGGCCAGTACGAGTTTGCCTTCTTCGCGCGCAACATCACCGATGAAGACAATGCCAAAGGCGGGATCGACTTCAACAACCTCACCGGTTTTGTAAACGAGCCACGCACTTTCGGGCTTCAATTCACCGCGCAATTCAACTAGCTTACAGCATCATCCTGGGGAGGATGGAAGCCCTGGGCCTTTTGCTGGCCCGGGGCTTTGTCGTTTTGGACCCGTTATGCAGGCGAAGCGGCGAACCAGTTGGCTACGGCCTGCTGCTCCTCCTCGGATAAGCGGAGATAGAGTTTCGAACGCCGGTTTAGGGCGTCTTCTCCCGTGCGCGCCCATTCTTTATCGCGAAGATAAATAAGCTCTTTTTCATAGACGCCTGGCGCCAATTCCCTGCCCAAGTCGTCTACGCTGGCTGCATCGCCCAGCATATCATAGATGCGGCTTCCATAAGCGTGCGCCATACGCTGCCGCGTTTCCGGCGATAGGAAACCATAGCGCGCCTCCATTTCTGCTTCAAAGGCGGAGAACCCTTGATAGCCCATCTCCCCGCCTGGTAGGTGCGCGCTATGGGTCCATCGATCTCCCATTGCTGGAAAAAACGGTTCTAGGGCCTCCATGGCATCAAGGGCCAGCTTGCGATAGGTGGTCAGCTTGCCACCATAGATGGACAGAAGCGGGGCGCGGGTCGCATTGCCTTGTAAATCGAAGGCATAATCGCGCGTTACTTTCGACGCTGCGCCCTTGCCTAGCTCATCGAACAGCGGGCGCACACCGGAATAGGTGGAGACGACGTCTGCCGGTGTGATTGGTGTTTTCAAATAAGCGCTTACCAAGTCGCACAGATAGTGCGTCTCCTCATCGGAGATTTTTGCCTCCGCTGGATCGCCCTCAAAAGCTTCATCTGTGGTGCCGATCAAAGTGAGGTCAGCGCCATAGGGAATGGTAAAGACGATGCGGCCGTCCCCATGCTGGAAGATATAGGCGCGGTCATGGTCATATAATCGGCGCGTGAAAATATGGCTGCCCTTGACCAGGCGCAGACCTTTTGTGGGATCGGCTTCGTCAATGGCGGCAAAGATCTGTGTCACCCAAGGTCCAGCAGCATTCACGATTGCCTTTGCGCGGATCTGGCGCTGGCCTCGGGCGTCCTCCAGCGTTATTGCCCATCCGCTCTTCTCGCGCTCGGCGCCGACGAAGCGCGTGCGCACCCAAATGTCAGCGCCGCGTTCGGCTGCATCTATGGCATTCACCACAACCAATCGGGCATCATCTGCGCGGCAGTCGGAATATTCAAAGCCAGTCACAAATTGATCTTGGAGCGGCGCGCCGAATGGCCCGTTTTCAAGGTCTACCCTGCTGGTCTTTGGCAGCAGTCGCCGCCCACCCAAATTGTCATAGAGAAAGAGCCCCAGGCGCAGAAGCCATGCCGGTCGCAGCGCCTTGTGGTGCGGCAAAACAAAGCGCAATGGCTCGATCAGATGCGGCGCAGCATCAAGCAGAATTTCCCGCTCAATCAAGCTTTCTCGCACCAGCTTGAAGTCATATTGTTCAAGATAGCGCAGCCCACCATGGATGAGCTTCGTGGACCAAGACGATGTAGCGCTGGCCAGATCGTTCATCTCCGCAAGGCAGGTTTTGAGGCCGCGCCCAGCTGCATCCCGGGCAATCCCGACGCCGTTGATGCCGCCGCCAATCACAAAGAGATCATAATCTGTATCTGCGGCTGCAGTGTTAGACATAGGTTTCCAGCTGCTCTATGTGGATTGCTTGGATCGCCAAACGAACCAAGATTATCTAACCATTAGGTTTTATTGCGGTAAAGGCCATGGTGTTTTCAAACGGTTCGCTTACATACGGCAGCGCTCAATGAGCGCACACAGCACCATAAGGCTGACCTAAATGTCTGATCTATCCCGCCTCACCCATCTCGATAGGCTTGAAGCTGAAGCGATCCACATCATGCGTGAGGTGGTGGCTGAAGCCAGCAATCCGGTGATGCTCTATTCTGTGGGCAAAGACAGCTCGGTGATGCTGCACTTGGCCCGCAAGGCGTTTTACCCCAGCCCACCGCCTTTTCCGTTCTTGCATGTGGCCTCTGGCTGGGATTTTGAAGCGCTGCTGGAACATCGGGATCGTACGGTGCGGGACTATGGGCTTGAGCTGATCGTGGCGCAGAATGAAGACGCGGATGCGCTAGGGATCAATCCATTTGATACCGGCTCGGCGCTCTATTCACAGACCATGCTCACCGACCCGCTCAAGCAGGCTCTGACCGAACACGGCTTTGATGCAGCTTTTGGCGGCGGTCGGCGCGATGAGGAAAAGGCCCGCGCGAAAGAACGCGTCTTTTCATTTCGCACGGCCAGCCACAACTGGGACCCGAAAAACCAGCGCCCTGAACTCTGGAACATCTATAACGCCCGTAAGAATAAGGGCGAGAGCATTCGCGTTTTCCCGCTGTCCAATTGGACGGAGCTCGATATCTGGCAATATATTCTGAAAGAAGACATCGATATCGTGCCACTCTACCGCGCGGCGGTCCGCCCCACGGTGGAGCGTGATGGCCTCCTTCTGATGGTCGATGACGCACGTTTTCGTTTAGAACCGACCGATCAAGTCGTCGATCGCAACATCCGCTTTCGCACGCTTGGCTGTTATCCACTGACGGGCGCTGTTGAAAGCGATGCAAGTGACCTGACCCAGATTATCCAAGAGATGTTGCTCGCCACTGGGTCTGAAAGGCAAGGCCGCGCCATCGACAAAGGCGAATCCGCCTCCATGGAAGACAAGAAGAAAGAGGGCTATTTCTAATGGCCGACGCAGCACCCAATGAGGCGATTTACCAAACTGAGCGCTTAATTGCGGACGATATCGATGCCTATCTTCATCGTCATCAGCAGAAAAGTATGCTGCGCTTTATCACGTGCGGCTCAGTGGATGACGGTAAATCCACACTGATCGGGCGTCTGCTCTACGATTCGAAGATGATCTTCACTGATCAAATGGAAGCGTTGGAGCGCGATTCCAAAAAGGTGGGCACTCAAGGCGACTCTATCGATTTCGCCCTTCTTGTGGATGGTCTGGCGGCTGAGCGTGAGCAAGGCATCACCATCGATGTGGCTTATCGCTTTTTCTCGACGGACAAGCGTAAGTTCATTGTCGCTGATACGCCGGGCCATGAGCAATATACCCGCAACATGGCGACCGGCGCGTCCACGGCAGACGTTGCCATTCTCCTGATTGATGCCCGCCAAGGCGTGTTGGTGCAGACCCGGCGCCATGCTTTCATCGTCTCTTCGCTGGGCATTAAGAAGATCGTATTGGCCGTCAATAAGATGGATTTGGTCAACTATGATCAAGCCGCGTTTGATAAGATCGTGGCCGACTTTAGCGCCTTTGCCAAAAACCTACCCGCTGACCTTGATATCCAGGCAATCCCGATTTCGGCCTTGGAGGGGGATAATATTCTCGAGGGGCGCGGTAATACCGATTGGTATGAGGGGCCAAAACTCATGCCATATCTGGAAACGGTTGAAGTGGAGGATGCGCGTGAAGACCGTCCTTTCCGCATGCCAGTGCAATGGGTTAACCGACCTAACTTAGATTTCCGAGGCTTTTCAGGCCAAGTGGCGACGGGTGTTTTGCGCCCCGGTGATGCCATCAAAGTGATGCCGTCGGGCCGCGAATCCAAAGTCAAAGATATCGTGACCATGGATGGCAGCTTACCTGCCGCGGCGCCGGGCCAATCCGTCACCATTACGCTGGACGATGAAATCGACTGCTCTCGCGGTGACGTCATATGCGCGGCAGGCAATCCAGCGGAGGTTTCGGACCAATTCCAGGCCCGCATCTTGTGGATGAGCGATCAGGCCATGCTGCCAGGGCGTAAATACCTCCTTAAAATTGGCGCGAAAACGGTCACTGCCACAGTGAATGCGCCCAAGCACACCATTGATGTGAATACGCTAGAGGAAAAGCCAGCCAAGACGCTTGACCTCAACGAAGTGGGCGTGACGACCCTGTCTCTTGATCAGCGCATTGCGTTTGACCCCTATAGCGTGTCGCGTGAAACAGGCGGGTTCATTCTCATTGATCGCCTTAGCAATGATACGGTGGGCATGGGCCTGCTTGACTTCGCGCTAAGGCGTGCCTCCAATATTCATTGGCAAGCGCTCGACATTGATCGGACGGTTCACGCCGATCAGAAGGGCCAGAAACCAGCGGTTCTGTGGTTCACGGGCCTTTCAGGGTCCGGCAAATCCACCATCGCAAATGCGCTTCAGAAGAAACTGGTGGCCGCTGGGCGCCATACCTATCTGCTGGATGGGGACAATGTTCGGCACGGCCTCAATCGCGACCTTGGCTTTACCGACGCTGACCGTGTTGAGAACATCCGCCGCGTGTCAGAAGTGTCAAAGCTTATGGCAGATGCCGGTCTCATTACCCTGGTTAGCTTTATTTCGCCGTTCCGTTCGGAACGGCGTATGGCAAGGAACATGATGCAAGACGGCGAGTTTGTTGAGATTCACGTCGATACGCCACTCGCCGTTGCCGAAGAGCGGGACGTTAAGGGCCTTTATAAAAAGGCGCGTGCTGGCGAGATCAAAAACTTCACAGGCATCGACAGCCCCTATGAACCGCCGTTGCAGCCAGAGATTTCTATCAATACCGTTGAGCAAACCGCTGAGAACGCAGCAGACGCTATTCTAGAGTGGCTGCAAAGCAACGGCTTTATTCAAGCCTAAGCATCCAGTTCTAGACCCGGCGTTTAGCTTTTCGCCAATTTGTCCAGCTGCTCTTGCATGGCGGCCATCTGGGTGCGCATTTGTGAAAGCTCGTCCGTGCCGCTCTCAGGTCCAGTCGTGCCAGGCGGAGCAAAGCCTCCAGTCCACATTTTTGCGGCTTGCTCAAACATAGCCATGTTGTTGCGTGTCATTTCTTCGAATGTCGCCATGCCAGGGTTGCCGGACATCATCATTTGTCGCCACTTGTCTTGCTGCGCAGCAAAGGCCGCCATCGAGTGTTCCAGATATCGCGGTACCAATGTATCCATGCCGCCGCCATAAAAGGCAATGAGCTGGCGCAAGAAGGATAATGGCAATAGGGTTTCACCTTTGCTCTCTTCCTCGACGATAATCTGGGTTAACACGGAGCGCGTCAGATCTTGCCCGGACTTTGCATCGACAACTTTAAATTCGCGCTTGTCTTTGACCATTTGCGCTAGGAAATCCAGCGTCACATAGCTCGACGATTCGGTGTTATAGAGGCGGCGGTTCGCGTATTTTTTGATAATGACGAGATCGTCACTATCCTTCTTCGTTTTCATAGAGCGTGCCTTTGCGCTGCTTTTTAGGGTGTCATGCAAGCTTCCCGCTTTGGGGGGCTTTTATGACATTTGTTTTGCCGATACACTAGCTTATATGGGAAATGATGCAGTGCACAAGAGAAACGCCAAAGCTGCAGCAAAAGTGCAGCAAAAATCGCTGCTCCAAGATGCTTCTAATACGGCCGATATGGCTGACATAGATGCGGCTGCACAGGACTTCTTTGCTTTATGGCAGAGCAGCTTGAGGCATGCCGCCCGGTTTCACACGCAAACCCCCAGGTCGAATCTCAATGGGGATTGTTAAGCCACAGCCGCCAAATCGAAGTCGTCGACCGGGCCCGAATCCTTTGCCGCTTCACCTGGCAATGGCGCGGTCCCAATATGCCAGTGCGCAGGCAGCCTTTGCTCAAATGACGCAGCATAGAGGCGCAACAACGCTTGGCCGGCATTGGGCAGACAGATACGGCCATTTGCCAAAGGCAGCGGTGAGCCGGGCGCTCAAAGACTATTGTGAGCAAAGGCTGAGCCGGTTTTTAAACGGCGTAGAGCAATACCAGTCGGATAGTTTCAGCCGCCCAGCGTCTCAGCCGGCCATAGTCTGCACCTTTGGCGGCACGCGTGTATTGTCCCATGGAGGGGTAGGGCAAACCATCTTGTTGGTTCCGTCACTTATCAATCCATCTTGGATTCTCGACTTACTGCCTGCCCGCAGTTTCGCGGCCTTCCTCGTCGAGCGCGGCTTTCATGTGTGCAGCATTGATTGGGGTCAACCTGGCCTTGCAGAAGGCAGGTTCGGTCTTGAAGAATACTGCCTTGCTAGGCTTGTACCCGCCATAGCGGCTCTATCGCGAGAGCGCGGCCCGATACACCTTATTGGCTATTGCCTGGGCGGAAATATTGCTCTTGCAGCGGCCTTAGAAGCGCAGAGGAAGGTGGAAGCGGGTGTCGCAACCTTTACGGCAATTGCCGCGCCTTGGGATTTCTCTGCTATGGGCGACGCTGCCCGCCGCCTAGTCGCTCAGACTTATCATGATATTAAACCTGTTCTGGCACGGACGGGCGTCATGCCGGCGAGTGCTTTGCAGGCGCTTTTCGCACAGCTCGATCCTACGCAAATTGAACGCAAGTTTGTTCGCTTTGGTGATCTGAACCCCAAGGATCCAGAAGATCGCGCCGCCATGGATCATTTTATCGCCATAGAGGATTGGTCCAACTCTGGGCCAGACTTGGCGCAAGCTGTTGTCGAAGAGACATTTATTGGATTCTACGGCGCTAACACTCCGGCAAAAGGGCGTTGGCAGGTGGCTGGCACACCGGTTGACCCCAGTCGATTGCATTGCCCAGCTATGATCTTGGCGGCGGGGGATGATCGTATCGTGCCAAAAGCATCAACATTGGCACTGGCCCGCCAACTCCCAGCCCCACACGTCATCAGTCCAAACGCTGGTCATGTGGGTATGATGGTGGGCTCAAAAGCGCAAAGCCAGTGTTGGACCCCTGTTGCAGACTGGCTCGTGCACCAATCCGGGCGCATTTAAAAATCTACGAACTCTCAATTGGATTTTCGACATTCGTCTGACATGAGCCGGAATGCCTAGAAATGAAGGTTTGCTCGGTATATGACTGCGCCGCGGCAAAATAATTTGCCGAAATCCTATCGGGGCCCCTACGGCCTTAGAACGATGAAAAGGAGATCTCCATGACAGACGTCGTTATTGCAAGCGCAGCACGAACCCCAGTTGGGTCCTTCAGCGGCGCATTATCCACAGTATCTGCCCACTATTTGGGGGAAGTCGCCATTCGCGGTGCGCTTGAGCGAGCCGGCGTTGATGGCGCAGATGTCAGCGAAGTGATCATGGGGCAAATCCTATCGGCCGGTCAGGGCCAAAACCCAGCGCGGCAGGCCTCCGTCAACGCCGGTATCCCAGTTGAAAGTCCGGCTTGGGGCGTAAATCAGCTTTGCGGCTCAGGCTTGCGGTCTGTTGCTCTCGGCTATCAGGCAATCGTGAATGGCGATAGCGACATTGTCGTTGCAGGCGGTCAAGAATCCATGAGCCAGGCCCCGCACTGCCAGCATTTACGCGGCGGCACCAAGATGGGGCCTGTGCAGCTTATCGACACGATGATCCATGATGGGTTGTGGGACGCCTTCAACGGCTATCACATGGGCAATACGGCGGAGAATGTTGCCGAAAAATACCAAATCACGCGCGATGAGCAGGATGCCTTTGCTGCCGCCAGCCAAAACAAAGCGGAAGCAGCGCAAAAGGCCGGGAAATTTAAAGATGAAATTGTGCCCGTCACCATCAAATCCCGCAAGGGTGAGACCGTTGTTGCGGAAGATGAGTATATTCGTCATGGCGTCACTAAAGAGTCTTTGGGCGGTCTCCGCGCCGCTTTCAAAAAGGATGGCACAGTGACGGCTGGGAACGCCTCTGGTATCAACGATGGCGCTGCGGCGGCTGTGTTGATGAGCGCCGATGAGGCTGAGAAGCGCGGTATTACTCCGATGGCTAAAATTGTAAGCTGGGCGCAAGCCGGTGTTGATCCAGCCATCATGGGCACCGGCCCGATCCCCGCGTCTACACGCGCACTTGAAAAGGCCGGCTGGTCCAAAGACGATTTGGATTTGGTTGAGGCCAATGAGGCGTTTGCCGCGCAGGCCTTGTCTGTAAACAAAGGCCTTGGCTGGGATGCAGAGAAAGTGAACGTGAATGGCGGCGCCATTGCCATCGGCCACCCCATTGGCGCATCTGGTGCGAGGATCCTCAACACGCTGTTGTTTGAAATGCAAAAGCGCGATGCCAACAAGGGCCTTGCAACCTTATGCATTGGCGGCGGTATGGGCATTGCCATGTGCCTTGAGCGCCCATAACGCAACAGCGCAATGGGCACGGCTCTCCGTACCCTTTACTTGGAAAGAGCACCTCTTTTGCAGCGCCCGCAGGCTAGTGCGATCTAGTCCGTAAAAGCTAGACTTGATGTTTGGTGCGACCTAGACTCGCACCATGCGACCAGACGTTTTGGATCTGAAGGCCTATTACGCGTCAGCCCTGGGGCCACCTACGGTGAACGCGATCGCCAATACCTTGCCAAAGTTCCAGAAAGGCGAGCGCGTGTTGGCCCTCGGCTACGGCATTCCTTATTTGGAGGCTTTGGCACACGAGTGTAGCCGCGCCGTGGCGGCCATGCCAGCGCGTCAAGGCGCGCTCATATGGCAGCAAGAAGGCGGCAATCAGGCCTGTTTGGTGGACGTCGATGACCTGCCTTTTGATGACGCGCTTTTTGATCATGTGCTTCTTATCCATTGCCTTGAATATTCCGGCCAAGTAGGCCGATCCTTGGAAGAAGCGGCACGCGTGCTATCGGCGTGTGGGCGGCTCCATGTCGTCGTGCCAAATAGAGTGGGTCCGTGGAGCCGTGTTGAAGCAACACCGTTTGGCAATGGCCGGCCGTTCTCGTCTGGGCAATTGCAGGACTTGATGCACCGCGCGCATTTGGCGGCAGAGACCTGGCAGATGGCCCTTATGTTACCGCCTTGGAAAATTGTTACACGGTGGATGGATCGGGCAGAGCCGGTTGGGCGGCGACTGTGGAGCAAATTTGGCGGGGTTTACGTGGTCAGCGCCCGTAAAGAACGGTTCGCTGGACGGTTAAAGGCTGCGCAATCCGCAGCATCGGCGGCGCCCATCAGGGTCCCCACTTTTGCGCCGGTACCGGCGGCGCGCGCATCTACCTATCAACGGCTTACAACCCAAAGATAATGCCCATCGTCTGATGGAGCATTCATTGCAGCGTCATCTTTTTACTGTCAGGTTGTCATCACCAGGTCCAACAGGCTGGTGGGCGACGTTTTAAAGCAGGGCATTCTACTCATGATCCATAATTTGAAATACGTGGCAGTAGCCGCGTGCGTTTTTACCTTGACCGAGCACGCTTTGGCGCAAAACAGCCAGCCCATAAATCCAGATCCCAACCGCATTGCTTTACTTTGGTATCGGTTATCCGGCACGCCGGTACCCACCGAAGAGTTTGTCCGCCAGAGCAGCGCCTATAACCGGGCATTGGAGATCGATCGCGAGCAGGTTTTTGCGACGGAAGTTGAAGCGATTGAGCGCGATCTTTCTTCTATGCGACCTGAGGAAGACACCTATGTCATCCGCATACCCTCACCCATGACGCAGTATGACCCGCGTAGCGGTGGGTTTTTCCAGCCTCTTTTTTCCGGCACATCCTATGTGCCCATACAGGCATCACGCTACGGCTCAGGCCGATCTGAACCGCTTGCACGCGGCATGCTGGCTGGCAACTATGATTTGTTTTTTATAAACCCAGAAGACTATGTGTTTTGGCCAATGTCAGAAGCCGAAGCGCGGGACTTCATGACCAAGAATGGCTCGCGCCCGAAAGTCACTGCGGAATTTCATTTCCGGCCGATTGCTGCGCCAGCAAAGCCGATTTTGGATGCAAAAGGGGGCCGCGTCTTCGGCGTGGTTACAAAGGTTGACCTGAAAGACCGGAACAACAACACCATCCTCTCGCGCGGTATCCAAATGACGGAGGCCGAGGCGCGCCAGCAGCTTTCGACCGCACGCTTCAAGCCATCTAATATGGTTCAGGCGATGGCGTTTCATAAAATGATGAAAGCGCCAGAGCCAGACTGGGCAACGGCCGCTAAGAAAATTCAAGGTGGGCAATACTATTCTCAAGACCAAAAGATTGCGCATATGAAAGCGTTTTATGCAGCCCTCGATGAGACGCAGCCCTTTACCATGTTGGTAGCTTCAAAGTTCAGCGGGTATGATACTGCTGACGGGCGCTTTCCATTGCGGATCGACCAGCCAATCGAGATCTCGTCCGCCTTTCCCTATGACATATATCCTTATGCCGTTGCCGCCTATGAGCGCGATTTGGAAAAGGCTGGCCGTGTTCGTTTGGTAAATAAACCCACGGGAACGCGGTTCGGTGTCGCCTTTTCAAATGCCGGTGAGATTCAAGGTCTGGACGTTGACCCAAACACGGCAACGCGCATGCGCGCCGATCCATCTCGCGACTTTGCAGCGCGCGCTCAGCTAACCGTGCAGCCCGTTAGCATCGAGATCGTTGAGAGTGTGAATGGACGGTCTGTGTCGGCGCAGCTGAACACACGCATCGCCAAGGCCAGGATCTATGACAAAAACAGCGGCCAACTTCTGATTGAACGCGATTACGGCCTCAATCCGCCTACAAAAGTGACGGTCACAGAGGGCCGAGAGGCGCTCGGGGATTTCGAGGGTTTGGACCCATATACCATCGATTTCCGTGGCATTAAGCTGGGCATGACGGAAGCAGAGATGCGCGAAGCCGCCAAGGCGCATTTCCGAGAAGTGCGCACCAGCCCTAAGTTTGCGCCCGGTTACATGAAACTCTTCGGCAGCGGCGAAAATTTGGGCGTTACCTTCTGCCAGGATGAGCGCATTTGTTCGCTGCGGTACACACGGCGTTTTAAGGAAAACCGAGTGGCAGACGTCTATCAAGCGACCATAGACAAATATGGACCGCTTGTTGGCGGACGTAAGCCTTATGACCCTATGGGCCGTGGCCGGGAGGTTGAGGCAAGCATGCAGTGGACCAGCAACTTTAGCCGTGTTGGCGGTGTGAAAGGGGAGATCAGCTTTTTCCGCGGCGACAAAACGACGACCTTATTTATGGATGCCATTGATCGCTCTAAGAAGCGTAAGGAGAAGAAGAGGGAGGCGATCAGCCTCGATTAGGTGAGGTTACGACCCCTGCTCGGCGTTTCAGGTCGAACACCGCTTCGCGCGCGCGAACATTAAACCAGGATAAGGTGGGTCCCGCACCGGGCCTATCTTTGCCGGGCTCAAAAACCTCTGCGATGGAAAGGCCCAGTTCATCCACAAGGCTGGCAAAGTCATGCACGGTACACAAATGAATGTTGGGTGTTTCATGCCAGGAGACCGGCAGTGTTTCCGTCACGGGCATGCGGCCATTGAGGAGCAGATGCAGCCTTACCCGCCAATAGCCGAAATTGGGGAAAGAGACGATCGCGCGCGGCGCAATGCGCAGCAGGTTGTTGAGCACCGCGGAGGGAGAGCGTGTCGCTTGGACTGTTTTACTTAGGACAGCAACGTCAAAAGCATCGCTAGGATAATTATCCAAGTCCATATCCGCATCCCCTTGGACCACCGATAAGCCTTTCTCCAGGCATTCGTTCACGCCATCGCGTGAGAGTTCAATGCCGCGCGCATCGCAGGCCTTGTTGGCCTCCAGCCAGGCCATTAGCGCGCCATCGCCGCAACCCACGTCCAGAATGCGGGCGCCTTCGGGGATCCGCTGAGCAATCGACTTGAGGTCAGCGCGTAAGCTCATGACCCCAGGCCCCGTGCTTGGGCTGCGGACGTTAAGAACCCATCCAAAATTCGGACCATATCTGGCGTATCGAGCAAGAAGGCATCATGACCGTCAGCGCTTTCAATCTCCATGAAGGAGACGCGGGCCCCTGTGGCATTTAAAGCGCGAACGACATGCTGGCTCTCTGCCGTGGGGTAGAGCCAATCACTGGTGAAGGAAAGAACGCAGACCCGCGCTTTCAGGCCTTGAAACGCAGCGGCAAGATTGCCTTCATGGCGCGCTGCGATATCAAAATAGTCCATGGCCCGCGTAATATAGAGATAAGCGTTAGCATCAAAGCGGTCGACGAAGCTAAAGCCTTGGTGGCGCAGATAGCTCTCGATTTGAAAGTCTGCATCAAAGCCAAAAGTCACGCCGTCACGGTCTTGCAGTTGGCGACCAAAGCGCTCTGTCAAGCCGGTCTCAGACATGTAGGTGATGTGCGCAGCCATGCGGGCAACTGACAGGCCCTTCTCCGGTTTCACATCGTGGTCGAGATAGCGGCCATTGTGGAAGTTGGGATCGGCCAGAATGGCTTGGCGCCCGACCTCGTGGAAAGCGATGTTTTGGGCAGAATGGCGGGCCGTCGCGGCGATGGGCGCGGCAGAAAAAACCCTTTCTGGAAAGAGCGCACACCATTCCAGGACCTGCATGCCGCCCATTGAGCCACCAATGACGCTAAACAGCGTTTCAATGCCTAAATAATCGATCAGCAATGCCTGGGCGCGCACCATGTCCGCTATGGTGATGACGGGGAAATCAAGCCCAAAGCTTTGATTTGTTTGCGGATTAATCTCGGCCGGCCCTGTGCTTCCCATGCAGCTTCCCAGCACATTGGGGCAGATCACGCAGTATCGGTCGGTGTCGATAAACTTGCCTGGCCCAACAAAGCGCGCCCACCATCCAGGTTTGCCGGTGACGGGATGATCGCTTGCAGCATATTGATCCCCGGTTAGGGCATGGCAGAGTAATATGGCGTTGCTGGCGTCATCATTGAGGGCCCCATAGGTCTCATACGCGACTGTGATCGGGCCCAGCCTTTGCCCGCTATCCAGAACAAGAGGCGCATCGGTGGCCAGCACCGCGCGTTTATTCAGGCCGAATATCTCCTCAGGCGCAGCGCCTACACTCTGTTCCATCGCTGCGTAGGTAGTGGCTTGATGCCTGGGCGTCAATTGTTGCTGGAGCATCTCACTAGTCTGTGCATGCACTGCCGGTGTTGAGCGTTATAATGAAAGCAACGGCGTACTCATCTTGCGCAGTGCTTGCAGGGCAGGCAAACGCCTCTTTGCCTCTGCTTGAACGACCTGCTATGGCGTGGCGCGTACACGCTTGAGCGAGAGTTTCAATGTCGACGAACACAGCACCGCGCGCGAACCCATGGCTTGATGACTTGGAGGCCTATGTGCCTGGCAAGCATGGCCGGCGCGGTGAGGCCAATATCATTCGATTGTCATCCAACGAATGCGCGCAGGGCCCGAGCCCGAAAGCGGTAGACGCTGCAAAGCGCCTGACGGGGCAAATGCATCGTTATGCCGACGGGGCTGCCACGGGCTTGCGCGAAGCGATTGCCGAAAAACACGATCTAGACCCCAGCCGCATCCTCTGCGGTACAGGCTCTGATGAGATTTTGCAGCTGTGCCCGCTGGCGTTTTGCGCGCCGGGCGATGAAGTGATTCACACGCAATATGGCTTCATGGTCTATGCGCTTTCCGCCCGCCGCGCTGGCGCCGTGCCTGTCTCGGTGCCGGAGGTCAATTTTACTGCGGATGTGGATGCTATCCTTGCAGCGGTGACCCAAAAGACTCGCATTGTTTATCTGGCCAATCCCAACAATCCTACGGGCACACGTCTGCCGACGTCAGAGATCGAGCGGCTGCATGCAGGCCTTCCTAGCGATGTCCTTCTAGTGCTCGATGGGGCCTATGCGGAATATATTGAGGATCCGAGCTATGACGCCGGCCTAGCGCTGGCCAAATCAGCGTCCAACGTCTTGATGACGCGGACGTTCTCCAAGCTCTACGGCTTGGCAGCGGAACGCATTGGCTGGGGATACAGAGCACCGGCGCTCATTGAGCCGCTCAATAAAATTCGTGCGCCCTTCAATGTGACGGGTGCCGGCCAAGCCGCCGCGATTGCAAGTTTGGGCGATGATGATTGGGTGGCGCATGTTCGGTCTGAAAACGTAAAATGGCGAGGTATCTTGATGGAGGGTCTCACCCAGCTTGGACTGCGCCCGGTGCCTGGAGATGCAAACTTTATTCTGACCCAATGTCGCTCTGCCGATGAAGCGGCTCGTATCAATGCGGCGCTGATGGATAGAAGTATTTATGTGCGGCATTTGCCAAGCATGGGGCTGGCTGATTGTTTGCGGATCAGCGTGGGCAATGGCGACGAGACGCCTGCCATTTTGGCCGCTCTTGGCGATATCTTGAAGGCAGCTGCGTGACAGAGCCGCTTTTCAAGCGATTGGCCATCCTGGGCCTCGGTTTGATTGGATCCTCCGTGGCGCGCGCGGCGCAAACCACGGGTGCTGCGGCGACTGTCATTGGGTTCGATCAAGATGAAGATGTGCGCGCTCAGGCCTCTGCGCTTGGCTTTTTAGATGAAACGGCCGCAACCGCAAAGGCGGCCATTGCAGATGCTGATGCAGTCATCCTATGTGTCCCGGTTGGTGCCATTGACGTGGTGGTGGCTGACATTGCGGATGCCGTAAAGCCAGGTGCGATTATAAGCGATGTTGGATCGGTCAAGACCAGTGTTGCGAAGGCTTTCGCGCAGCTACCCGATATGGTCCACGCAATTCCAGCCCACCCTGTTGCGGGTACGGAGAAGAGTGGACCGGCAGCCGGCTTTGCGTCCCTGTTTGACGGACGTTGGTGTATCATCACGCCGCCAGATGGCGCAGATCCGTCTGCTGTTACGACGCTCAAAGCCTTTTGGCAGCGGCTAGGCGCTCAGGTAGATGAAATGTCGGCTGAGCATCATGACCTGGTTCTCGCCATCACCAGCCATGTGCCGCATCTGATAGCTTACAACATCGTTGGGACAGCCTCTGACTTGGAAGCGGTGACCCAATCAGAAGTGATCAAATAATCCGCGGGCGGTTTTCGGGATTTCACCCGCATTGCTGCGTCGGACCCTACAATGTGGCGCGATGTCTTCCTGGGGAATAAGGATGCCGTGCTGGAAATGCTGGGCCGGTTCAGCGAGGATCTAACCGCCTTGCAGCGGGCCATTCGGTGGGGCGACGGAGATGCGCTCTTCTCGCTGTTTTCCCGAACGCGGGAGATTCGACGCAACATTATCGATGCCGGGCAAGAGACAGCGGAAGCTGACTTTGGTCGTCATACGCCTTCTGATAGCTAGACCCTTTTTGAACGAAAAATGCTCTAGTCCTTTGCATCACTTTATTTGATGTATTGCGTCCTTTTCCCTGATCTG
>CAKZYD010000179.1 GCA_937884085.1 uncultured Sphingomonadales bacterium | reverse complement strand
AAGAAATTGTCAAGCTCGGCGACTTCTGGCCCGATTTCAGAGAGTGGGCCAGCTTGCACAATCTGCACCGCCCCCACAATGCTTCCGCCGAGGCGCGCCACAATCAAATGCCGCGTTGGAGAGAGGGCGACGCCGCTCCAAAACGCGCGCAGCTTGTCGTGCGAAGGCGAGCCACGCCAGCTGGAATTGCTACCATCTTCAATGGTGGCCTCAGTCGCCTGAACGAGCGCATCGAGATCATCATCCGATAAGCGCGTGATGTGGTCGACCGAAATATCCGGTCGCAGCTGTGTCGGGTTTGGGCTGATCATGGTGTCCAGATAAGAAAGTTTCTCAATAGTCGCAACCCCACATTTTGAGACTTTTCTGGGTGAAACTGCGTGCCAAAGCAGGTTTCGCTTTGAACACAGGCTGTAACAGCCCCGCCGTACTCCGTTTGTGCTGCTATTGCGCCCGTCTCGCCAGTCATGTGATAGCTGTGGACGAAATACACATGATCGCCAGTCGAAATCCCATCAAGCACAGGGTGCGGCGCGGCAATGGACAGTGCATTCCAGCCCATATGGGGGATTTTGAGAGCTGGGTTATCGGGCGCAAGAGCCGTGACCCTGGCATCAATCCAGCCCAGGCCAGCATGCGTGCCATGTTCTTCGCCGGTCGCTGCCATGAGCTGCATACCCACGCAAATCCCTAAAAAAGGCGCGGCTTCTTGCCGGACACGTGCATTGAGCGCCTCGACCATGCCGTCAATGGCGGCGAGGCTATCCATACAGTCGCCAAAGGCACCAACGCCCGGCAGCACAATTCTGTCTGCCTCATAGACAGCGGTGGGGTCGTCGGTTTGCACCAAGTCAATGGCCACCTCGCCCTCCCGCGCGGCCCGTTCGATGGCCTTGGCAGCGGAGTGGAGGTTGCCTGACCCATAATCAATCAGCGCAACGGTTTGCATGATCAGTCATTCTTTCTAACAAAACCGCAGTCCGGAACTTGATTCAGGACCTGGTTCCACACAGGGTCTCAGGCCGTGGAACCAGACCCCGGATCTAGTCCGGGGACGTGGGAAAAGGTGAACGTTTAGGAACCATCAGCACCCCCGAGCGAGCCCTTCGTTGACGGGATGCTATCCGCGCTGCGCGGGTCCAGCGCCATGGCCATTTTCAGCGCCCTTGCCAGGCCCTTAAAGCAGCTTTCGATCCGGTGGTGATTGTTCGTGCAGTAAAGCGTTTCCACGTGCAGCGTGATGCCCGCCGCTTGCGCAAAGGCCTGGAAAAACTCCTTAAAGAGCTCCGTGTCAAAATCGCCCAGCTTGTTTTGCGTGAACTCCACCTTCCACACCAGATAGGGCCGGCCAGAGATATCCAGGCTGACCCGGCTTAGGGTTTCGTCCATGGGAATATAGGCATGGCCGTAGCGGGTGATGCCGCGCCGGTCGCCCAGCGCTTTGGCAATCGCCTCGCCCACCACATAGCCGGTATCTTCCACCGTGTGGTGATAATCGATGTGTAGATCGCCCTTGGCTTTCAGCGTCAAGTCGATAAGGCTGTGGCGCGACAGAAGTTGAAGCATATGGTCTAAATAGCCGATGCCCGTTTCAATGTCATAGGCGCCCATCCCGTCCACTTTCACGGTGGCGGATATCTGGGTTTCCTTAGTGTTGCGCTCGACGCTGGCTGTGCGCACGCTTCTTGGCCTTTCAAAGGGATATATCAATCCATATAGCGCGCCATAACAAAGAGTTTATCCGCACGCTAGTGGACAATCGCGCACGCACACGCGCCGCTGTTACGATCGTAGCACCAACGTGCTTGTCTCATTGCAACGCTGCGTTGTATGTGTGAGGTGGCAAAAGGGATGCAGGATCGCTGGGTATGCTTGACGCAATCGTAAGGTCTTTGGGCACAGATTTACCAGCATGGATTGCTGCCATTTCTGCTGCTTTTGGGGTGTTTTTTGGTTTAAAGCAGTTGCGGTTGTCGGCCGAGGCCCAAGGCCAGCAGGCCGATGCGCATCAGGATCAAGTCAATATCGCGCGCGCCCATCTGCTGCTTGAGGTGGACCGTGACTTTGAAAGCCAGTTTATGGCCGAATCCAGAATTGCGATCCGGTCTCTGCGCAACGCGTGTGTGGAAAGAGCCAATAGCGAAAATGATTCGCTGACAGATGCGCAACTGTCTGAAAGAGAGCGGCTGCTATTTTCCGAACAGATTAATCGGCTTTATCAGAACTATAAAAAATTGGACGATGACGATGCTTCAACAGGAGAGGAACCGTTGGAGCCATATGAGCGCGATGACCCACTCGGAGATCGCTACGCCACATTTATGCGCCTGCCCTATTGGATGGAGACAGTCGGGCATCTTACTCAGCGGGGCCTTTTAAGCAAAGACGATGTTCTGGAGCTCTACGATGCTTTGCTTATTGGAGTGTTGGGATGTTTTCAAAACCACATTGCCTATAGGCAGGAAGAGCCGCCGCTTAAAAATGGGGAGTTTTTGAAATATGCTCTGTGGCTTAAAGAGGAGGCCGTCGCTCGCTTAGACAGTCGTAACGCTGTCGCGGTCGATGTAGAGCGGGAGAAAGAAGCAGAAAGGGCTGATGGACCCTATGCGTAGGGGGGCTAAATGCCTTCTTTGTTAAAACGCATTGTTAAATACCTCATTCACATCGTTGTAAGTGGGCAATGGCTATATACCCATGATACTGCCTTTGCTAGCCAGTTTGCAAATCCATCCTGCATTTTCAACCGACGTGCCACTAATATAACACTCTGATCCTTTATAGAAGACTAAGCTAAGCCTACTGTTCTGTATATAGGAACAATTATGATAAATTCAATACTATAGTATCAAATTTAGAAGAAATCAGTGTAGGATTTGACTGGCCTCGGCCTTTTGTGATCGCAGCTCCTGGGCTAGACAGCAGAGCGTTATGAGCGGATTATTAGCTTTATTAGACGACGTTGCCGCTATCGCGAAGCTTGCCGCCGCGCAGCTGGATGATGTGGCGGCGCAAGCGGCTAAAGCTGGTAGTAAAGCCGCTGGCGTGGTGATTGATGACGCCGCTGTCACGCCGAAATATGTCGTCGGCCTGCCTGCCGCGCGCGAATTGCCCATCGTTTATTCCATCGCCAGAGGCAGCCTGATCAATAAGCTGGTGATCCTGCTGCCCATTTGCCTGCTCTTGGAGGCTTTTGCGCCGTGGCTGCTCACGCCGCTGTTAATGCTTGGTGGCGGCTATCTGTGTTTTGAAGGCGCGGAAAAGCTGCTCCACGCCTTGATGCCCACGCATGTTGAGTACGCAAGCGCTGACCCGGCGGCGGCGGCACTGGGGGCGGCGCATTTGGAGAAAACCAAAGTAAAAGGCGCCATTAAAACGGATTTCATCTTGTCGGCAGAAATCATGGCGATTTCCTTGGCTGCCATTGAGACCGATGTCATCTGGAAAGAAGCGCTCATTCTAGCGGCTGTAGGCATTCTCATCACAGTGGCCGTCTACGGCGTTGTCGCGATCATCGTGAAGGCAGACGACTGGGGTCTTGTGATGGTGCAAAAGGGCCGCCTGGCGCTCACCCGCGCGCTGGGCCAGGGGTTGGTGCGCTTCGTGCCCCATCTTCTTACAGGGCTGTCGATTGTTGGCACCGCTGCCATGCTGTGGGTTGGCGGCAACATCATTGTTCATGGCCTGCATGAACTCGGCGCCCACCTGCCTGAGGCGGTGATCAAGGGCGCAGCGGCCTCTGTGTCAAAGGGCGTTGGCGCGGCTGAAGGCTTTGTGGAATGGCTCGTCGTCGCCAGTCTCGATGCCGTCGTCGGTATTGTCATCGGCGGTGTGATTGTGGCTATCTTGCATATGTTTCATCGGCCTGAGTACGCTTAGGCGCTTATATACTCTCGGGGCGACGATACTTGGCATCAGAACACTCAGGGCAATCACAGCGCTTTCCTTTGGTTCTTGCAGACAATCAGCTGCTGCGCTTCATCACCTTCTTCCTTCTTTATGCCTGCCAGGGCGTGCCTATTGGGCTAACGCTCATCGCAGTGCCTGCCTGGATGGCCGCGGAAGGCCAAAGCGCTGGGGTTATCGCTTCGGTGACCAGCACAGCGCTGCTCCCTTGGGGCATCAAGATGTTCAACGGGCTCATCATGGAGCGCTATGCGTTCTTGCCCATGGGGCGTCGGCGGGCTTGGCTGGTCGGCGCGCAATGCGTGATTTGTTTGGCACTGACCGCGGTCATCGTGCTGAAGCCAGGTATTGAGGACCGGGCCCTTCTCATCGTGCTTCTATTTTCTATGAACTTGGCTGCGACCTTCCAAGATTCGGCCATTGATGGGATCGCTGTGGATGTCACGCCTGCCGCTGAGCATGGCCGCATCAACAGTTTCATGGCCGCGGGCCAAGGCCTCGGCATGGCGGGTAGCGGCGCGCTTGCGGGCTATTTGGTTGGTCCATATGGCCTTCAGGGGGCTGCCTTGCCGCTGCTGCTCTTTGTGGCCCTCATTTTGTTTGCTGTGACGCTGGTGCTAGAGCGCGCTGGCGAGCGGCGTTTGCCTTGGAGCACCGGCGCGCCCGCGATCCACGCTGCTGGCACAGCGCCGCAAGCGTGGCTGGTACTGTTAAAACGCGTGTTCCAGGCCTTGGCGCGTTTTGAAGTGCTGGTGTTTCTGCCATCTTTCGCGTGCTATGGTATCTTCGCTGCCATCGGAGACATCGCAACGCCGGTCTTCGCAGCGCAAAAGCTGGGCTGGTCAACCGAAGAGACGGCCAGCTTGATTTCCAGCGCAGGCTTTGCTGCTGGTCTCTCGGGTCTGTTTTTCATTGGCTTCATCGCTGATCGTGTCGGCATTTTGCGGGTTGGTATGACAAGCTTTCTGGGTCTGTGTGTGATTGCAGTCGTATTCGCCAATGCGCTGCCGGACGGCGTCCAGGCAATGCTGTTTCCTGCCTTTGTGTTTGCCGTTGATATCGCCGCACAAGCCATCTTTATCGCCGCCACTGCGCTGGCAATGCGAGTGTGCAGGGCCGAGATCGCTGCCAGCCAATTTGCGTTGATGGTGGCTGTGCCGAACCTGGTGCGCGTGGCCATGCAAAATTTTGTGCAGCCACTTCTGGATGCCGGCGGGTTTGCCCTGGCATGGAGTGTTACAGGCGCTGCTGGTGCCATCGGCGCGGTCCTTTACTTCACCGCCTATCAGGCCATCACCAGAGCATCCGCAGCGCAACCAGCGCAGTAGTCAATGCCTTGCTGCGTCCGCAGCATCGCCTTAAAGCGACGCGATGCTCTCTATCTGGCTTTTCATAGCAGGCTTCATCACCTGGACGATTTCCACGCTGTCGGGCGGCGGCGGGGCCATGACCCTTGTGCCCATCTTGTCCTTTCTTTTGGGCACCCAAGCGGCAGCGCCGGTGGTGACGGTTGGCATGGTCGTCGGCAGTCTTGGCCGCCTCGCTATCTTCCGAAAGAGCATTGAATGGCGCATCGTCGTCTGGGCTTTGCCTGCGGCCATCGCCGGGGCCGCGTTGGGGGGCTTTCTCTTTTCCATCCTCCCCGTTGATTGGCTGCAATTGGCGCTTGGGCTGTTCTTGTTATCAACAGTCGCCCAGGAGTATTTTGGCCGTTCCAAAGCTCATTTTGACGTGCCGCCGTGGATATTTGCCCCAGTCTATTTTCTGGTGGCCGGGCTCAGCGCGGTCATGGGCGCCGTTGGCCCGGTCATGAATGTGCTGTTTTTAAACGCCGGGATTTTAAAGGAGCGCATGGTCGCCACCAAAACAGCCATTTCCCTGCCCATGCAATTCACCAAGCTCATCAGCTATTTCGCCTTTGGTGTTTTGGCGCCGGAGTATATTGCGGCTGGCATTGTGGTTGGTCTGGGCGCAAGCCTATCCAACCAGCTGTCCAAACGCATCTTGGCCGGCCTGTCAGACCAGCGATTTCGCTATATTACTGTCGCCTTCATGGTGCTTGCGGGCGTGGCTATGCTGTGGCGGCAGCGCGCGCTTCTCTTCTAAAAACGCGGCGCGCCGACGCCCTTTCAGTTGCTTTAAGGCTTGGCGGCTGGGGGTCTGTTTCAGCGGCGTCCATGTGCCGTCGCCCGTTTGAATGTCCTGCAGAATGAAGCTGTCGCGTTTGGCGTTATGGACACACATGGAAATGGGCCCGTCGCGCGTCATGGTCATGAAGATGCAGGTTTCGCAGCGGGCTTTGTCGAGATGCGCTTCATCCATGAAGTTGTGGATGTAGAAAGTGAGTTTGTGGAGCCGCCCGCCGCTTTTGAGGAGGCCCCATTTCAAGGTCCAGAGCTTGCGCAGAAAATAAGCCAACGCGCGTCCGGCGAGAGGCAGGTTGCCCAGAAGCAACTTAGTCCCGGCCCAAACGGATTTGGCGATGCTGTAGCGGTCAAAGCGCTGCTGTGCGCCGGCGGCGAACAAGGCAGCAAACAATGCCACATCATCAAAAATGGGGGTGGTGACGCCGCCGCTGGAGAGGAGACCGGCATAGCGGTTGCAGTCGGGATGGCCGACAATCGGGCTGTCAAAGCCAAGGCGATGGCCAGCGCCGCGAGAGATGGCGCGCATGACGGATTGCTGCGTTATGATATCTGGCCGGGCGCGCAGTACGCCCCGTCCCGTGTCCGCCTGCATTTGAAAGCTGGCCAGATGCACTTTGTCGGCCCGCGCTGCAAAGAACTGGGCAAGCATCGGCACGTCGGCAAAGTTGCCGTCAAAAACAGTCGTGTTGAACAAGATGTGCAGCTCCAGCCCGTCTGCCCGGGCAATATACTCTTCGCGAAGGGCGTTGAGCGCTGTTTCACTTTCATAGCCCTTGCGCTCCTGGGTCATATCCACATGGAAGGCGACGTCTTTTAGCCCAGCGGCTTTGAGCCGCTTGAGCAGGGGCCGGGTGGCGCGAATGCCGTTGGTGAAGAGGGCCGGGCGCATCTGCTTTGCCGCCACGCGGGCCACGATGCGCGCCAACTCATCCAGGTTGCGCAGGGTCGGGTCCCCGCCGGTCACTTGCACATTGGTGCCAGGCCCATAATGGGCATGGAAGGCGTCAATTCGGCGGAACCCCTCTTCCAGCGGCAAGTCCTGTACGGCTTCAGACTGGTCAGACAGATAGCACAGCGTGCAATCCAAATTGCAGCGCTGGGTGATTTCCAGCGCCACGCAGCCGATGGCCCAATGGACGCCAGCCGTTTGGCCGGGGACCAGCAGGTCATGCCCGTCGAGCGCGGTTTTCAGAGGTCTGGCAAAATCTCCATCAGGTGGCGGGGCGGGGACTGGCCAATGCGCAATCTCGGTTTTCGTCAAATAAGAGGGCGGCATTAATATCGGTCGCTTCCAAGCCATTCAGTCTTGACCCTTAGCTTACGCGCATCGCCGCTGCCACGCCCAGCGTGCTGACTTCACATCTGTGTGAGAACATGTGGGCGCGGGTGAACGGCTCTGTGAACAGCTGTGTTTGGCTTTCTTTTTGGGCCGGCGCTATCTCCTTCCCATCGAAACCAAACAGCAATGAAACAGAGGACATCATGGCAATTGTTCGCGAAATCGCACTCTCCACCGTTATCTCCATCATCTTATCCTGCTTTGCCCTGCCGGGCATGGCCAATGCAGAACAGGTGACCAACCCCACGCACCAAATTGTGATGGAAAAAAGCAAATTCATCCGCAAATCTAAGTCCATCCGCGGTGACATCACCGTCGAGGAGCGCGATGGCCAGCAAGTCATCGTCTTCTCAGAAGACTTCAAAGCCAAATCCGGCCCAGACCTGAAAGTCTTCCTCTCACCGCATGGCGTGTCTAGCGCTTCCGGCAAAAACGCTCTCTCTGGCGCGGTCCGTCTGGGAGAACTAAAGCGCACCAAAGGCGGCCAAGAATATCTCATCCCACAGGGCGTTGACCTTGCCGGATACGACAGTGTGCTGGTTCACTGTGAAGCCTATTCCGTGCTTTGGGGCGCTGCTGCCATCTAGGCCTCGCCCTCATTCGGCACACTGCCTCGAACCCAACATAGACGGGGCCGCTGGACAAAGCGTCAGCGGCCCCGTTTCTTTTTCAGGCCTTTAAGTCTGGTGCCGCACGCCTCCGCAATATTGCTGCGCCAGTGTGGCCATCCATGTCGCAAAGCCATCATAAATTGCCATCGTCCGGTCATCGAGCTGGCGCAGTTTTGGGAGGAGCTCCAGAGGCGCTGGGCTCGGGAGAACGAAATGTGGGTTTGCCTCCCAAAAGACAATCTCGCCATCCCGGCCGACAGAATAGTCAAGCGCAGCTATTTCAAGCCCCAATGCCCGCACAGCCCCCTTCATAAGGTCTGGCGCTTCGGGCGGGGCATGGAAATAGTCTAGGTCAGCTTGTAGGATCGAATCGAATGCAGCACGCCCGATACCCAGATGATAAAGCAGGCGCGTTGAGGTCTTTGCATGCGGCGTAAACAGTGATGTTCTGCGCCGGATAATCCTGGCATCAGAGAAATACACATAAGAGTTCATGACGATGTCACCGAACACCATGCTGCGCTTTTTGTGGTAATAATGGCCATAGGGGCCAGCATCACTGCCTGCATGCTTGATATCGAAATATTCTAAGGCAACAGCTGGGAACTCAACCTTGTCAGCATAGCTCAAGAGCGCTGCTTCATTCTGACAAACATAGGTGCGATCCTTCCCATGGCCCAGGTCTGGCCTTAGGATACAAGGATAAGGCAGGTCTTTTAACACACCGTCCAAAGCCGCCCGGCTGGGAATAGCAATTGACTTGGCAGAGCGAATACCGTGCGCTTGCCAGATCTCACTTTGGGTGCTTTTTTGCGTGTTATTCAAAGCATCTGGATGCTGCAGAATCGGCACGCCAGCCTGCTCGCAAGCGTCTGCGATTTCGATGGCATCTGCATAGATATCGGGAAACAGAGCCTTGGGCGGATCGGCGAGGCGAAACAGCACGACCCCATAGGCTGTCAGATCCGCAACAGGTGTTCCGGTATAGTGAATATCAATGAGCGCCCCGATCTCGGGCCGGACTTTTCTGGTGTGCGCCACCATCTGTTCACTGACTTCCGTTGGCCGATTGATCGTCCGGCCTTCCGTTACAATGAGAATACGTTTTTGCGTTTTTGCCATCCCGCCCACTCGCTACTGAGCTCATCCCCGCCGCAGCTTGCCTAAAGTCAAAATAGCCGCGCCGCCATCTATATCTGCCGAAAAAAGGCATCTTTTCCATTATTATCCATACCCTTAGCAATGCCTGGTCTTTGAAGTTGTCTTGCAACTCATGAACCCCACCCCATATCGAGACCTCGGTTTTGGGTGGTGCAAACCAGCGCTGTTCCCACAAATTTGATCAACCAGCGATGTAAGGTTTATGGCATCACAGATGGACAGTTGGCACGGCACGACCATTCTCTCCGTGCGCAAAGGCGGCACAGTCGTCATGGCAGGCGATGGGCAGGTCAGCCTTGGCCAAACGGTTATCAAAGGCAACGCGCGCAAGGTGCGCTCCATTCATAAAGGCCAAGTTTTGGCTGGCTTTGCAGGTGCGACGGCGGATGCCTTTACGCTGCTGGAGCGGCTCGAAGACAAGCTAGAGCGCTTTCCTGGCCAACTGATGCGCGCCTCAGTCGAATTGGCGAAGGACTGGCGGACAGACCGCTATCTACGCCGCCTGGAAGCCATGATGGCTGTGGCCGATAAAGAGGTTTCGCTTGTCCTTACAGGCAATGGCGATGTGCTAGAGCCGCCGGATGGTCTTATCGGCATTGGCTCTGGCGGCAATTATGCGCTGTCGGCTGCCCGCGCCCTAGTCGATACGGATATGGATGCGGAAGCCATCGCCCGCAAATCCATGCAAGTGGCCGCAGATATCTGCGTCTACACCAATGAAAGCGTCATTTTAGAAAAGCTGGACGTTTAAATGAAAAACTTTACCCCCCGCGCCATCGTCGCGGAACTGGACCGTTATATCGTCGGCCAAGCCGATGCCAAACGTGCTGTCGCCATCGCCTTGCGCAACCGTTGGCGCCGCCAACAGCTGGGTGATGATCTTAAGAACGAGGTGTTGCCCAAAAACATTTTGATGATCGGCCCAACTGGCTGCGGCAAGACCGAGATTTCGCGCCGCCTGGCCAAGCTGGCCGAAGCGCCGTTCTTAAAGGTCGAAGCCACAAAGTTTACCGAAGTCGGCTATGTGGGCCGCGATGTAGAGCAGATCATCCGCGACCTCGTCGAAGTCGCCATCACCATGGTGCGCGCTGAGCAGCGTGAGCATGTGAAAGACCAGGCGCATATGGCCGCGGAAGATCGCATGCTTGATGCCGTGGTGGGTAAAGATGCCTCCGCCTCGACGCGGGAGAAGTTCCGCGATCAGCTCCGCGACGGCAAGCTCGACGACCGGGAGGTCGAAATCGAAGTCGCCGACACCGGCGGCGGCATGCCGCAGTTCGAAATCCCCGGTATGCCCGGCGCCAATGTCGGCATGATCAACCTGTCCGACATGTTTGGCAAAGCCATGGGTGGGCGCACCAAAAAGCGCAAGATGAGCATCGGGGATGCCTATGAAGTCTTGATCGCCGAAGAGTCCGACAAGCTGCTTGATGAAGACACCATCGTGCGCGAGGCCATCGACCGTACCGAACAGTCCGGCATCGTCTTCATCGATGAAATCGACAAGATTGCGGTGTCTGACGTGCGCGGTGGCTCGGTGTCGCGCGAAGGCGTGCAGCGCGATTTGCTGCCGCTGATCGAAGGCACCTCCGTCAACACCAAGCATGGCACGGTTAAGACCGACCACATTCTGTTCATTGCCTCTGGCGCCTTCCATGTGGCCAAGCCTTCAGACCTTTTGCCAGAACTGCAAGGCCGTCTGCCCATTCGCGTGGAGCTAAAAGGCCTGACGCAAGAGGACTTTGCACGGATTTTGACTGAGCCGGAAGCCTCCCTGGTCAAGCAATATAAGGCACTCATGAAAACTGAGGACGTAGACCTGGATTTCACCGAGGACGGCATCGCCGAAATCGCCCGTATCTCTGCCCATGTGAACGACACGGTTGAAAACATCGGCGCCCGGCGGCTGCAAACCATCATGGAGCGGCTGCTTGATGAAGTCAGCTTCAACGCCACCGACATGGCCGGCGTGCAGGTCGACATCAACGAGGCCTATGTGAAAGACAAGGTCTCCGACTTGGCTGTCGATAGCGATTTGAGCCGATATATTCTGTGACGCTGTGTGCAAGTCCTCGCCCGTGCATCTGCATCAGATAGTGGGGGAGGATTTAGGAGTGTCTCACACTGCAATGCTGAACTTGATTCAGCATCTTTTTGCAAGCAAGGCTCACCAGGTTCTACGAGATCCTGAATCAAGTTCAGGATGACATCTTGACTTGAAACCCCCTCCCTAGCCCTCCCCCAGGACGGGGGAGGGAATTAGTGTTCATGTCCAAACCGACCTTGCCTTTTGAAAGGTCCAAGCATATTTCTAGTGCATAATCGATTTTATCGATTTCTTTGGGAACGGATATGTCAGACGCTTTTTCGCCGACGCTGAAGCAGCTGCGGTACCTCACGACGTTGCATCAAACGCATCACTTCGGGAAGGCCGCTGACATCTGTCATGTGACGCAGTCGACGCTATCGGCGGGTATTCGCGAGCTGGAAACGCTGCTCGGCACACAGCTGGTCGAACGCACCCGCCGCGCTGTCCGCTTCACGCCCTTGGGCGAGCGCGTGGTCGAAAAAGCCTTCGACATCATCCGCGAAGCCAACACGCTGGTGGACATCGTGCAGTCCTCAGGCAAGCCGCTCACCAGCACCGTGCGCATGGGCGTCATCCCCACCATCGCGCCCTTCTTCCTGCCGCAAGCGCTGCCAAAGCTGCGCAAGCAATTCCCGCAGCTCAAGCTCTATTTGCGTGAAGATCTAAGCCAAGTGGTCTGCGCTGGCCTGGCGCGCGGGGAGCTCGATGTCATCTTGCTGGCTCTGCCCTTCCACTGCGGCGAGGTGGAAGAAGAAATCCTCTTCGAAGACCCCTTCTTCGCCGCCTTTCCAACCGCAGCGGCAGACCATTTTCCCGCCGCCACAATCGAGGCCGCCGCCCTAGAGCGCGAACAACTCCTCCTCCTAGAAGAAGGCCACTGCCTCAAAGACCATGCCCTGGCCGCCTGCCAATCCGCCTCCTTAAAGCCAGACCAATCCATCCTCGGCACCAGCCTCCACACCCTCGTCCAAATGGTCGACAATGACCTCGGCGTCACCCTCCTCCCCAAGCTCGCCATAGACGGGGGTATTTTAGAGGGTACGGATATTGGGACGAAGCCCCTGGCAGGCGATGCGCCTGCCCGGAAGATTGGGCTTATTTGGCGCAAGGGATCGCCGCGGCAGGCGGAATTTAAGGTGCTGGCGGAGGCGCTGCGGGAGTTGGCAGCAGTTTGAAGTGCTGTTTATGCTTAGTCCTATGCGAGCGCCGTTAGAGCAGCCCTTCCCTTTCAAGTGCTTTGGCCAACGGGTGGGGATGGTTTTCCAACCACTGGATGCACTCTTCCGGATTAATCTGGATGGCTTCATTGACGGCGCCGATAATCTCACCAGGGACCCACGAGATCAGAAAGTCATCGTGACTTCTGCCCTTTGCGGCAGCGACAATAGCAATCCAAGTGTCATATGGGGGTGTGTTGCAGGCATCAAAGAAGCCATTTGTCTCTGCCTCTGCAGTCCCATCGCTTAAGTCATGATCTGGAAAAAAGGCCAGGAGGCGGCCGCCTGACAAGTCTTCAGGAGGGTTTGGCTTGATCTCATAACCCTCCGCTAGGAGTGCGTCAGACCGCCTCAGCTGTATGGCAGAAACTACATTTTCACGGCGCTCTAGAATTGACCTGTCGGAAACAGATTCCTCTAAACGCCGCAGAGAATAAACCGGGTCCGTGCTGCGGTACTTATCCATACAAAAAGCGATCGTAGCGTTCAGTTCGACCCAAAACCGCTGTTCGTCGTCAGCGCTGGTAAAGCCAGACTGTGAATAGCCAATCATTTAAATGGAATGCGCTGCAATTACGCCCGCTCAGCCTGTTCAAACCACTGAATAACCTGCTGCAAATAGGCATCGCCATAGGTCGCGGCAAAGTCCTGCGTGGCTTTGTCTGAAGGGTCGCGCAGCGCAGCAATCCGTGACCGCGCATAGTCTGGCGTTAGGTCAATCTTGCACCGCACCGTCAGCGCCTCGCGCCATTCTTGATAGCTTTGAAAATAGAAACCGCTGGTGTCTGTCATACGGGGCTGACTCCTGTTGCCTACAGCAAAAGATAGACTTGTAGGGCATGGCCTAATCTCTAATCTCTCAAAGTGTAAGACCAAAAACGAGGGAAACCCAATGAAAGCTGTTATTTGCACCCGCTATGCGGGCCCCGAAGCGCTGGAAATTCAGGACGTGGCGCCGCTCACGCCTGGGCCTGGCGAGGTGGTGATTGACGTGAAGGCGGCGGGGGTGAATTATCCTGACGCGCTGATCATCCAAGGCAAATATCAGTTCCGGCCTGACCCGCCTTTTACGCCGGGCGGGGAGGTGGCGGGCGTCATCTCCGCCGTTGGCGAGGGCGTGACCAATGTGAAGCCGGGGGATCGGGTGCTATCGCTTTTGATGGCGCATGGCGGCTTTGCTGAGCAGGCGCTTGCGCCCGCAGCCATGGCCGTGCCGATCCCTGACTCCATGCCGTTTGATGAGGCTGCAGGCTTTTTGATGACCTATGGGACGACCTATCATGCGCTCAAACAGCGCGGGCGGCTTCAGCCGGGCGAGACTTTGGCCGTGCTGGGCGCAGCGGGCGGCACGGGGCTGACGGCCGTGGAGCTTGGCAAGGTGCTGGGCGCGACGGTGATTGCCTGCGCGTCTTCCGATGAGAAACTGGCGCTGACCAAGGACTATGGCGCCGATCTTACGCTCAATTACGAAAGCGAAGACCTCAAGGATGGCCTGAAAAAGCTAACCGGTGGCAAGGGGGTCGATGTTATTTATGACCCAGTCGGCGGGGACTATTGCGAGCCAGCCTTCCGCGCCATCGGCTGGAAGGGCCGCTTCCTGGTGATTGGCTTTGTGGCTGGCATCCCCAAGCTCCCCACCAATCTAGCCCTGCTCAAAGGCGCGGAAGTCGTGGGCGTTTTCTGGGGTGGCTTCACCCAGCGCGAGCCGGAAGAGAATGTCCGCAACACGATGGAGCTTTTGCAGCTTTATGCCGAGGGCAAAATCAAGCCGCATATCTCCGAGCACTTCCCGCTTGAGAAAGCCCCCGAAGCTATTGCCCATCTGGCCGCGCGCAAGGCTAAGGGCAAAGTCGTGGTGACGATGGACTAGCTACTGCTGCGCGGCTTGCTCAGCCTGGTAATTCTGGATGAGCCCGCGCACTTGCGCGCAGGTAAAGTCATGTACGCCAGGCGCTGCGCCCACCAGCACCGGGTGGCGCGTTGAGGCTTTGTTATAGCGCAGCGCGCCGCCATGCTCGTCGGTGATGCGCCCGCCTGCTTCGCGCAGAATAAGGTCCGCTGCAGCAATGTCCCAATCCTGTTTGGCCGAAACCGCGAGGGTCAGGTCATGCTCCCCTGTGGCAACAAAGGCCAGGCGCAAGGCCATTGAATTCGGCCGTATGCAGGAGGCTGGCTGCCAAGGCTGCGGCCAGAGGCGATGGCGCGCAAAGTCTTCTTCCAAGACCAGCCGCGAGGTGAGGGCATCTGAGGTTTCGCTGACCTGTAATCGGCTCTCGCCAAGCCAAGCGCCGCCGCCTTTGCTGGCTGTATAGGTTGCCTTGGCGATAGGGTCATAAAGCACGGCGGTGAGAACCTCCCCAGCCTCTACGCAAGCGATGGAGACGCAAAATTCTGCGCGGCCTTTCATGAAGGCCCGGGTGCCATCAATGGGGTCGACGACCCAGACGCGCTGGGCGCTCAGGCGGCTTTGGTCGTCCTTGGTTTCTTCTGACAGCCAGCCATAGCTGGGCCGAGCGCCGCGCAGGGTCTCTTCCAGAATGGCGTTGACGGCCAAGTCTATTTCGGTGACTGGGTCGCCGCCATCCTTCTTCCAGCTTTTGAAGTCCGTGCCAAAATGCTCTGCCGCCAGCGCGCCACCTTTGTGCGCGGCGGCGATGGCGACCTCTAAGTCTTCAGGGGCCAAATCCTCAGGCATCCCCGGCAACGGTCATCCCATCAATGCGCAGGGGCGGGGCGTTGGTGCCATAACGGAATTCCAAATCATCCGCTGGCGTCATCGCCAGGAACATGTCTTTCAGGTTTCCGGCGACTGTCAGCCCGCTCACTGGATAGGCCAGCGCCCCGTCCACAATGGCAAAACCGCTGGCGCCGCGGCTGTAATCGCCAGTCACGGGGTTGACACCCATGCCAATCATTTCCGTCACAAGCAATCCGCTGCCGACGTCTTTCAACAGGGCCTCGACGCTGATGTCCCCTGCTTCCAAATAGAGGTTTGATGTGCTTGGGCTGGGCGATCCGCTGGTGCCGCGCGCTGCATGGCCTGTAGTTTCTAGCTCTAGCTGTTTGGCGGTGGCGCAATCGAGCAGCCAGCTTTGCAAAACCCCATCGCGCACCAGCTCCATGCGCTGCGCTGCCACCCCTTCGCCATCAAAGCGCCGACTGCGGGCGCCGCGATGCAAATGCGGGTCGTCCACGATGGTCAGCCCTTTGGTAAACACTTGGGCGTCCATGGCGTCTTGTAAAAAGCTGGTGCCGCGGGCAATGGCGCTGGCGTTGATGGCGCTAGCGAATTGGCTGATCAAGCTGGCCGACACGCGTTTATCAAACACCACCGGCATGGGGCCGGTTTCCATGGACTTGGGATTGCGCCGCGCCACGGCCCGTTCGCCTGCTTTGCGGCCAACCAGGTCGGCTGGCTCCAGGTCTTCCAAAAAGCGGGTGGAGTGCGCTGCATAATCGCGCTCCATGCCACTATCGCCTTGCGCCAAAACGGCGGCGGAAATGGAGTAGCTGGAGGCCTGCTTGATGCCAGAAAAGCCGCCGGTCGTAGCAAGCGCCACGGTGCTGCGGGACCAGCCAGCGCCGGCACCTTGGCTGTTCGTCACGCCGTCGATGGCTCGGGCAGCCTCTTCGGCTTCCAAGGCGCGGGCGATATCGTCATC
>CAKZYD010000178.1 GCA_937884085.1 uncultured Sphingomonadales bacterium | reverse complement strand
GAAGTAGCCGCCTTTCCAGCCCCAATATGTCCAGGCCCCAGCAAGCCGATGGAACACCTGCTTTGCACTGGTTTCACCGCCGAAGCGCTCCTCCTCTGCTACAGACGCAAGCGCATCCTCGTCTGGAACAGACCGCCACAACCAGCTTGGAACGGTGCTTTCCTCGACCTTGCGCAGCACGGATGCCACACCAGCTTTGCGGAAGTATTTTTGCGCGATGATATCGACAGCGACCTGGCTCCAACGAGCAGGCACATCTATCTCCTCCAATTTAAAGATTGTCTCGCCATTGGGATTGCGGATTTCGCTGACCGCGCGCCGGAATTCAATCCCGGCATATGGAGATTCTCCAGCGGTGGTGAACATCCGATTTATACGCATTTGTTAGCCCCTTAATCTATCTGCTCAGAGCGATATGTCACCCTGCGGAGTGGTTGCGGGCTGCTGGCAATGAGGGCAAAAGGGTCCCTGCGTCAGAGACCTGCCAAAAGGCCCCTGACGACATTCTGTCCGTGCAGCGGTTCTCGTTATTTTTTCGTGCGTTTCAGAGGCGGCTAACGCTAGCCGGTACCCAGAAGGAAAACGCAACATCTTGTGGGCACCTCTCCGGAGCGCCCAATAGATAGTATGCTATTGCCGGTCGATGGCAACAGATTTTTTACAATATCTTGTGATTGACAGCTTCTTAGTCACTAGAGGCGGTATTGCGTCGATTCGTTGGACACTTTGGCGCACTATCACTGGAAAAATTAATCTATTTGTATAAAAAGCTGTTCTACGGCCAACGCCTCTAGTCCTGAGGGATTAAATGTCAGTTTTTCTTCGTTTGTTTACGTGGTGGAATGATTCGACCATCGGCACTGCGCTCCATACATGGCGCTTTGGCGAAAAGGTCGGTGAAGATGAACAGGGCAACCGCTATTATCGCACTAAACTGAAGGACGGGCAGGCAGAGCGGCGGTGGGTCATGTATAATGGTGAGATTGAAGCGTCCCGTATTCCGCCGGAATGGCACGCATGGCTTCATTACACCGTGCCTGAGCCGCCAACGGAGCGGCCACCCGTCGTAAAGCCTTGGGAAAAAGAGCATCAACCAAATTTGACCGGGAAAGAGGACGCCTATTTTCCGCCTGGTTCTTTAGCCAACACAGGCAAGCGGGAAGAATCGACCGGTGATTATGAAGCTTGGGCTCCTGAATAAGCGACCTAGGTCTGGCTTAAATCACTGTAAATTGAAAGGTGACGTGAACACGTGGCAATGAACAATTTTCTAGAAGCAATCATCGGCCTTATTGTTCTGGTCGTTGCGGGGTTTTTCGTCACTTATGTGTATTCAAACACGGACCTCTCCGCTGGGGGCGGCTCCGATTTAAAAGCAGGCAATACTGCCATTGACGACATAACAGTCGGAGAGGATGTACGCGTTTTCGGCGTCAAGGTCGGATCGGTTGTCGCACAGGAATTAGACCTGAATAACTATGAAGCCGTTGTCGAATTCACCATCGATGATGCGGTTGAGCTCTCCGAAGACAGCTCCGTCAAAATCGCTAGCGAGGGTTTGCTCGGCGGCAGTTACTTAAAGATCATACCTGGCGGGTCAGACGAGCTGTTGGTGCCGGGTGATACATTTTCAGAAACGCAGGGTTCGGTCGATCTCATTGATTTGGTGAGCCGGGCCGTATTTGCCTCTGGCGATTCAGATGATGCTGGCTCTGGCTTTTCGCGCCGCTGCGGTGCTGGCAGCGAATGCACCCGTGCAGCCAGACCAAACGGTTGTGCTTCGCGGTGTCGATAAAATCGTTGGTCGGACAGAAACCATTGAAGTGGAGACCGGCACGCCGGGGAAGTTTGGCCAGCTTCGTATCGATGCGTTTGCATGTGAGAAGGCGCCGCCAACCGAGCAGCCAGAGAGTTCGGCCTTTTTACAAATCTATGAGCCAGACGGTGCGGGCGGCGAGCGCATGGTGTTTTCCGGCTGGATGTTTGCCTCGTCCCCAGCGCTTAATGCGCTAGAGCACCCTGTTTATGATCTTTGGGTGACCGATTGCAAAACAACATCCGGCGCCGCATCGACGGGCAGCTGATAAAAATAGGCTTGTTTCTGCAGCGCCTGCGCCAAGAGTTCTTGATAGGCTTCACGATCAATTTCCCGAGCGCCGAACTGGGACAAGTGGTCGGTGATGAACTGAGTGTCGAGCAGACTAAATCCGCCCGCTTTTAGGCGCGCGATCAGATAAATTAGCGCGATATTGCTGGCGTCGGTCGCCCGATGAAACATGCTCTCCCCGAAGAAGGCGCCAGCGAGCCGAACGCCGTAAAGCCCGCCGACGAGCTCTGTGCCGTCCCAACATTCTATGGAATGTGCCTGCCCGATATCGAACAACCGCGTGTACAGCGCTACGATTTGGTCATTGATCCATGTCTCGCGCCGGATCGTCGTGGTTTCCGCGCAGAGCTCCATCACTCGCTTAAAAGCGGTATCGACCCGCACATCAAAGGGCACTTGGCGAATGGTCTTTTTCAAACGCCGTGGGACATGCACGTCCGATAGCGGGATAATGCCGCGTTTATTCGGTTCGACCCAAAAAACATCCTTGCTTTGAGCACTTTCTGCCATAGGGAACAAACCGCAGGCATAGGCTTTCAAAAGGAGGTCGGGTGTTAGGTCCACGTATCAGGCGCGCTGTTTTTCCAAAAACTTTGTAAGCCAATGTATATCGTAATCACCCGCTTGGAAGCTCTCATCGTCGACCAGCGCTTGGTGCAGCGGAATGGTCGTCTTGACCCCGCCGATAACGAATTCTTCCAAAGCTCTGCTCAGCCGCATGAGGCAATCACTGCGATTTTTGCCATGGACAATCAATTTGGCCACCAGGCTGTCATAATGGGGTGGGATCGAATAACCCGCATAGAGCCCGGAAGCGACGCGTACATCCAAACCGCCGGGCGGGTGATAGTCAGTAACCTTACCAGGTGAAGGGGCAAAATTTGTTGGGTCTTCCGCATTGATACGGCATTCGATGGAATGGCCAGATAGAGAAATGTCTTTTTGACTGAAACTAAGCGCTTCACCTGAAGCCACCCGGATTTGTTCCCGAACCAAATCTAGCCCGGTAATCATTTCCGTCACCGGATGCTCAACCTGCAGCCGGGTGTTCATCTCGATGAAGTAAAACGTCCCGTTCTCGTAGAGGAACTCGATTGTACCAGCGCCGCGATAACCGAGCTGCTTGATTGCATTCGTGACCGTTTCCCCCATTTCAGCACGCAGTTTGGCGTCGATGACGGGTGAGGGGGCTTCTTCTAAAACCTTTTGATGGCGGCGCTGCAAGGAGCAGTCGCGTTCCCCTAAGTGGACCACATTGCCATGCGTGTCCGCTAAGATTTGGTATTCGATATGCCGCGGTTCGCTGAGGTACTTCTCAATATAAACGCTATCATCCCCGAAGGCAGCGCGCGCTTCGCTGCGTGTTGTGCCGAATGCGCTTTCCATTTCTGGTGCTGAATGCACCACGCGCATCCCCCGGCCACCACCACCCGCTGCCGCTTTGATTAAAACAGGATAGCCCATCTCATCGCCAATGGCTTCGGCATCTTCAGCGGTGGTGACAGCACCGTCGGACCCAGGGACCACTGGCACACCCAGTTTGATCATGGTTTCCTTTGCGGCAACCTTGTCTCCCATGATGCGAATATGATCCGCCGTCGGTCCGATAAAGATGATGCCATGCGCTTCAACGATTTCTGCGAAGTTCGCATTTTCTGACAAGAAGCCATAGCCGGGGTGGATAGCATCGGCGTTTGAAATCTCAGCCGCGGAAATGATCGAGGCAATGTTTAAATAGCTTTGCGGGCTTGGCGCCGGGCCGATGCAGACAGATTCGTCAGCCAGTCGAACATGCATGGCATTGGCATCGGCCTGAGAGTGAACAGCCACCGTGCTGATACCCATCTCACGGCAGGCACGGTGCACACGCAGTGCAATTTCACCACGGTTGGCAATAAGGACTTTTTTGATCATGCCTTAGCTCAGCACAACAAGCGGCTGCCCGTATTCAACGGGTTGTTCGTTTTCAACGAGGATTTCCGTAACAGTGCCGGCGCGAGGGGCCGTGATTGGGTTCATGACTTTCATCGCTTCGACAATCAACAAGGTGTCTCCCTCTGAAACCTTATCGCCGACACGCACAAAGGCTGGCGATCCCGGTTCAGCCGATAAATATGCTGTGCCGACCATGGGGGAGGGTATGGCGCCCTCTTTTGGTGCTGGGCTGCTTGTCTCCGCTGGTGCTGGCGCCGCTTCCGGCGCGCTTGGTGGCGGTGCAGCAGCTGGCGCCATGATTGGCGCCGCAGCAGCGTAGGACCGCGCGATGCGAATTTTATTTTCATCCTCCCCAATCTCAATTTCAGTCAGATCCGTTTCATGCAGCAACTCCGCAAGTGCGCGTATCAACTCTAAATCGACTGGTTTTTTAGCCATGGGGCCCCTGTTCCTTATATTGTTATCGTCAGGACGATACGTTTTTTACGAGCGCTTCGAGGGCATAGATATAGCCATCCACCCCGAGACCACAAATTACGCCAACAGCGACACCGGATATATAGCTTTTGTGCCGGAATTCTTCGCGGGCGTGAATATTCGAAATATGGACTTCAATTGTTGGTACCTCAGCGGCTGAAATAGCATCCCTTAGCGCCACTGACGTGTGCGTTAAGCCGCCTGGGTTGATGATGAGACCATCACAGGCACCGCGCAGTGATTGCACGCGGTCAATGCTCTCTCCCTCGCTATTCGATTGTTCACATTGTAAGTCCACCGCCAGAGCTTCTGCCTTCGCCTCAAGGCTTGCATTGACATCGCTCAAGCTGTGGCTTCCATAGACTTCAGGCTCGCGCAGTCCGAGCATATTTAGGTTTGGCCCGTGAAGCACAAAAAACCGTGGCCGCATAAGGCAGATAGCTTCCCTCGCTGCGCCACCTCTTGACGCAGGCACCGCACTCTATAAACACAGGGATACCCCGCTGGAAAGGGTGTTTTGATGCTACCCAGTGCCAGCTATATCACGCGAGAAGAGTTACGATCGCATGCCGATAACGATTCAAATCAATGGTGAGCCTAGAACCGCAGCGGGCCCGTTGCCGCTATACAGCCTTTTAGAAGATCTTCAATTGGACCCAAAAAAAGTGGCTGTGGAGAGGAATTTAGAGATTGTTCCTAAATCTCTATATGAAGCCACAGAGATTGCCGATGGGGATGCGCTGGAAATCGTTCATTTCGTCGGTGGGGGGGATGCTGTGTCGGCCCCGGTTGACGATCCTCTCACAATTGCCGGCAAAACCTACGGGTCGCGGCTGATTGTCGGGACTGGAAAATATAAAGACTTTGCGCAAACCAAAGCAGCTGTGGAGGCATCTGGCGCTGAAATCGTGACTGTCGCCGTGCGCCGTGTCAACGTGATGAACCGGGATGAGCCGGTTCTGATGGATTATCTGGACCCAGGGAAGATTACGTATTTGCCCAATACAGCCGGCTGTTTTACGGGACAGGATGCGCTGCGCACATTACGGCTGGCTAGAGAGGCTGGCGGCTGGAACCTAGTGAAACTTGAAGTCCTAGGCGACCAGAAGACGCTCTATCCAAAT
>CAKZYD010000177.1 GCA_937884085.1 uncultured Sphingomonadales bacterium | reverse complement strand
GTTACCCATGTGTCCGGTACGTTGTGTTACCTATGTCTCAGGTCGGTCATCGGTCCAATCGGGCGGTTACAGATGTTCAGGTCCACCATCAGCCGCGTCGGCAGTGCCGGTTGGCCAATGTCCGAGAACAGCAACGCTCAAGCCTCATCAAAATGCTGCCAGTCGATCTTGCCTGTTAAGAGCACCAAGTCCATGCCGCGGATTGAGGATGTTCTCAAGTCGGTGCCGGAACAAATCCTCCGAGCCATCGTCATGAACGTCTCTCGGTCGAATCAGCTCCATCCTTTCAGCGCAAATCCCGCACTCAAAGGGAACCACAAATCGCAAACTTTTGCAGCCCTCAACCGTGCATTCTTGCAAAGCCGTATACTTCAGAGGCTCAAGAAGACTAGTAACATCAGAGCGATGGGAGTTGATCGTAGGGGACTATTCCGGCACAGCACCCGCAATAATTGACATGGTATTGTCAACGCGAACCTGTGCACCGCTGACAAATTTGGACTCATCCGACGCAAGGAACAGAACAACGTTTGCGACATCATTGGGTTCGCCGAGTTTGCTCAACCCAGAGCTTTCGCCTTGCGCGTCGAGGCTCTCCATCCCCGCATTTACGACTTTGTCGGCCATGCTTTCCACCATTGGCGTCAATACGCCCGACGGATGAACTGAGTTGCAACGAATATTCATTTTACCCTTGGAGCAATAGACGGCAACGGAGCGGGTCAAAGCCTCAACTGCGCCCTTTGCCGCGCTATAGGCTGCAACATACGGTTCGCCTTGCACAGAAGCGAGCGATGCTAAATTAACGATTGAGCCGCCGCCGGACTCTCGTATTGCTGGGATAGCGTATTTACAGCCTAAAAATGTGCCAGTGGCGCTCACGTCCATGATGAACTTATATTCGTCGAGCGTCTGGCTTTCCGGTGTGCCCACCTCCACAACCCCGGCATTGTTTACCAAAATATGGAGCCCACCACTTGAGCTGACGATTTGCTCGATAATCGCTCGCCAGCTATCCTCGCTTCTCACATCGTGGTGAATGAATGTCGCGCCGATCTCATCGGCGACGGCTTTGCCGGCGGCGTCATCGACGTCAGACATAAAGACCTTTGCACCTTCCTGGACAAATAACCGTGCATCCGCCTCGCCGAGGCCTTTCGCGGCGCCGGTTATTATCGCAACTTTCCCGTCAAGCCGGCCCATGCCTTCGTCCTTTCCCATCACGTACTCTAAAATTTGCCGTCCAGCGGCCTTTAGTTGGGTCAAAGGCGCGGGTCAGCAATTATCTGATTATAAAGTAGGTTATCTGATATCTACTAACTATTTAAAACACTAATAACTATTTTAATCAAATCAGTTTTTTCCGGCAACTGTACGGCGCGGACTGTGGAAGCGAATTGCAGGATACCGCAAAAAGCACAGAGCCAGTGGGCGACTACCCGCTTTCTCAAAGACTATTAAAAGTACATTTAAAACTAAATTAGTTATCTATGTACAACTAATAAAATATGAGTGTATGACTGAGCGCCGTGCACATTGCTCAGCAAACCGCACATGAGATGCTGGTCCACGACAAAACAACGAGAGATGTTCACGGAGACGCCTTATCCCTTCTCTTACCCATTTGAGCCGCCTTGAGGCGGAAGCGATCCACATCATGCGCGAAGTGGTTGCAGAGGCAAGCAATCCCGTGATGCTCTATTCGGTCGGTAAAGACAGTTCTGTCATGCTGCATTTGGCGCGCAAGGCGTTTCATCCGAGCCCGCCACCTTTTCCTTTTTTGCATATTGCATCAGGCTGGGATTTTCAGGCGTTGCTTGACCACCGCGATCGCACAGCCAAAGAGTATGGCTTAGAGCTTATTGTGGCGCAAAATGATGAGGCCGATGCCCTAGGCATAAACCCGTTTGACACTGGGTCGTTACTGTACTCTCAAACGATGCTTATGGATCCACTTAAGCAAGCGCTAACGCAGCACGGCTTTGACGCGGCCTTTGGTGGCGGCCGGCGCGATGAGGAGAAAGCGCGCGCCAAGGAACGCGTGTTTTCCTTCCGTACGGTGAGCCATCGCTGGGACCCAAAAAACCAACGGCCGGAATTGTGGAACATCTATAATGCCCGCAAAAGCAAAGGCGAGAGCATTCGTGTGTTCCCGCTGTCGAACTGGACTGAGCTTGATATTTGGCAATACATCTTGCGCGAAGATATTGATATCGTTGCACTCTATCGTGCTGCAAAGCGACCAACGGTGGAGCGCGATGGATTGCTATTGATGGTAGATGATGATCGCTTCCGATTTGAAACGGGTGATGATGTTGTTGAACGTAACATCCGTTTTCGAACCCTGGGCTGCTACCCGCTAACCGGCGCGGTGGAGAGCGACGCTACGGACCTTACGCATATCATTCAAGAAATGCTTCTCGCCACTGGGTCCGAACGCCAGGGCCGCGCCATTGACAAAGGTGAAGCAGCGTCAATGGAAGCGAAAAAGCAGGAGGGCTACTTCTGATGGCGGACTCCCAAACGACTGATTAAGAATTAGTCACGGCTGCGCTGATCGCTGAAGAAATTGAAAGCTATCTGACTCAGCACCAGCAAAAGAGCCTGCTTCGGTTCATCACTTGTGGCTCTGTTGACGA
>CAKZYD010000176.1 GCA_937884085.1 uncultured Sphingomonadales bacterium | reverse complement strand
GCTTGGATCGCCCGGTGCAAAATGTCGTTACGATTGGTTGCGATCACCAGCACATCAATGGGCAGGCCCATCTTATAGGCGCAATAGCCTGCGAAAATATCGCCAAAATTACCTGTTGGAACGCTGAAGGAGACGGACCGGTTTGGCGCCCCAAGCTGGGCCGCAGCGTAAAAATAATACACAATCTGCGCCATAACGCGCGTCCAATTGATGGAGTTGACTGCAGACAGGGTGAGCCGCCCGCGCATTTGTTGATCAGCAAAGCCCTGTTTGACGAGCGCTTGGGCGTCATCAAAGGTGCCATCAATGGCCAGATTATAGACATTGGGCGCTTGTACCGTCGTCATTTGCCGCCGCTGGACAGGGCTCACGCGATCATGCGGGTGGAGCATAAAGATATCCACATGCTCCCGCCCGGCAAGCGCATCAATCGCGGCCGAGCCGGTATCGCCAGACGTGGCCCCAATGATGGTGAGATCAGTCCCGCTCCGCGCCAATAAATATTCAAAAAGATGGCCAAGGAATTGCAGCGCAAAATCCTTAAACGCGAGCGTTGGGCCATGAAACAGCTCAAGCAGCCACTGATCGTGAGAGAGCTGCTTTAGAGGCGCAATCGCCGCATGATTAAAGCGACTATAGGCCTTGTCGATCAGGGCGCGCAGATCATCATCCGGCAAATCATCACCAACAAACGGCCGCATGACTGCGAAGGCAACATTTTGGTAGGGCTGGCCGGCAAAGCCAGCAATCTCATCCCGGCTCAACTGCGGCCATTCGCTTGGCAAATACAGCCCGCCGTCAGGCGCCAGGCCTGCCATTGTCGCCTCGGCAAAAGATAAAGCCGGCGAGGCGCCGCGTGTGGAAGTGTATTTCACCCAAAATCTCGAAAATGACCGCGTCTGTATTGGCGGCGGACACTACTGAGAAGACCTTTTAAAGGCAAGCTATCCGCGCCGTAGAAACAGCGCGGTGATTGCAACAAGGCCAACGGCCATAGCCAACCACTGAACGGCATAGCTTTGATGATTGTGCTCCAGTTTTACGGGTGGATCGGTTGCAGTTAAGCCATCTGGCGCGCTCTCAGCGATGAGATACACATCGCCGAGCAGGGTGAACGGGACATCCTGGCCGAGAACCTCCGGCTGTATCCGGTAATAGAGATTGGCCGCTCTGTCTGGCTCGGCTGGGGCGATGAGGCGCGGGCTGCGTTGACGCGGGTGGATGCGGCCTGTGATGGCGCCAGGCGGGCCAGGCTCGACCCAAGCCGCCGAGGGGTCGTCAGCCTGGCTGCTAAGCCAGCCGAGATCGACCCAAATGCCTGGGGCATCTTGGCGCCGGAACGGCATCAGGATGTGATAGCCCGGGCGCCCGTCTGGGCCAGCGCGATAGACGCGGCGCATATGGCCTTTGTCAAAAGCGCCTGTCACCATTGCCCTTCGGTAGAGCCAGCCTTCATCGGGGGCGGCATCCAGTAAGCTTGGCGGGGCCGTCATCCGCTCCCTGATCAGGGCGATCTCTGCATCGCGGGGCGCGATCTTCGAATACTGCCAATAACTGAGGGACAATAAGATGCCCGTGGCGAGGCCGGCTACAATGATGACAAGCCAGCGCCGCACCGGACGCTTGTTGTTTTGCTCAGCCCAGCTTGTCACGCGGGGTCGTCGTCAAGCCGGCCCTCGCGCGCGTCGGTCTTATACTGCGCTTGTATGAGGATGCCTTTTGCCAGGCGCAGGCCGCCAAGCACGAAGAGGGTGGTCAGAGCCGAAATCGACAGAACGCCCAGCGCCATGCCAAGGCCAGCGCTTAAAATCCAAAGCGAGATGGGCACCATCATGGCGCCCACAATCAGCGTGACGAAGAAGGCTGGGCCATCTGCTTGTTGGTAAGCATCCAGCGGCATGGCGCAATGGGGACAGCGCGCCTTTAGCGCCAGCAGGGACCGAAAGACCTTGCCATGCCCGCAGTTCGGACAGCGGCCAGCGACCGCCACACTCCACCAGGACACATCAAAGGCCTCGGTGGAGCGTTCCATCTTCGCCTATCGGCCGAGGACGTAGATGAAAATGAAGAGGAACAGCCAGACAACGTCAACGAAGTGCCAATACCAAGCCGCTGCCTCAAAGCCAAAATGCTGCTGCGGCTTGAAATCGCCGCGATAGGCACGCAGCAGACAGACGGCTAAAAAGACGGTCCCGACGAAGACATGGAACCCATGAAAGCCCGTGGCCATGAAAAATGTCGAGCCATAAATGTTGCCGCCATTGGCAACAGAGAAAGCAAAGGTCGCGTGAGAATATTCATAGGCCTGGATGCAGGAAAACAGAATGCCCAAGGCGACCGTGATCCACAGATACCATTTAAGGCCTGCCCGGTCGCCATGAATCAGCGCATGGTGCGCTGAGGTGACCGTGGTGCCGGATAAGAGCAGGATGGTGGTGTTGATCAGCGGCAAGTGCCAAGGGTCGAACGTCTCGATACCTTGCGGAGGCCAAGTACTCCCTATCTCGGCATTGGGAAACAAAGCCGCGTTGAAATAGGCCCAAAACCACGCCACGAAGAACATGACTTCTGAGGCAATGAAGAGAAGCATGCCATAGCGGTGGTGCAACTGGACCACTGGGGTATGATCGCCCGTATTCGCCTCCGTCCGCACATCGGACCACCAGCCCGCCATGGTGAAGAGAACACCGGCAAGGCCAATATAAAAGGCCCACATGCCGGCAGAGGAATCGCGCATCCAAAAGACCGCACCAATCAACATTGTAAGCGCAGCCATTGAGCCAACAAACGGCCAGCGGCTCGGCGGAAGAATGTGATAATCGTGCGTTTTGGCCCCAGCCATTTTTCCCTCCAGATGGTCTTTCGTCTCGGCTTGTAGGGGAGGTTTACCGCCCCTGCAATGCCGCTGTTTCTTCTTCCAGTGTGAAGAACGTATAGTTGAGAGTGATTTCAGTAACGTTATCCATGCCCGGATCATCATCCATGCGTGAATCCACGTAAAACAGCACAGGCATATTCACCCGTTCGCCCGGTTGCAACACTTGCTCCTGAAAGCAAAAACACTCAATTTTTGAAAAATAAGAGCCAGCCTTGAACGGCGTCACGTTAAAGGTCGCAGATCCGGCTATAGCCCTATCGGTCGGATTATAGGCCTCATAATAGATGAGGTTATCCTTGCCCAGCTGGACCGAGACTGTGGGGTCAACGGGCTTAAAATCCCATGGCATATCGCGGTGCGTAGACGCCGAGAAACGCACCTTCACCATCCGATCCAGCACCTGATGACCAGGATCATCAACACTGGCGACTTGTGTGGTGCCACCAAAGCCGGTGATTTTGCAAAAGGTGTCATAGAGCGGCACGGCGGCATAGCTGAGGCCAACCATGGCCAGCACCACAGACACCGCGATAAGCGCCGTGCGCTGATTGCGCGCATGGATGGACTGCACATCAGCCATCAGATCACACCCAGCTTGACGATGGTGACAAGGAAGAACAGCAAGGCGACGCCCGCCAGCGAAAACCCGATGGCTTTATTGCGTCCATCTCGCTGTGCCAAGAAGGCCTGTTTTTCATCTGGCGTCATAGCGGCAGACCCGCTTTGTCGACGATCAGCGCGCCAAACAATGCAAACAGATAGAAAATGGAATAGCCAAACCCACGCCAGGCCGCAGCAGCACTTTTGCGCATATAAATCTCCAAGCTGGACACGCAATACAGCGAAGATAGCACCCAAGCGGCCACGCCATAAATGATACCGGTCAAACCCAGCGCCCATGGCAGAATAGAAACGAGCGCCAACAAAACGGTATAGGCTAGGATGTTCACGCGGGTAACTTCAGCGCCGGCGATGTTTGGCAGCATCGGCACGCCAGCCTTGCCATAGTCCGACTTAGCGACCAGAGCGAGCGCCCAAAAATGCGGCGGCGTCCAGAGGAATATAATCCCGAACAGCAGAATGGGCAGCAGGGTTACGTCACCCGTAACGGCGGCCCAGCCAATCAGGGGGGGAAAAGCCCCTGCTGCGCCGCCAATCACAATATTCTGCGGCGTCGAACGCTTCAGCCACATTGTGTAAAAGACTGCATAAAACCAGATGGCAAAGGCAAGGAGGCCTGCGGACATCCAGTTCACCGCCATCCCCATCACGTACACAGAGGCCGCCGCCATAAACAGCGCAAAGGTGAGCCCGGCGTCTGGCGCAACTCGGCCGGCCGGAATGGGCCGCGTTGCGGTGCGGGGCATAATGGCGTCAATATCACGGTCAAACCACATGTTGATCGCGCCCGCCGCGCCGGCCCCGACAGTGAGCGCAAGAATAGCCGTGAGCGCAATAACGGGATGAATAGCTCCTTCGGTCGCGCCAGGCGCTGCCACCATGCCAGCGATGCCAGTGAACACCACCAACATCATCACGCGCGGCTTTAAGAGGTCGACGTAATCGCGCCAGGTGGCAAGGTCAGCGCTGGGACCTGCATAGGCTTGGCCTGCCCCTTGTCCTGAAAGCCTAATTGCTAAATCATCCATGCGCTTCTTTTCGAGCCTTTATGCGTTTGCGGCAGGACCAGCCCCTGGGCCGCCCCTGCCGCATGTCCCGTTAAAATCGACCTACTTGATCTTCGGCAGATCTTCGAACTGGTGGAACGGCGGCGGGCTGGACAAGGTCCATTCCAGCGTCGTTGCGCCTTCGCCCCAGGGGTTCTCAGCCACTCGCTTTTTCGACATCAGCGAGATGACCACGTTCACAATCCAAATGCCGACAGCAATAATCGTCAAACGGTAGCCCCAACTGGAAATCATATTCCAATAGGTAAAGGCGTCCGGATAATCGGGGATCCGCCGCGGCATACCATTCAAGCCCAGGAAGTGCTGCGGGAAGAAGATCAAGTTCACGCCGGCAAACATCACCCAGAAGTGCAGCTTGCCAAGGAACTCATTATAAGGCTTCCCGGTCATCTTGCCGAACCAATAGTAAAAGCCCGCAAATAGCGCGAACACCGCGCCAAGCGACAACACATAATGGAAGTGCGCGACCACATAATAGGTGTCGTGGAGGCTGGTATCGATACCGGCATTGGCCAGTACCACGCCGGTGACGCCGCCAACGGTGAAGAGGAAGATAAAGCCAATCGCCCACAGCATAGGCGTCTCAAAAGAGAGCGAACCGCCCCACATCGTGGCAATCCATGAGAAAATCTTAATGCCTGTCGGCACGGCAATAATCATCGTCGCCGCCACAAAATAGCGCCGCGTATCGATGTCCATGCCCACCGTATACATATGGTGTGCCCACACGATGAAGCCGACTGCGCCGATGGCGATCATGGCCCAAGCCATGCCGTTATAGCCAAATACGGGCTTACGGCTAAAGGTCGAGACGATTTGGCTAATAATACCAAAGGCTGGCAGGATGAGGATGTAGACCTCTGGGTGCCCGAAGAACCAGAACAAGTGCTGGAACAGGACAGGGTCACCGCCGGCAGCCGCGTCAAAGAAGCTCGTGCCGAAGTTCCGGTCCGTCAGCAGCATGGTGATAGCGCCGGCAAGCACGGGCAGGCTAAGCAGCAGCAAAAACGCCGTAATCAGCACCGACCACACGAACAATGGCATCTTAAAGAGCGTCATGCCCGGCGCGCGCATGTTGAAGATCGTGGTAATGAAGTTAATGGCGCCTAGAATGGAGCTTGCACCTGCAATGTGGAGGGAGAAAATCGCCATGTCCATCGCCGGCCCAGGCTGCCCTGACGTCGAGAGCGGGGGATAAATGGTCCACCCGCCGCCAACACCATTTTGTCCCGGCGGGCCTTCTAAAAACAGGCTGAACAGCAGGAGGAAGAAGGCAGGCGGAAGCAGCCAAAACGAGATGTTGTTCATCCGCGGAAATGCCATGTCCGGCGCACCGATCATGATCGGAACAAACCAGTTGCCAAAACCGCCAATCATGGCCGGCATAACCATGAAGAAAATCATGATAAGCCCATGGGCCGTGATGAAGACGTTCCAAAGATGATAGGCTGCATCAATATCGCCGCCGGTGAGCGCAGGCAGAACCTGCATCCCAGGGCGCATCAGCTCTTCGCGCATAAAGCCAGACATGGCACCGCCAATGACACCAGCGATAATGGCAAAGATCAGATAGAGCGTTCCAATATCCTTATGGTTTGTCGAATACACCCAGCGCCCAATAAAACTCTTTGGGCGTCCATCTTCATGAAATGCGGCGCTTGAACCAGCCATGGTCAGCTATCTCCTAAAAAACTATACTATGCTGGCCGACTAACGACCAATACCAACAGGCGCGGATGCAGAGGCATCTGCATACAGCGCTTTTGCGTCTTCAATCCAGGTTTCAAAGTCGGCTTTGCTGACCACTTCAACAGTGATTGGCATGAACCCGTGCTTGCTACCGCACAGCTCAGAACACTGCCCGTAATACAGGCCAGGCTTGTCCACTTTGAACCAAGTTTCATTAATTCGCCCCGGGATCGCATCACGCTTCACCCCAAAGGCCGGGATTGCCCAGGCATGGTTCACATCAACGGACGTGATCAGCATTTTGACGATGGTATCCGCAGGCACAACAACATGCGTGTCCGTCGCCAACAGGCGCGGCTGGCCGGGCTTTAAGTCCTCATCCGCAATCATGATGGAATCAAACACGATGCCTTCATAATCCGGGTACTCATATTCCCAATACCATTGGTGACCAATGGCTTTGACCGTCACTTCAGCTTCGGGAATGTTGTCTTCTTTATCGATAATCGCGAAGGATGGCGCGGCAATCACAAGCAGCAAACCAATGGGAATAAGCGTCCAAACGACCTCAATGGCAATATTGTGTGTAGTGCGCGACGGCTCCGGATTGGCCCTGCGATTGTAGCGAACTGCCACCCAAATGAGCAGCGCCAAGACAAATATCGAAATCGCAATAATGATGGGCAACAGGATATCCGTATGGAAGGCAGTAATCTGCGCCATGATGGGAGTGGCCGCTTCTTGAAAATGCAGCGCTTTGTCCGTCGGCTGCGCCGCATGCGCAGTCACCGACGCAAAATAAAAGCCGACCGCGCTTAAAAAGCCGCAGAGAATCGTCTTCATTACAAACTGAACCTTTTAACGTTATTCATACAAAATACCCGCTCGCTCTAACTTATGACACGACCGGTTAAAGTTCCCGAACCGCTTCTAACTAATGTCTCAACCTGTCACAAGCATTTCTCAGCATATGCGACATTGAGCTGCGGACTACGCACAGAAGTTCAATTCGCTTGCGGTTCATTAAATAAGAGACGGTCGTAGGTTATGTATTTGAAGATGAATGATGCTGCTAAGACAACGCCCAATGCGAGCACATATGGCACCCCTAGCAAACGGTAAAGAATCAGGAATATCAAATACTCGCTACCCCTGAAGATGGCTGAGAAAACAAGAAAGCGCACGCCCTGCACACGCCAATCACCGCCGCTTTGATAAACAAATTTTCTTAGCGTTACGAAATTTACGAAAAAAGCGGTAATCAACCCAGCCGCCGCTGCATATTCGGGGGCGATGCTCGCCCTTTCCACGAGAAGGATGGGAAGGCCCATCGTAATCAAAAAGCTGAGGCCTGATGCTAACCCGAAGCGGGCTAGTTTTTTCACTGACCCCAGTTCTAGCATTGCTAACGTGCAGATCGTTTGTCAATCATGTCAGCAAGCAAAGCAAACATGAGGGTGTTAAAGGTGAAAAGGACAAACAAGGTGGTCTTGTCCGATAGGTTCTGGGCGACAAAAATATCATAGCCACCGCTGCCCAAAGCAATCAAACCCAACAGAACAATGAACGGTGTGAGCAGCCGCATAGGCGCAAAGTACATGCCGGTGCGCAAGATTAATTTGCAAAAGCGAAGGGTGTCACGGACCGGCTTAATCTTGGAGCTACCTATTCTCTGCTGGTAGCTAATGGGAACATAGTCAACCGCCATGTAATTAGTGAGCATACAAAGCGTTATCGTCGTGGTGAAGCTAAAGGTGTCCGGTAAGATTGGAAAAAACGGTCGCACTGCACTGCGCTTAAAAACTCGCAAACCAGAATTGATATCTGGCACCGGTCGACCGGCAATCCAAGAAACCCAGCTTTTTAAAAACACCTTTGGGATGGCGCGAATTTTTGAGTAATTAACGTCGTCTCCAACTCGAGCACCAACCAGCATATCCAAGCCTTTCGACAAACCAACCAATTCCGGTATCCGGTCATTGGGGTAAGTGCCGTCCGCATCGGTAATCACGATTATATCGTGAATTGCGGCCGTGATGCCGGTTTTCAGCGCAGCGCCATAACCGCGATTGCGCGAATGCCGAACCACTTTTAAGGCCTCATATTTTTTGGACAAGCGCGCAAGATGTTCGCTAGTCTTATCTTCAGATCCGTCATCGACAACAACAATCTCATATGGCGGGCTACCGTCGCCTTCATCTGCGTCGACTTGGTCGAAGAGCTGCATGATTGTCTGATCAATCGCATTCTCTTCATTGTAACAAGGAATAACAATTGAATAACCAGGCGTCTCGCTACCCTCCACATCGCCAACGACGTGTTGCGTTGTACCTCGACGTGTCATCGCAGATCCTCAATCTCGAAATTGGGGAGTGCGCATAAGGCCGGATCGAGTTGTTTAACCACGGCTTCCTCTTTCAATATCTTCAAACAATTCTCTCTGGGCATAAACGGTGGGCCAGCAAACCCAGTTCTATAAGCTAATGCCCTATCCACATTGAAGACAGAGATGCCGCACACCGCTAGGGCTGCAAAGCAATAAAACCACTTACCCGGTGTGAAGCGAGTGTGTTTTGAAGAACGCTGCAATAAAAAAATAGCCAGCACAAACAGGGGCAGCCAAATTTCCAGGCTGTACCTAAAGGTTATTGTGCTGAACGCTAAAACCATAAATCCAGCAAATGCCGCGGCTAGGAAGAATAGACCCATAGCAACGGATTGTGGCGCGAGGACAGGGAGACCCGTTTTAATCTTTCTCAAAGCGAGGCCACTGGCAAGCGCGACCCAAGGACCAAAGGTGAGTAAAAAGTACGGCGCGGGTACCGCCTTTTTTACGTGGATAAGCCCCAGCATATCGATAAGACGATCTTGAAAAGAACACCCCCCCACTGCGAAGAAAATAGCGGTCGGAATAATCCGCAACTGATGAAAACGGCCGAACTCGGCAATTCCCACATGGCGCGCGGTTTCTGGCGTGTCTGGGCCTAGAAAAACATAGCCATACATGATCTGTGTCGTCGCCTCAGCATGAAAGCTACCTACGGAACCAAATCGAGCAGCATTGAGCCATAGATACAGAATGCCTGCGGACACAGCGATGACACTGGCAAAAGTAAGGCAGGCCCAGTCTGCCCGGCTTTGGAGTGGCTGCATCGGCAAGCGCCATGCCGGCCGAAATGTCTTAGCCACAATAAAAAGAGCCAAAACGGCGAAGACGAAACATAGACCTAAACCGAAATGCGGACGCGAATGGATTGCTACAAAGACTAACACCGAAAAAGGCAATAAGACTTGGGCATCAACTGTTTGGTTGCGCTGAAACAGAGCAATACTGCCAAGACAAGCCGCCAATGCCCAGGCGATTGGCTCATGATATACGGCCGCATTTGCAGCCAAAAACAATCCGGGTGAACAAAGCCAACAACTTAAGAGAAGCCCAGCCAACGCTATACTTCTTCTGATACCAACAGGTGGAAGCGCCGACCGGCTTGCCGTGACAGCTATTTGCTGTGTCAGCATTGAAATGGACAATGCAGCCAAAAAAACAGACGTTGGTGCAAAGGAATCCCTGGTTAGATCGAGAAAGGGATATGCAAAGACGCGCAGAAGCGCAGGAAAAATTCCATAGTATATGAAGGCTCTTCCGTCGGGGCTGTAATGCCCCTCTCGACCGATGATACGCAGCGGGACGTTCAAATCTCCGTTGAGCAACGCATGAAAATAGTAGTTATAGGCCAGAGCCAGATCATCGGTGGGTAAAAGCCAAGCGGAAAAACCATCCGACATAAGATAGAGATAAAAGAAACTGCCAGTGCATACAGCAAGAGCAATCAAAATTCGATCTTGGCGGTTCAAATCTTGCACTTTAATGTCGAGATAAAATTGATTTTGACAGGCTTTACGCCTGACTTCATGGTCATTCAAACCATGCCTTGTGTTAATATCACGATAAGACGCTGATGTTCGATTTGAGAAGCATATGACAGATTCATTTTTTTCGACCACTGACCTCAATCGCATTGTTGTTGGTCAGCTTGTTGCTGACACATTACATGGCATGGATGATGGGGAGCTTTATCTTGAATATACCCAATCTGAAGCTCTGACATTTGACGATGGGCGGCTACGAGCGGCAGCGTCTGACATTACCCAAGGCTTCGGTCTGCGCGCGGTTTACGATGAAGCAACGGTCTATGCGCATTCGACGACGCTCACCGCTGACGCTTTGGCGCGCGCTGCGGCGACCGTAAAGGCCGTCAAAACGGGGAAAGGCGGCGTTGTCGCCCAGGGGCCACAACGCTCAAATCAAGTCCTTTATGGTGACGACAACCCCATTAGTGGGTCGTCGTTTGAAGAGAAACTGAAGCTGCTGCAGGATATCGACAGCTTTGCGCGGGCCGCCGACCCTAGCGTTGCGCAAGTAACCGCATCGATTGCTGGGGAGTGGCAGATGATCGAAATCATCCGCGGGGATGGTCAGATTTTGCGCGATGTACGTCCGCTGGTACGGCTGAACGTCTCTATCGTCACTGCAAAAGGCGATCGGCGCGAATCTGGCTATACCGGCCGCGGCGGTCGGCGCGGCTATGACGAGTTTTTTGAGCCTGAAACCTGGCAAGCCATGGTCAAAGAAGCGCTGCGCCAGGCCGAAGTGAATCAGGAGTCGGTCGCGGCCCCAGCTGGCGAAATGCCAGTGGTGCTCGGGCCAGGCTGGCCTGGCGTCCTGCTGCATGAGGCGGTGGGCCATGGCCTGGAAGGAGATTTCAACCGCAAGGAAACCAGCGCCTTTTCTGGCATGGTGGGCGAGCGCGTTGCAGCGCCCGGCGTGACCGTGGTCGATGATGGCACCATTGCCAAGCGGCGCGGTTCCCTCAGCATGGATGATGAAGGCACGCCCACCCAGCGCAATGTCCTCATCGAAGACGGCATCCTGAAAGGCTATATGCAAGACCGGCTCAACGCGCGCCTCATGGGGGTAGCGCCAACAGGCAATGGCCGGCGCGAGAGCTTTGCCCATAGCCCCATGCCGCGCATGACCAATACCTTCATGTTGGCCGGTCAAGACGACCCGGAAGACATTCTAGCGCGCACGAAGACAGGCATATACGCTAAGAATTTCGGCGGCGGTCAGGTCGACATCACCTCAGGCAAATTCGTCTTCAGCTGCACCGAAGCCTATAAAATCGAAGACGGCAAGTTGGGTGCGCCCATCAAAGGCGCCACGTTGATTGGCGACGGCCCGGAAGTACTTAAACATGTAAGCGCCATCGGCAACGACTTGGAGCTCGACACCGGCATTGGCGTGTGCGGCAAAGGCGGGCAAAGCGTGCCCGCAGGGGTTGGCCAGCCTACTTTGCTGGTGGATAAGCTGACTGTCGGCGGCACAGCGGCTTGACCCACATCGTGGCGGACCTCAGTAAGCGGCATGCCTTTGTCACGGGTGGGGCTAGAGGCCTCGGCCTGGTAATGGCCAACGCCATGGCAGATGCCGGCGCAAAGGTTACGGTTACAGCGGCGCGCTCCCATGAGGAGCTGGATAAAGCGGTTCAAACAGTCGGTCCGGAACACTGCTACGGCGTCATGGCCGATGTCTGCAGCACCGACGCGTGCACTACTGCCGTTGAGCAAGCCGTTGGCCGCTTTGGCCCCATTGATATCTTGGTGAACAACGCAGCGCGTGGCCCAGGCGAGATGCAGGGCACGAGCGCGCCCTTTGGCGCCACCGCCTTTGAAGGGGACGAAGAGGATTATAGCCGCATCGTCACCACCAATATCGTCGGCCCTTGGCGTATGGCAAAGCTTGTGGTGCCGTCCATGGTAGACCGTGGCTGGGGCCGCATCGTCAATATCTCGACCTCGCAGCCAACAATGCTGCTTTCCATTGGCGGGCCCTATGGCCCCACCAAAGCCGCCCTGGAAACCCAAAGCGCCATTTGGGCCAAGCAGCTTGAAGGCACCGGCGTGACCGTCAACGTCCTGCTGCCAGGTGGTGCGAGCGATACCCCCTTCATCCCGGGCGGCAAGGTTGGCAGCCGGGTGGACATCGACTGGCCCGCCCTCGCAGGCAACATTGCAGAGGGCAATGCAAATATATCCGGCCTCCTGCCAGCGGAGGTCATGGTCGCGCCCATTGTCTGGCTCGCCTCTGACGCGTCAGCCCATATCACAGGCCGCCGCCTGGTAGGCGCCAATTGGCCGCCGCATGCAGCGCCAGAAGAGGCACTGAAAAGCGCTATGACACCCGCAATTGCGGCGCCGCATGTGCTGTAATAGACTTGGCAGTAGGGAGACTTTGTCATGACACTCAAAGACACAGCGTTCGCCTTCTTCCATGCGTGTGAGACTGGGAAAGGTTGGGCGGAATGCGCCCAGTATTGCGCGCCGGATGCAGTGTTTGAGGCACAATCGGATGCACTCGCCGATATCAAGACTGCCGAGGGCTACTGCGCGTGGATGGCTGGGATGTTTGGGCCGATGCCGGATGCCAGCTATGCGCTAACGGGCTTTGCCGTCGATGAAGACCGGCAGACCGTTTTGGCGTCGGCGGTTTTTCATGGCACCAATACCGGGGAAGGGCCAGTGCCGCCGACGGGGCAGAAAACGGCGTCAGACTATGTGTATGTGATGCGTTTCTCCGACAATAAGCTGGTTCACATGACAAAGGTCTGGAATGACGGCTGGGCCTTGCGCGAGCTTGGCTGGGCCTAATTTAGGTTTTAATTGTGCCCACGCCGACTGGTGAGCAGGACCAGGCTGCGGTAGCGTTTTTCCGCATCGGTTAAGATACGATTTTGCCCAAAGACTGAGCCGCGATAGCGCCGGTCCAAATTCACCATGGTGCGGACGCGGCTTTCAGTGCGAACTCTGCGCTCAGGCTGCAAAGGCTTGCCGCGGGTGACGACCACGCCGCCCACCTCTTCTTGAGACAGGCCAAACGTATTGGTCTCTGCAGCCGCCGGGGCCGACAGCCCCGCCCCCACCAAAACGGCCATCAAAATATGACGCATCACTCAACTCCTCCACGTGACGCATCAGTATAGCCGAAAACAAGCGCAATAGCCAGAAATCCGCCTAAAACCGCTGGTCGCGGAACACCAGGCTCAAATCCCCATCCCATTTGCCGTGATACAAATCGAGCAAATGCTGCGCGGGGCTGATGCCGCTGCGGGCGATTTCCCAAAGATCATCGAGAAAGATGGTTTCATCCTCCCCGGACCGGTTGGTGCGCGCCCGCGCCTTCAGGCCAGCTTGGGAAATCTCCAGCGCCTTCACCGCCAAATCCTGCAGCGTCCCCACCGGGCTTGGCGCATCAAGCCCCTGCGCTGGGACAGCATCACGCATCGCTTGCAGCGCTTCAAAGGGCCACGGGCTGATTAGATCATAGGCCGCATCGAGCGCGCTTTGGTCATAAAGCAGCCCGGTCCAAAAGGCTGGCAACCCGCAAATCGCTTCCCAATGGCCGCCATCCGCCCCGCGCATCTCCAGAAACGTTTTCAGCCGCACTTCCGGGAAAATCGTGCTGAGATGATCCTTCCAATCCGCCAGCGTCGGCTTTTCGCCCTCATAGCCCGGCAGCTTGCCATCCAAGAAAGCGCGGAACGACTGCCCCGCCATATCCACATAGCGCCCCTCGCGGTGGATGAAATACATCGGCACATCAAGGGCATAGTCAGCATAGGCCTCAAAGCCCATGCCCTCTTCAAACACGAAGGGCAGCATGCCAGCGCGGGCGTTGTCGGTATCCGTCCACACATGGCTGCGCATGGAGCGGAAGCCATTTGCCTTGCCTTCTTTAAAAGGCGAATTGGCAAACAAGGCGGTCGCCACCGGCTGCAGCGCTAGGCCAACGCGCAGCTTCTTAACCATGTCGGCTTCGCTGGCAAAATCCATGTTCACCTGGATAGTGGTGGTGCGAAACATCATCTCCAAGCCCATGCTGCCCACCTGCGGCATATAGGCTTTCATGATGCCATAGCGCGGCTTGGGCATGGTCGGCATATCCGCATGGGTCCAGGTCGGCGCATAGCCGAGACCCAAAAAATCAATGCCCAGTTCATCGCCAATGGTGGCCACCTGCTTTAAATGCGTGTGCACCTCCGCGCAGGTCTCATGCACTGTCTCTAAAGGCGCGCCGGACAGCTCCACCTGCCCGCCCGGCTCCAGCGAGACAGACGCCCCATTCGACGACAGCGCAATCACATTGCCGTCTTCCACCACAGGCTTCCAGCCAAAGCGCGTCAGCCCATCGAGCAGGTCGCGAATGCCGCCCTCTTCAAAATAGCTGATGGGCTCCAGCGTCTTCGCCCGGAAGGCAAATTTCTCATGCTCTGTGCCAAGCCGAAAGGCCTCGGGCGGCTTGCAGCCACTGGCCAAATAAGCAGCCAAATCCTGCGCCGTTTCCATCGGCGCCAAATCGGCTTCAGATTCTGTGCGTGTGCTCATGGCGCTCAGCTAGCCCCCACGCCGTGCTTTGGCAAGCAGGGACTGCACGCAACGCCCGCCAGGCAAAGACTTTTTCGCGTTTGGTTTATATGGCAGCACAGCAGCAGCAGCGGGCTGAAAAGTCACAAAAGTCACACCTGGTTTATGAAAGGGCAGCCAGGCTTTCACTGGCTCGATTGAACCCACAATAGAAGGCGGAAGCCATGTAGGACAGCCTTCAATGGCAAAAGATATGCGCATCGCCCGCGAGCAACCCACCATCCCGATACACCGTCACAGTTGATCTAGGGCTTTAGCAAGAACAGTGTGATGAGACGGCTTGACAGCAGCAAGGCAGGGTCGCAGTCTCGGTTGACCATGTTTGGTTGTGTCATCTCAAATGCATGGCGCGTTGTTTGGAGGGGGCATAGTTTTGGTGGGTTCATCTAAAGGGACCTCTAACGGGGTGGCTGGCGCAGCGCCGCAACAGACCGTCAGCCACATGCTGGGCGAGCTGACCTGGCTCCTCACCCAAAGCCCCACGCACCGGCACTTCA
>CAKZYD010000175.1 GCA_937884085.1 uncultured Sphingomonadales bacterium | reverse complement strand
GGGCGCGGATTGATACAGGCCGGAGGCGGCCATCAGCGCCGTGCGTGGCAGGGCATCAACATCGGCCAGCGCTGCACGGAGCGTCTGCGCTGGGCTTGTGCCATCCGCCTGGCATTTATTGGCGCCCAGAGCGATAAAGCAAATCATGACTTGGCCCTCTCCTGCGCGCCGGGTATGCCGTGGCTTATGACCTTTGCCGCGCCGCATCGCCACCCTTTTGACCCGCCCTTTGATTGTAATCGCTGCGACCGCTTGGTCGCTTTTCGGGATGATGCGCGCCAGCAATGCCCTGGCGGCTTTAATGGCGCGGTGCCAAGCTTTGGCGACCCGGATGCCTGGCTCCTCATCATTGGCCTCGCCCCCGGCATGCAAGGCGCCAACCGGACAGGCAGGCCTTTTACCGGGGACTATGCAGGCGACCTGCTCTATGAGACCCTGCTGACAGCCGGGCTTGCAGAAGGCAACTATGACCGCCGCTCTGACGACGGGCTGCAGCTAAAGGGCGCAATGATAACAAACGCCGTGCGCTGCGTGCCCCCGCAGAACAAGCCGGCCACCGATGAAGCCAAAGCCTGCCAAGACTATTTGATGCAGTGCCTAGACACGCTAGCGACTGTTAAAGTCCTGCTGTGCCTTGGTAAAATCGCCCACGACGCCACTTTGCGAACACTCGGCATCCGCTTGTCAGCCGCGCCCTTCGGTCATGCCGCTGTCCATGAGATTGGGCCTTATACCCTCGTCGACAGCTACCACTGCTCGCGCTACAACACGAATACCGGGCGCCTGACGGCTGAGATGTTTGCCGAAGTCTTTGAAGTCGCCAAACAGATCCGCAGTCCTGAACTTGATTCAGGACCTCTGTCAATTTGACTCTCAACATGCGGACCGAGACCCCGGGTCAAGCCCGGGGATGCGGGATATAAAGCAAGTTTATGGAATCCCAACCGCCCGCGCTGCAGGCCTGCGTGGGTCGGCGGCGCCATAGAAAAGGCCATCGCGCATTTCAATCGTCTCCGTCGCGCCAAGGACGCGCCCAACACGCAGCGTATGCCCTTTGGCTTCTAACAAGGCGATGGTATCCGGCGAGGCGTGCCCTTCGATACTGATGAGGTCAGGCAGCCATTGATGATGGATGCGTGGCCTGGATGTGGCTTCAGCGACGTTGAGACCGTGGACCAGGCGATTGATGAGCGTTTGAAGCACGGTGGTGATGATGGTACTGCCACCAGGAGAGCCAGTGGCGAGCATGGCCTTACCGTCTTTGAGAACAATGACCGGAGTCATGGAGCTTAGCGGCCGCTTGCCGGGTTCGATGGCATTGGCTTCTCCGCCGGTGAGGCCAAACGCGTTAGGCACGCCGGGCTTGACGGCGAAATCATCCATCTCATTATTAAGCAGGATGCCAGTCCCTGCCGCCACTCGGCCTGAGCCGTAGGAGAAATTGAGCGTATAGGTGTTGGAGACCATGTTCCCGTCTTTGTCCGCAACGGAATAATGGGTTGTGTCCGGGCTTTCATACGGCAGTTTCGCAGCCGCCTTGATGGCCGATGACGGTGTTGCCTTATCCATATCGATTTTGGCCCGAATGGCCGTAGCATAGGCTGGGTCCATCAGCGCCTCCACCGGCACCTCTGCAAAATCCGGGTCGCCGAGATATTTTGAGCGGTCAGCATAAGCGTATTTCATGGCCTCCGCCATCAGGTGGTAACTGTCTGCACTGCCCTGCCCCATGGCTGCCAAATCATCGCCCGCCATGATGTTCAGCATTTGCACGATGTGCACGCCGCCGGACGAAGGCGGCGGCATCAGGGCAATCTCATGGCCTTGAAAGGTCGAGATGATAGGTTTGCGCACCGCAATTTTATAGCGGCGCAAGTCCTCTCGGGTCATGATCCCGCCATTGGCTTCCATGTCGGCAATCAAGCGCTCTGCGATGGGCCCATCATAAAAGGCGCGGCGGCCAGACTGCGCAATTTGCCGGAGCGACCAGGCCAAGTCGCTTTGGACAAGGATTTCGCCCGGGGCATAAAAGCCGCCGTCTTCGTTGAAAAAGATCTTCTTGGCCGCCGGATTTTTACTCATGGTGCGGCTGCCATATCTTTTGAGCGCTCTTGCTAAATCAAAGCTGACGGCAAAGCCTTCCTCCGCAAGCGTGATGGCTGGGCTGAGAAGCGTCTCAAGCGGCAGCGTTCCATATTTTTCATGAGCATAAAGAAGCCCCGCGACCGTGCCCGGCACACCGGCGGAAAGATGGCTGAAAAAGGCTTTCCTTTTGTCAACCTCGCCACCAGGGCCTAGAAACATATCGCGGGTGGCCGCTTGCGGTGCTTTCTCGCGGTAATCAAGAGCAATGGTCTCGCCGCTCTCCGCCAAATGGATCAGCATGAAACCGCCGCCGCCGAGATTGCCCGCCCGCGGCAACGTGACGGCCAAAGCAAAGCCGGTGGCAACCGCTGCATCAATGGCATTGCCGCCCTGGGCGAGGATGTCGGCCCCTATGCGCGGCGCAAAACCCTCTTGTGCGACCACCATACCGCCCGTTGCAACGACCGGACTGTAGGCGCTTGCGCGCTCATAAATTGGGGTTTGGTCTTGTGCCAGCACGGCGGTGATGACGAGCCCGGTAAGGGCAAAAGAAACAAGCAGGGAGCGGAAGAAAGCCATAGAAGTCCTTTATCGCGAAAGCATAGAGATACCTACGGAGCTCACCCGCCTTGTCAACGCTTGCAATGATTGACTTTTCTGCTGGGGTGCGTATAAGCGCGCGGTTCCCAGCGAAGATATGCCTGGGGCAAGAAAACCGCCTGCGGACATCGCTTTTAAAAAGTGCCGCGCTTTGACAGCTGTCATCAGCGTAGCCCGGTGATTTGCGGCACGACAGAAAAACACAGGATTAAACCCGATGTTCGCAGTAGTGAAAACGGGCGGCAAGCAATATAAAGTCGCTCAAGATGATATTCTGAAATTAGAGAAACTGCCTGGCGAAGCTGGCGACACCGTCACCTTCGATGAAGTGCTCATGCTGCATGACGGCACAGCGCTCAAAACCGGCAAGCCAACCGTTGATGGCGCGGTCGTCACGGCGGAAATCTTGGAACAGACACGCGCAGACAAAGTCATCGTCTTTAAGCGTCGCCGCCGTCATACCTATCGTAAGCGCAATGGCCACCGCCAATATTTGACGGTCGTTAAAATCACCGGTGTTGGTAAGCCTGGAAAAGCGGCCCCTAAAAAGGCAGCAGCAGAGAAAAAAGCCGCACCGAAGAAAGAAGCAGCGCCAAAGCAAGACGCAGCCGTTGACCTACCAAGCGTTGCAGCCGGCGAAGAAGATGACCTGAAGAAGATTTCGGGCGTCGGCCCAGCGCTTGAGAAGAAGCTCAATGCCGCTGGCCTGGTAAGCTTTAAACAGATTGTTGAGATGACGCCGGAACAGCGCGATGCTATTGAAGAGCAACTGAGCTTTAAAGGCCGCATGGAGCGGGACGACTGGGTTGGCCAAGCCAAGCAGTTTCTCGCAGAAAAGGAGTAAAGACAGATGGCACATAAAAAGGCAGGCGGGTCCTCCCGCAACGGCCGCGATAGTGCTGGTCGCCGCTTAGGTGTGAAAAAATCCGGTGGCCAAGCGGTCATCCCTGGCAACATCATCGTGCGCCAGCGCGGCACCAAGATTTATCCTGGTGAGAATGTCGGCATGGGCAAAGACCATACGATTTTTGCCAAAGCCCCTGGCACCGTGAAATTCCACTCCGGCAAACAAAGCCGGAAGTATGTGAGTGTGGAAATTATCGCTGAAGCGGCTGAATAGGGGCTTCACAGCCTCTATTGGGCGAGCACTGTTTGCGCTAACCAGTAATCTGCTAGGCTTTGCGCCACCTTCTCATAGCCTTTTGGGCTGTGAGGCTTGGTCATATAAGCGTTCGCATGCTGGGCGTAGCAGGATTGCACATCATCAAAATCATCGGACGTAGAAAACACAATCGTTGGGATGTGACGGGTCTTAGCGGATTGCTTGATGCGCTTTAAAAGTTGCCGCCCATCAACGCGTGGCATTTTTAAATCCGTCAAAATGACCTTGGGCAACGGGTGCGTTTCTAAATAGTCGAGGGCATCAGCGCCATTTCGGACGACTGTGATAGAAATGTCCGGCACCCGCTTGGCAAAGGCTCGCGTTATGAAAACCTCGTCAGCCTTATTGTCTTCTACGACCAGAATGTCAGACATAGCGCCCCTAAACCGCTTTAAACGTTTAGCCTACGCACATCTCACTTTGCCCCCAGAGATGCACAGCAGCATCAAAATCTGTTACGTTAGTTTACGCATATCGCCTCGGAAAAGATACGATAAACGTACAACCATTGATTGTTGTCCCATCAAGTTCGATATCGCCGCCATGCGCCTTTGCAATGGCGCGGCAGGTCGTCAGGCCCAGGCCCATGGCGTTCTTATGGTCCACAGCCTCAGGACCGCGATCAAATAAGTTGAACACACGTGCATGATAATCAGGAGGGATGCCGCGGCCATTGTCCGTAACCTTGATGATGGTTTCGCTTTCGGTGCGGTCGACTGAAACGGTGATTTGGAGCGGTCGATCCTCACTGCGATAGCGCAGGGAATTACCAATGAGATTGGACAGCATCTGATCCAGCAGCACATCGTCGGCAAAGACCTTACCCAGCCGGTCATAGCGCAGCGTGCCGCCAACCTTGGCCAGCGGGTAGTCATAGCGCTGAGACAAATCCCCCATAAGGTCGTCTAAATTCACCACCTTTGGTGTCACTTCAATTTGCCCCAGACGAGCATGTTTTTGCAACGCCTTGATCAGGCGCCGCATCTGCGAGACACCGGCTGTGATATAGCCCATATATTCGCGCTGCGTGTCGGTCAGCGCGTCGCCCAGTTCTTCTTCAAGCAGTTCAACAAAGCCGCCGATATGGCCGAGCGGCGTCCGCAGGTCGTGGGAAATCACAGAGGCAAAACTATTTAGCGCATCACGAGAGCGCTGCAGCTGACTTTCTCTGTTCTTTTGATCTGTAATCGTGGTGAGCTGGAGTAACAACGACCCATTGTGCGTGCGTGAAGCGGCGACACGAAACCAGTCATCATAGTGCTGATCTTCATAATGATGCTCGAAGGTGAGCGGCGTTCCAGTCTGAATCACCTCAGCATAAGACTGCATCAGTTTTTTCGGCAAATTCGGCAGCATCTCAGACACAAATTGGCCGACAAGTTTCTCGCGTGGGAGCCCTTGCAGCACACAGGCTGCATCATTGCAGGCGCGGATGATAAAGTCCTTTAACGCACCGGCATCATCAAAGATGGGTTCTTGTACCACCAGGGGATCGGTGAGGTGCTTGAAGATGGAGCGATAATACTCCCGTGCGCCATCAAGCGCGGCCGTCTTTTCCTCAAGAGATTCAAGAGCTTGGCTTCTTGCATGGGCAAGGCTCTGTCGGCCAATAATATCCACAGTCATGGCTGCGAGGTCGGAAAGACGCGCCTTCTGCTCAGTGCTTAAAAGCCGCGGGGTGGTGCCGAGCACGCACAGTGTTCCAATGGCCGCACCATTCTCCAATATTAGCGGCCAGCCAGCATAGAACCGCACATGCGGTGCATCAACAACCAGCGGATGTGCGCTAAAGCGAGCATCCCCTTGCGCATCTGCCACATATACTGGTTTTTTGGCGCTGATCGTGTGGTCACAAAAGGCATCTGCGCGCGCGGTTTCAGACAGCTTAAGACCAAGCTTTGACTTAAACCACAGACGCGATTCGTCGACCAAAGAAATCAAAGCAATCGGCGCGCCGGAGACGAAAGCGGCTAAATTGGTAATTTGATCAAATCGGGGATCTGATGGGGTATCAAGGAGGCTGAGAGAGCGAAGTGGCTTGAGGCGAACGACCTCAGACAGAATGTGACTTTCGTCGCTGATAAGAGCTTCTGGATCAGCTCTGCCCATACCTCACCCGCCTTTTTTTCCATCGCCCCTGCACCGGGCTTTTGTAGTGTTTCTAAATCGCTGCGAATGGTAAACAGTGTGTTAACAAACTGGCTCTGCGTGCAGAAAAAGACGTGGAAAATGCGCTGACAGTTGATGCGCCTGAAGCGGCTCCCTAGTCATCCGGCCAATCTGCCTCTAAAAGGCGGCTCATGAAGTTTCTTGACCAAGCCAAAGTCTATGTGAAATCCGGCGCAGGCGGGGATGGGTGCGTCTCCTTCCGGCGGGAGAAATATATTGAGTTTGGCGGCCCCGATGGCGGCGATGGCGGCCGGGGCGGCTCGGTCTATGTAGAAGCCGTGCCGGGCCTTAATACGCTCATCGATTACCGCTACCAGCAGCACTTCAAAGCCGAACGCGGCCTGCATGGCATGGGCAAGGGCCGGACAGGGCGTGCTGGCAAAGATACGGTCATCAAAGTCCCCCCTGGCACGCAGATTTTTAATGAGGATAAATCAGTCCAGTTGGCTGACCTGATGAAGGTGGGTGATAAAATCCTGCTCTTGAAAGGTGGCGATGGCGGGCTGGGCAACGCGCATTTCAAATCGTCCCGCAATCAGGCCCCGCGGCGCACGGTGCCTGGCGGTGAAGCGACGGAAATGTGGATTTGGCTGCGCCTGAAACTGATCGCAGATGTGGGCTTAGTAGGCCTGCCCAATGCCGGCAAATCCACCTTCTTGGCCGCCGTCTCCAACGCAAAGCCGAAGATTGCCGACTATCCCTTCACCACCCTGTCGCCCAATCTCGGCGTGGTTGAAATGGGCCGGTCGAGCTTTGTGCTGTCAGACATTCCGGGCCTGATCGAAGGTGCTAGTGATGGTGTTGGCCTTGGCCACCGCTTCTTAGGCCATGTGGAGCGCTGCCGCGTGCTCATCCACCTGATTGATGGCACGCAGACGGACATTATAGGCGCGTACGACACGCTAACCCAGGAAATCGCGGCTTATGATGAAGAACTGAGCCAGCGGCCCATGCTGCTTGCGCTTAATAAGATGGACGCGGTTCGCGAGACTGAAGCCAAACAAAAACAGGCTCTCCTGCAAAAGCATAGCAGTCAGGATGTGCATCTCATTTCCGCTGTCGCAGGCCAGGGGGTCAAAGCGCTGCTCGGCAATGTGATGACCTTCATTGCTGGAAAGCGCGCCGAAGAGGCCATGGAGGAGAGCGACGACACGGCCGAGTGGTCGCCGCTATAAGCCATGGACCTCAGCACCCACAAACGCGTCATCGTTAAGATTGGCTCAGCCCTGCTTGTCGATGACGAAGGCCTCCGCAAAGCTTGGCTTGCGTCCGTTGCCGCCGATATTGCCGCCCTGCGCGCTGCTGAAACAGACGTTATTGTTGTCTCCTCAGGCGCCATTGCTCTCGGTTGCGTGCGCCTGGGCTTGCACGAGCGGCCACAGCGCCTGGATGAGGCACAAGGTGCCGCTTGCGTGGGCCAGATTGCACTGATGCAAGCCTTTGAAACTGCCTTTTCAGAGCATGGCATTGTGCCAGGGCAGATGCTGCTGACCTTGTCTGACCTTGATGGAAGGCGCACCTATCTCAATGCCCGCGCGGCGCTGGAGACGCTGCTGGCAAAAGGGATCGTCCCTGTCATCAACGAAAATGATGCCGTCGCCACCGAAGAAATCCGGGTGGGCGACAATGACCGCTTGGCCGCCCGCGTGGCGCAGATGACGGGCGCGGACGTGTTGGTCCTGCTCAGCGATATTGATGGGCTGTATGAAGCTGACCCGCGCAGCACCCCTGATGCCAAGCATATCGCACATATCGAGGCGATCTCGCCCGACATCATCGCAATGGCCGCGCCGCTTGACCCCAGCTCTATGAGCCGCGGCGGTATGGCGACGAAATTAGAGGCAGGGCGGCTTGTCACCGGCTCTGGCTGCGCCATGGTCATTGTGGATGGACAAGAGCCTGCGCCCTTATCGCGGCTGAAGGCAGGCGCGCGCCATAGTATGTTCGCAGCCAGCGACATCGACCAGAAAGATGCCCGCAAGCGCTGGCTGTCTGGGCAACTCGGTCCACAAGGCGCCATCATTGTTGACGACGGTGCGGCAAGTGCGTTGGCCGCTGGCAAAAGCCTGCTCGCAGCGGGTATCTTAACAGCGAATGGTCCATTCATGCGCGGCGATGTCGTGCGCATCCAAAATGGGCCTGCAGGCAACATCGCCATTGGCCTCAGCAACTATGATAGTGCTGAGATTGCCCGCATCGCTGGCCTCAAAAGTGAGGACATCGCAGGCAAGCTGGGCTATACGCGAAGTCAAACCGTCGTCCACCGGGATAACCTGGTGCTTGATGCAAAAGGATAAAGACGCCGTGAGCCTGAGCTTAGTTGATACCCAAACCTCCGCAGTCGCGCATGTGCGTGCGCTGGCCGAAGCTGCGCGCAATGCTTTGCCGGTGTTGGCTAAGATGAGCACAGAGCAGAAAAATGCCGGGCTGATGGCCGCAGCCAAAGCCATTCGCGATCAGGCGCCTGCGATCATGGCGGCCAATGAAAAAGACATGGAGGCTGGCCGTCAGGATGGCCTGTCTTCTGCCCTGCTCGACCGGCTTGCCCTGTCCGCAGAGCGCTTGGAAGGCATTGCCGGCGCGGTTGAGGCCGTTGCTGCCCTGCCCGACCCTGTCGGCGATGAGCTGGCCCGGTGGGACCGGCCAAATGGGCTCGATATTGCGCGGGTGCGTGTCCCCATCGGGCTTATCGGCGTAATTTATGAAAGCCGGCCCAATGTGACGGTCGATGCGGCAGCGCTGTGTTTTAAGGCAGGCAATGGCGTCATCCTGCGCGGCGGCAAAGAAAGCTTTCACAGCGGGACGGCCCTGCACGCTGCCTTCACACAAGGTCTAGAAGAGGCTGGCCTGCCAGCGGATGTGGTACAGCTCGTCGGCACGCGCGACAGGGCTGCCGTGACCGAGATGCTGACTGCGGCAGAGCTGTTTGACCTAGTCGTCCCCCGCGGCGGCAAATCCCTGGTGGAAAAAGTGCAAACCGAGAGCCGCGTGCCCGTGCTGGCGCATTTAGAAGGCATCTGCCATGTCTATATCGACAAGGCAGCGGACCTAGAGATGGCTGCGGATGTTGCCTTCAATGCCAAGATGCGCCGCCCTGGCATTTGCGGCGCAATGGAAACCCTGCTCATCGACCAATCCATCGTGGCTGACTTCAAAGGCCTGTTTCAGCGCCTTTCCGATGCGGGCTGCGAATTACGCGGCGATTCTGTGGTGCAACGGCATTGGCCAGACGCAAAGACAGCAACGGACCAGGATTGGGCCACGGAATATCTGGACGCCATTCTGTCCGTCCGGGCTGTAGACGGCGTTGATGGCGCGCTAGAGCATATCGCGCGCTATAGCAGCGGCCACACCGACAGCATTGTGACCAACAATGCAGGGACTGCCGAGCAGTTCCTCAATGGCGTCGACAGCGCCATTGTCATGCATAACGCTTCCACCCAGTTCGCTGATGGCGGAGAGTTCGGCATGGGTGCGGAAATCGGCATTTCGACAGGCCGACTGCATGCACGCGGGCCTGTTGGCGTCGAGCAGCTGACGACTTACAAATATCAAGTGCGCGGCAGCGGCCAAACTAGACCCTGACTTGACAAGACACCAATCTTGATTGCCGACCATCAGCTTTTTCTTGCCCGTTCGCGCCGTTGGGCCGGTCAGGCCGTGGGACTCTATGGCGGCTCCTTCAACCCAGCCCACGCGGGGCATATTCATGTAAGCTTTCGGGCCATTCGACATTTGCGGCTCGATTCGCTGTGGTGGCTGGTCAGTCCGCTCAATCCCCTTAAACATGCGGAAGATATGGCAGCCCTTGGCCCGCGTGTGCGCCGCGCCCAGCACATCACAGCCAACTATCCGAAAATCCAGATTTCCGCTTTGGAAGATGAGTTGGGGTCTCGCTTCTCTGTAGAAACCATTGCGCGGCTAAGGTTTTTACATCCAAAGACGCATTTTATCTGGATTATGGGCGCGGATAATCTCGCCAGCTTCCACCATTGGGAAGGCTGGCAAGACATCTTCAAATTGCTGCCTGTCGCCGTGATCGACCGACCAGGCTATGCACTCAAAGCCCTTTCAAGCCCTGCTGCACGGCGCTTTCGCGCCTGTCGCATCGCTGGGCGGTCGGCTGCACGATTAAAGTCGATGGACCCACCAGCCTGGACCTTTTTGCGCGGCCCGCTGCATCCTGCAAGCGCAACGGCGATTAGAGCCAAAATACCAGACTGGGCGCATGAGGACGACATAGCACCACGAACCAATGCAAAGATTTGAAACATTCGCATTCTATGGTATCTTGTAAACGCAGAAGGCCAATCGATGTGATGGGTCAAATGAGGAGACAGGATTGAACGTCACGTCCGTGACGCCAGCATCGTCCACTGGACAAACTGGCACCATGCTAAGCGATGACACTGCGGCGCTTGGCACATCACAGCTCGCCCAAACAGGGGTAGCCCCATTAGAAGGTAGAGCGCTTATCGACTTCGTGCTCGCCGGTCTTGAAGACGGCAAAGCTGAAGACATCCTAACAATCGATCTCAAAGGCAAATCGAGCTTCGCCGATGCGATGATTATTGCGTCTGGCCGGTCCAACCGGCAGGTTGCCGCGCTGGCAGACCGCCTAACCCGCGATGCGAAAGACATCGGCCTTGGTCGGCTGTCTGTGGAAGGGTTGCCGCAAGCAGATTGGGTGCTGATCGATTTCGGTGAACTCATCGTGCATCTGTTCCGTCCGGAAGTACGCACCTTCTACAATCTTGAGAAGATGTGGGCGCAGCCACAAGAGCCTGCCGCCGTTTCTTAAGTCTAGAGCAGTTTCAGAATAAGTGGACACCGGTTATTCGATTCGAAACTGCGACCGACGAAGACTCTAGAGGTTTCTCTTGTTCACAGTGAATATGAGAAAACCCTAGGTGCTTAAGGTGAACATCATCGCCGTCGGCCGGCTTGGCCAAGGCGCTGAGCAAACCCTTTTTGCCGACTATTTTGGCCGCGCAAAAACCGCTGCCCGGCACTGGGCCTTCACCCATACAGAAATTGACGACAGGAAAGCGCCAGCTGGCCCAAAACGTGGTCTTTGGGAGACAACCCACATAAAGGATAAGCTTGCGCCATCAGCGGCTCTTGTCGCCTTGGATGAGCGCGGTAAATCTGTCACCAGTTCAGCCTTTGCTAGCCAGCTCCAGGCTTTTGAACAAGACAGGCCAGCCGTTTGCTTCATCATCGGCGGGCCAGATGGATTGACAGACGACATGCGCAGCCAGGCCCATCATCTCATCAGCTTTGGCAAGCCCACCTGGCCGCATCGCTTGGTCCGCGTGATGCTCATGGAGCAGCTCTACCGCGCCGCCTCCATTCTCGCTGGTCATCCCTATCATCGGGAAGGCTAGTCAACATGCGCAGACACTTCCTCGTGATATTAATGATCGCAGGCGTCTTGCTCCCCATGCCAGCCCTCAGCCAAGACATCTCCCAGGAAAATCTGCGCAGCATTGAAGCGGAAATGGAGCGGGCGCGAGAGCGGCGGCGGGCCATGGAAACCGAGGCCAAGGCTATTCAGGGGGAAATCGATTCGCTAACAGAGCGTCTGATTTCCATGGCCCGCGAGGTTCAAAACCAGGAAACAGCGCTCAGCCGGGTCGAACTTGAGCTGAGTGTTTTGGAAGAAGACCTGGCTAAACAGCGCGCCGCGCTGGACATCAAGCGGGGCGATTTGAGCAAGACCTTAGCGGCCATGCAGAAGCTCAGCCGGCAGCCCTCGTCGCTGGTTTTCCTGCGCCCTGTGAGCGTGGAAGAAACCGGTCGCAGCGCGGCGCTCCTGTCAGCAGTGGTGCCAGTCCTGAACGAACAAGCCGCGCTTATTCGCGATGAGCTGGCGACAATGCAAGTTTTGAAAACGCGGCTGGAGACCACGCAAGCGACATACCGTGTGCAGCTGAGCGCATTGCAGGACAATCGCGCAGCGCTGGAAACCACTCAAAATGAACGAAAAAAGCGCCGCGCTGCCTTGTCTGCGCAGGCCCAGGCAGAGGCAAAGCGCATTGCCCAATTGGCGGCAGAAGCCAAAACCTTAGGCGGCTTGCTCGACCGGTTGCGCCTTGAAAAAGAGCAACTGGCTGCTGCGCCGCGGCCAAAACCACGTCCAAGCGCCCCGCCCAGCTATGCCATAAAGAAGCCCGCGCCGCTGTTCAGTCAGTCGCGTGGCCAAATGCCGCTGCCAGTGCGGGGCACGGTGATTGGCGCTTATGGCAAGCCTTATGATGGCTCAAAAAGCCAAGGTCTGTGGGTTGCTGCGCGCCCAAATGCGCAGGTGGTTGCGCCTTATGATGGCCAAGTTGTGTTTGCAGATGTGTTTAGAAGCTATGGGCGTCTCTTGATCATTGAGCATAGTGAAGGCTATCATTCGGTCATAGCTGGACTTGCGCGCAGTGATGTGGGCGTAGGCCAATATGTAGTCAGTGGAGAACCAATCGGCGTTATGGGCACACGGGCAAGGCAATTGGGGGTTCCTAACAATCCCTTAGGATTGCCTGTTTTATATTTAGAGCTACAGCGTAATGGACGCTCGCTCGACCCGTCCCCTTGGTTGATGGCAAGTCTGGAGAATAGTTCACGATGAAACGGTTTGTGCTTCCGTCGATCTCGGCCCTCTGTATAGCCGCAGCGATCTATGCCAACACCGGCAACGCCACCAGCAACTCAGCGGAGACTTATCGGCAGTGGGACCAGCTTGTCCAAGTCTATGAGCGCGTACGCGATGAATATGTGGAAAGTGTCGACGATAGCGAGATGGTGGAAGCGGCCATCAATGGCATGCTCTCCTCGCTTGATCCGCACTCCAGCTATATGGGTCCTGAAAGCGTTGAGAATATGCAGATGCAGACCTCCGGCCAGTTCGGCGGTCTTGGCATCGAAGTCACCATGGAAGATGGCCTGGTAAAGGTCATTGCGCCGATTGACGATACGCCGGCAGCCAAGGCAGGCCTGCAAGGTGGTGATTTCATCACGCATATTGATGGCGAGCAAGTCTATGGCATGACACTGCCGGAGGCGCTCAAACTGATGCGCGGGGATGTGGGCGAGCCAATTACAGTTACCATCCTGCGGGAGGAAACACCCGCGCCGTTCGATGTAACCATCATCCGCGACACAATCCAAGTACGCAGCGTGCGCCATCGCATTGAAAACGACAATGTCGGATACATCCGCATTGCCAGCTTCAACAAGAACGCTGGCAGCGGTGTCCGCAAAGCCATGAGCGCCATCAAAGAGGAGGTTGGCGACGACCTCGCAGGCGTGGTCTTGGATCTGCGCGGCAATCCGGGCGGTCTGTTGGACCAGGCTGTGGCAGTCAGCGATGCCTTCCTTGACAAGGGCGAAGTGGTGTCCACGCGCGGTCGCCGGGCTGCTGATATTGATCGCTATAATGCGCGCAATGGCGATATCGCGGATGGCCTACCCGTTGTAGTCCTCATCAACGCCTATTCCGCGTCTGCCTCGGAAATTGTAGCGGGCGCCTTGCAAGCCCATCGGCGCGGCACTGTGATTGGTACGCAGAGCTTTGGCAAAGGCACAGTGCAAACCATCATTCCGCTCAGCGCGCAATCCGCGATCCGGCTGACGACAGCGCGCTATTATACGCCGTCCGGTCTGTCCATTCAGGAATATGGCATCACGCCCGACATCATTGTCGAGCAGCCCCGGCCCGAAGAGTTTAAAGACTTACCCAAGCCGCGCCGGGAAGCAGACCTGCGCAATCATTTGGCAAATGAAAAAACACCAGAAGAATTGGCCGATGAGCAGCTGGAAGATGCCCCGCTTGTGGCGCGCACCACCAAAAGTAGCCGTGATACTGATGAGATAAAAGACTATCAGCTCGGCTATGCCATTGACTTGATCGATCAAGTCAGCCAATTCCGGCAGCAAGTGGCAATGAATTAGCGACGGTCGGCAGCATGCACTTTCTGGCGACATCGCATGAATGGGACAGCGACCAATTTCTGCCGGGACGTCTAACCTAACGGGTCCATCCCTGGCCGCGCGATGGCAGGCCAGTCACATATCCCTGCAACTGATTACCGTCATTTTGCTTTGTTTCGTGCTCGCAATGATAGCGTCCGCTATTTTCATTGCGATTTTGCCAACCCAGCCCTTCTATCCGGAGCGCCTGCCCGCCTATGCCAGTGCGCAAACAGGCCCGGTACGCATGCCCATAAATCTGCCTGAGCCAGCCGCCGGCCAAGTGGTTGCAAAAATCCCCCTCACCTTGCCACAGCTGCCGCCTGAGCCGGATACGCCAGCACCGCAGATATCGTCATTGCCGCTCAGCGAGGATATGGGCGCCGCCCGCGATGCCTCACCAAAAGCCCGAAAACCGCGGCAAATCTTGGCCGCCCTATCCCAAACCGATGGCGATCAAAGCCTGCCAATCATTGGGCCGGACGGCCTTAGCCCGTTTATGGCCTATAAGTCGCGCCTGGCCGAAGGAGTTGACGACAATAAAGCCCGCATTGCCCTCATCATAACGGGCGTCGGCCTTAACACAGCACGCAGCGAAGCGGCCATAGCGGCGCTGCCTGCCACCATCAGCCTTGGTGTTTCGCCTTATGGGCAAGACCCGCAGCGCTGGATTACCCAAGCCTTTGACGAGGAACGCGACGCACTGTTGATGGTGCCAATGGAGCCAAACAGCTTCCCCAGTGTGGACCCTGGGCCGGACACTCTGATGCGCGATGCACCGGAGCTGCAAACTCTTCAGCGGCTCCATAGGGTGCTCGCGAAAGCGCGGGGCTATGTGGGTATTATAAACGACACTGGCTCACGTTTTACCGCCAATGCAATCGCGCTGTCGCCAGTGCTAGATGATGTCTCAGCACGCGGGTTGATGGTCGTAGATGCCCGCGCCAGCGCTTACTCGGTGCTGGCCAGCGAGGCGGCCAAACGCAAAATCCCCGTCGCCATCAACACCCGCTATGTGGACTCTTCGCTCACACCGGAAGATATACAGCGCCAACTGCGCGATTTGGAGCGCACTGCACAAACCCTGGGCGTCGCTGTCGGCATTTTGCGGGATCTACCGATTACCGTCTCCGAAGTGGAAACCTGGGCGAACACGCTCGACAAAAATGAATTCGCTTTGGTGCCTATATCTGCCGTTGCCAATCAACAGCCGGTGCGCTAGCCACAGCGCATGACTGCCGCTCGCCAGCGCCCTCACGACAATCTAGGTCCGCGTTTTGCGGCTTTAAACTATCGCCCCTGCGTTGGGATCATGTTGGTCAATCAGCACAATGCGGTGTTCGTCGGGCAGCGCCTCGATCGTATGGTAGAGGCCTGGCAAATGCCACAAGGCGGCATTGATAAGGGCGAGATGCCGATGGACGCCGCCCGCCGCGAGCTCGAAGAAGAAATCGGCACCGCAAAGGCAGACGTACTCTCTGAAACGGCGGACTGGCTCGCCTATGATTTGCCTGATGAGCTTCAAGGCAAAGTCTGGGGCGGGCGCTATCGTGGACAAATTCAGAAATGGTATTTGATGCGTTTTACAGGCGATGAGAGCGACATCAACATCAATACGGCAGACCCCGAATTCCGCAGCTGGCGGTGGACTGAGCCGGCCAATCTGGTCGATCTTGCTGTCCCTTTTAAAAGGGGTATTTATGCAGAGCTGATACGCCGCTTTGGACCTTTGCTACCAGGCTGACCCAAAAGTTTCGGAATTGAGCGCGTATTTAAGCCGCCGCCATTGCACGCTCGAGCTTACCGCGCTTAAACTGAACGAGCTTCCAAAACCCTGCCACAGCCAGGTCAGCGCCCTTGCTATTTGGATTAAAGCTAGCCGCTCTCAGGATCATGCGGGTCGCATTATCAATGTGCTGCGGCTGGTAGAGGCCAAATGCGCGCATATAATAGGCATTTGTGCACGCAGCCTGGTCGAAGGGTGTCTCCGGGGCCGCGGGCAGGACATTCGCGGCATAATAGGCATAGGCAAGCTCTTCATCTTCTGCTTCTTTTACGCGGGAGATGGCCACTTGCAGGCGCTTCAGCCGTCCAAGCGTCTCACTGCCTTCATAGGTATTCAGATATTTTTGGAAAAGCTGGTAATGTGCAAATTCATCACTGGCGATGCGATGTGCCACTTGTTTCAGGACAGGCTCGGACGTGGCATCGCGTATGGCGGAATAAAAACTGGATGTGCCTGACTCAACAACAGAGCGCGCAATAAGCTCTGCCAAGCGGCTGCCACGAATGGATTGGTCTGTGTCTAGGTCAAGGCCATAGCCCGCCTTAAACGCCGCCAAGGCCCGCTCAAAGGAAAAACTAGGGTCAGCCAGTTCAGCCCATTTCCCAAGCGCTGCCCCATGCTGAGCTTCTTCAACGCCCCATTGTTCGACCGACGCGTGAAATCCAGTATCACCGGGAAATACATTTTTCAGATAGGTCACATAGTCGGGGCTATTGGCCTCAACCAAGGACGCGGTCTTGACCACCTCAACCAGCGCAGGGTCGACTGCGGAGGGATCAAAGGCAGACCATGTGATATCGCTTAACGTCCAACGCATGTCATTTCACCTGAATCAAAGAACGCCTGTGCGTTCAAAATAGGCACGACAACAAGCGTTACACATGTTTCATATACATTAAGGCTGCAACAAGGCTAG
>CAKZYD010000174.1 GCA_937884085.1 uncultured Sphingomonadales bacterium | reverse complement strand
CATGGCTGATGTATAGTTAGACATGCGTATGTGGCAGGCGGGCGAGAGTGCGGCTGACCTCAGCATCACAGCCGAAGCCGCTGACCTTGCCCATTTTTTCCGCCTCTATGTCGAAGAGCGCCACGCCAAACGCATTGCAAATTCCATTGTAAGAGCGCGCCCCGTTGAAACCACGCTGGCTCTCCGGTCCATTATTGCTGGCCAAGTGGGTGCTAAGATGGAGCTGAAATCCGCCGCGCGCATCTTCCAGGCCTTGCGTATTGCCGTGAATGACGAGCTGGGAGAGCTGCGCAAAGGCCTAGCGGCTGCGGAGATTGTATTGGCGCCAGGCGGGCGCCTCTGCGTGGTCACCTTTCACTCCGGTGAAGACCGGATTGTAAAGCACTTCCTCGCGGAGAGGAGCGGCAAGCTGGCAGCCCAGCGGCCGTCTCGCCATGCGCCGGATGTGCGCCAAGAGGGGCCGCCGCCGCCTTTCACTATGATTAGCCGCAAAGTCTTCCGTCCCACCGAGGCGGAGATATCCATCAACAGCCGTGCCCGCTCAGCAAAGCTGCGGGTTGCAGAACGCACCAGCGCCGCTGGTTGGGGAGAATTTGTCCTATGATTTTTAGAGTTTGGTGTCTGGCGCTGTTGGCCTTCGCCGCGATGACGTCGCAGATTTCAGGCTATTATGTCCGCGAAGAAGCAGCGGAACTGCGCGCTTTGGTGCGTCAGGTGGCTGTGGATAGTCAGCGCTTAGAGCAGCTGAAAACCGCCGAGATGATTGAGCGGCGCCCCGCACAAGTGGAAGAATGGGCAAGCGCCTTTGAGCCTTTTGCGCCCCCAGCCCTGGCGCAGGTTCAACCCTCTTTAAAGCAAGCTTTGGCGCCAACACCTAAGCCGAAGCCAGAGGCGGTGCGCGTACCCATCACGCGCGGCGATTCCATTGCCAGCCTCATTGCTGATGCGGAGCAGTCCTTATAGTGGCCAGCACGGGGCGCATACAGCCGACCCGGGTCATCCGGGTCTCTGGCGAGCGGCGCACGGCCTTTGAGCGTGCGCGCGAGCGGCTGTTTGTTCTCATGCTGTTGTTTATGGCGCTGTTCGCTGTGGTCATTGGCCGTCTCTTCATGTTGACGGTCGTGGAGGCCAACCAATCGGTAAGCCCCATCTCCGTTCTTGCGCAGATCAAAATCCCGCCGCGCGCCGAAATCACAGACCGCAATGGTATCGTGTTGGCCAAGTCCATGCCGTCGCGCTCGCTCTATGTGCGTCCATATCGCGTGATGGACCGGGATGCGGCCATTGAGCAGGTGATGGAGGCCATCCCAGGTCTGTCCGAGCCCTACCTGCAAGAGCGCATGGCGCCTGGCGCGCCATACAGGTTCATCAAGCGCCATTTGAGCCGCCTTGAAGAAGAGACGCTGCGCCAGGTCGCGGACCCGGGCCTCCAGTTCGAAGATGAATACCGCCGCGTCTACCCGTCTGGCACGCTGGCAGCGCATGTGCTTGGCTTCACCAATGCGGATGGCCAAGGCCGCATGGGCGTTGAAGCCTCCTTCAATGCCCGCCTCGGCGAACGCGAACGCTTGGAGCAGCCGGTCAAGCTGACCATCGATGCTCGTGTTCAGCACGCCATGGAGGATGTGTTGGCGCGCGATATCATACGGTTCCGCGCAGAAGCGGGAATGGGTGTCCTGATGCATATGCAGACGGGCGAAGTGCTGGCACTCGCGTCTCTGCCGACGTTCGACCCCAACAACGTCTCAGCCTATCCAGCGGGGTATCAAGCCAACCGCATCACTGGGCGGACCTATGAATTGGGTTCGACATTCAAGGCCTTCACCTTCGCGCAAGGCCTGGAGCTCGGGCTGACCGCGCCGCACCAGATTTGCGACGCCTCACAGCCTTTAGAGCTAGGCCGCAAGCTCGTTCATGACCGGTGGGCGCTGCGCCGCCCCATTACCATGACGCAGGCGCTGATCCGTTCATCCAATACCTGCACTGGCCGCCTAGGCGATGCCATTGGGCCAGATCGTCAGCGCGCCTTCCTTGGAAGCTTGGGCTTCTTATCGCCGCTGCGCATCGAGCTCAATGAAACGGCCACGTACCGCATGTCTTCTGGCTGGGGCCGGTTTGCGACAGTCACGATTGCCTATGGCCATGGCATCGCTGTCACGCCGCTGCATTTGGCGCAAGGCGCTGCCACAGTGTTGAACGATGGCCGCCCCGTTGAAGCCACTTTAATCCCGCAAAATCCAGTGATGAAAGATGGATTGCTCTCCGGCACGCAGGCGCGCGTCTCTGAAAGCACGTCGCGGACGCTGCGGCAGCTTTTGCGCCTCGCCGTCATCCAAGGCACCGGCAAAGCGGCTGATGTGAAAGGCCTGCGCATTGGCGGCAAGACTGGCACAGCCGAACGGGCCCGCTCTGATGCGGCAGGCTATGAAAAAAATCGCAATACAAACATCTTCCTCGGCGCCTTCCCGATGGATGCACCCGAATATGTGTTGGTCATGATGCTCGATGCACCACAAGCTGAAACCGAAGGCGGGCTGCGCGGCGCAAGCGCCAATGTGGCGGGCAGTGCAGGGCGCTTCTTGCGCCGGGCCGCGCCCTTTTTGGGCGTGATGCCGTCCTACCTCTCTGAAGAGTGGCTGGATGACCACTTCGTCGTTCAAGCTGCCTATGAGCCGCCGGACGGCTGGGAGGCGTATCGGTGACGAAAGCGCTCAATAGCATTCTCCAGCATCCCGCAGCCGATGACCGGGTCATCACAGGCCTTGCCATAGACTCCCGCAAAAACGACCCTGGAATGCTGTTTTGTGCCTTGCCGGGCTCGCAAGTCGATGGTGCGCAGTTCATCGCTGCCGCCGTCCAAGCGGGTGCCACGGCCATTCTCCATGATGCTGAGCTGCGGCCCTCGCTGCCCGAGGGCGTTCTGGGCTTGCCAGTCATCAATCCGCGCTTGGCCACGGCCAAACTCGCGGCCCGCTGGTACGACCGCCAGCCCGAGCATCTGGTGGCCATCACAGGGACGAATGGCAAAAGCTCCATCGTCGATTTATTCGGCCAACTGGCGCGCTTTGCCGGCCTAAAAGCAGCAACAATCGGCACGCTTGGGGTCGGCGCAGGCGGTGACCGTGCAGGCTTTGGCCTCACGACGCCAGACGTGCTGCGCTTTCACGAAATCCTAGCAGATCTTGCCGATCAAGGCATGACCCACGTCGCTTTCGAAGCGTCTAGTCATGGCCTAGACCAGCACCGCATTGATGGCGTGTCTTTAACCGCGGCGGGTTTCTCCAATATAACGCGCGATCATCTGGATTATCATGGCGATTTTGAAAGCTATCTCTTCGCCAAAATGCGGCTCATTGGGGAGGTGCTGCCACCGCGCGGCCATGCCGTCATCAATGTTGATGCGGCCCATTCAGATGCTTTTGTGGATGTGGCCTGGGCGCGCGGTTTGCCGCTCTGCCTTGTCGGTCACAAAGGCCGCGATTTCCGCATTGTGCTGCGTCAGCCATCGGGTTGGGGGCAGCGCGCCCGGCTTGCCGCTGGCGGCCAAAACTATGATGTGGATGTGCCGCTGATTGGCGGTTTTCAGCTGCACAATGCAGTCTTGGCGGCAGGGCTGCTGCAAGCCTGCGGCGTGCCTTGGCAAGATATTCTGCCGCATTTCAATCGCTTAGAGCCCGTTCCAGGTCGTTTGGAGCGCGTGAGCGATGTCGGCGCGCCTGTGTGCGTGGTCGTCGATTATGCCCACACGCCTGATGCTTTGTCGGCCGCCCTAAGCGCGCTACGCCCGCATACCAAAGGAAAGCTTCACGTGGTGTTCGGCTGCGGCGGCGATAGGGACACCGGCAAGCGCCCTCTGATGGGTCAAGTGGCCAATGATTTGGCGGACAGTGCCATCGTCACAGACGATAATCCAAGAAGCGAAGACCCGGCGACCATTCGCCAAGCCATCCTCGCTGGTGCACCCAATGCGAGCGACATCGGTGACCGTCAGGCCGCCATTGAAACAGCCATCGCAGAGGCAGCGCCAGGGGACATGGTGCTCATCGCCGGTAAGGGGCATGAGACCGGCCAAGACATCGCAGGCGAAAAAATCCCTTTTGATGACCGCGATGTGGCGCGCGGCGTGCTTCAGCCGCTGCGGAAGGGGGCATGATGAGCGCCTTAAAGCCAAGACAAGCCACGACGCCGCTCTGGCACGCCAGCGAAGTAGCTGCTGCCGTGGACGGTATCGCCGCAGCGTCCGATGCGACCTTCTTCGGGGTGCAAATCGACAGCCGCGACGTCGCCGGTGGTGATCTATTCGTCGCCATGCCTGGCACTGATAAAGATGGCCATGACTTTGTCGCAGGCGCGCTAAGATCTGGCGCTGCTGCTGCCCTTGTCCGCAATGATTGGCAAGCACCGGCGGGTGTGACTGAAAGCCAACTCATCCGCTGCGCGGCGCCGAAAGACGCTCTCATCGCCATGGCAACGACGCGCCGCGACTTGGTGGATGCCTGCATCATTGGCGTCACAGGCTCAGCAGGCAAAACCGGGCTAAAAGATGCGCTGCAGCGCTGCCTTGGTCGCCAAGCTTTGGCGCATACCAATGTGCGCAGCTTTAACAATGATGTGGGCGTGCCGCTTACCATGGCCCGCATGCCGCGCGAGACGCAATACGGCATTTTTGAAATGGGCATGAACCATGCGGGCGAGCTTACGCAGCTGAGCGAATGGGTGCGCCCGGATATTGCCGTCAT
>CAKZYD010000173.1 GCA_937884085.1 uncultured Sphingomonadales bacterium | reverse complement strand
AGAGACCAAACGCGCTGTGATGGAAGCGACGGTGAACTGCCTGTTTGAATTTGGCTATGCGAATACCACGACCCAGTCCGTTTCTGACATGACGGGCCTATCTCGTAGCGCCATGATATACCATTATCCCTCTCGAATTGATCTCATAAGCGCTGCTATTGACTTCATTTTTCTGCGTATGATGGAGATGGTGCATCAAGGCGTGGACGCTATTAAGGCGACTGGCTCTCTTACAGAAGAAAATGCCCATGACCTGCATCGCGACGTGGTGAAGTCGCGAGAATATGTCGCCTACATTGAGCTCAACATTGCCGCAAGAACAGACGAGGCATTGCGCCAGCACTTTGATTCAAAAGCGATTGCGTTTGACATACTGTGGCAAGAGCAGATGTCGGACTTGCTTGGTGATTTAACGGGCCAAAAAATAGACAACGTTCTCGCTTGGGATTTTGCGCGAGCTATTATGGAAGGCATGCGCATCAACGAACGGATCCTGACCAATAAGGACCGCCGCAATGCCTTGCACAAGCTTGTCATTCAAGTGATGGAGGCCATGAACGCTAAGACGCTTTAGCGGGAGACCCGGCAGTGTTATCATCATTTGCAAATTCTGAAGTTTTAGACGTCATTTCTGCCTGATTTGAATGTAACTAGAACCTGTCGAGTGGCACCCGATATCGCTCTCTAATCCTCTTTCTGGCCTTGCTTTTCTGTCTGGGCCCTTGCCACACTGCACTGCAGAAGACGCAGAATGAAATATTTTGGATAATCTGTATACCACTGTCTAAATTAGTACTTTATGTGTTGATTTGGCTTCATTATCAGTTGGCTGTTGATGTAGATTTCGCGTTGCGGGAGGCTTGGTTTTGCGAACACGTCATCTTGTCGACCCTGAGTTGCTGGCCTTGGCCGACGCCTTCCCGACGCTGACGTTCAATAACGAAAATCTGCCGCGTATTCGTGCGATGGCCGAGACATTGACGACCAGTGTTGATTGCGCCAGCTTTGGCATCGAAAAACGCGAGATTATCGTGCCGCAAGAGGGTGATGCGCCGAGCGTTCGGTGCTTGCTCTATGAGCCGGTTGGTGGGCCACTGACCGATGCAGCCTATTTCCAGATACATGGCGGTGGTTTCATCATGGGCCGCGTCGAAGATGGCGAGGCGCGCAATGTAAAGTTAGCGTCCAAACTTGGCATGACCGTCATGGCGGTAAGCTACCGCTTGGCGCCTGAAAATCCATATCCAGCCGGTCTCAATGATTGCTATCGAGCGCTTGTTTGGCTTGCCGAGAATGCGAGTGATTTTGGTGTATCGCCAGATAGGATCGCCGTTGGCGGGGACTCCGCTGGTGGTTGCATGGCAGCGCGGCTGTGCCTTTATGCGCGTGATCAAGGGGGTCCGCAGATCGTATTTCAGAATTTAATCTATCCCGTGCTGGATGATCGTACCGGTCAACTGGGGGGTACGATTGATCCGACGCTGGGTGAGCTCATATGGACGCCGGAGAACAACCGTTATGCTTGGGCTGCTCTGATTGGATCGAATGATCCCGCAGACGTCGCGCCGGCGCGCGCAACGTCGCTAAAGGGCTTGCCGCCGACGATGATTACGGTCGGGGCACTCGATCTCTTTCTGGATGAAGATATCGCCTATGCCAGGCGATTATTGCACGATGAGGTTGCTTGTAGTCTGATCGTCTACCCTGGCGCTTTCCATGGGTTTGACTTGGCTGGAGAAAGCAAAGTTGCACAACGTTTTGAAAATGACATTCTAAGTGGTCTGAAAACCGGATTAGGCTTGTAAACAATCAGTAACGTCAGTTTTAGATATTGATGTTTAGTTTATCCTGACTTAAATTGATTCCAAATAGAGTGGTTTCGGCCGCCTGGTATCGTTTGGGAGGGAGCTGCTATGGCAGAGCCATTTTTTGATCACCCATTTTTGAAAGGCCATCACGCTGCGACGCGTTTTGAAGCAGATGTGCCCGACTTGATCATCCGCGGCGAGATTCCTGATGACCTTGCCGGTGTCTTTTACCGTAATGGGTCTGAGCCACTTTATCCGCCGAATGAGAAAGAGTATCACTGGTTTGACGGAGACGGCATGGTCTGCGGCTTTTATATCGAAGATGGAAAAGTCTCGATGCGCAACCGCTGGGTCCGTACACCTAAATTTGAGCTAGAAAAGGAAGCAGGTCGGCGCCTGTTTGGTGTCTTCGGTAATCCGCTGACGACAGAGCCGGAAGCGCAAGGTGTGCGCTATAATACGGCAAACACAAATGCCATTTTGCATGGTGGAAGTTTATTCGCTTGCATGGAAGGCGCGCCGCCCACCCGCTTGGATCCAGAGACGCTCGAGACGCTTGGTGAGTATCACTATGACGGATCGATCAGTACTACCTTCAGTGCTCACCCAACGGTGGATTGGTTCACGGGTGAGATGTTCAATTTCGGTGCTATGCTCAATGGGCAGGATGGTGGAAATACTGTTCGTTTTAACATCATCAATAAACACGGTGAGATTACAAAGACGGACTATTTCGAAACCCCCTGGCTCAGCCCAATGCATACGCTGCTGTTGACTGAAAACCACGTCATTTTTCCAGTTCTGCCAATCGAGTGTTCCCTTCAGCGAGCAAAGGAAGGCGGACCGCTGGTGTCGTGGCGCGAAGACTTGCCGACACTGGTTGGCATTATGGCTCGTGATGGAAACTGCAGCGATATTCGTTGGCTCGAGATGGAGCCACGCCACATGTATCATGAGTTCAATGCCTGGGAGGAGGACGGCAAAATCATTGCCGACGTCGCCGCCGGTGACAACACGCCACTTTACCCCAATTCCGACGGTACAATCAAAGCGCATCGTGACACCACACAGAGTTTGCGCCGCTGGACTATTGATCTGAGCGGTCAAACCAATACGGTGAAAGAAGAAGTCCTGAATGATCGCGACATTCACTTTCCCCGTCCGGATGACCGAATGATGACGCGGGCGACGCGCCAGACATTTGCGAACATCAATCTGAATTCAGTAGATGGCCGCGCGGATGGAATGGACGCTGTTATGCGTTATGACACGACATCTGGAGAAGAAGATGTCTATCATTTTGGACCTGGCTCACATTGCGGTGAATTGATTTTTGCGCCGCGCGTTGGGGCGGTAGAAGAGGGCGATGGCTACGCCGTAACCCTGGTTCACAGACCCAACGCAAAGGAATCCAGCCTCGCGGTTTTCGATGCTAACAATATCAAAGCTGGCCCGCTTGCCGAAGCCGTTGTGCCCTTCCAGGTCTCCAGCGGGTTTCACTGCAACTATTACTCCGCTGACAGTAATCTATACCAAGAGGCCTTTGTCTCAGGGACCGCATAGCGCGGCAGCGGGTTGGAAAACATTCTCGCTTTTTTTTGGGCTAATACGCCAATCATCGGTGTGAGCGCCGTCATGGTGTCCATGGGCATCACCCTCACCTTTGGTGATTTCAAAAATGTCCTAAAAAAACCGAAGCCGATTGCCGTCGGCTTTTGTGGACAGACTTTTGTACCGGGCTGTGTTGTCTTCCTTCTCGCCATGCTTTTTGGCCTCCCGGATCACATTGCCTTGGGTATGATGGTGATTGCCGCCTGCCCTGGCGGGGCGACATCAAATGCTTTCAGCGTTATGGCGCGTGGGGATGCTGCGTTGTCCATTAGCCTTACAGCGGTTTCAAGCATCTTCGCCTTTGTGACGGTGCCGACCATTATCGGGATTGGTACGAAAGTGTTTGGTGGACCAGACAGCGGTGTCACGTTAGATTTTGCCGAGACGGCCCTAAAAGTATTTTCAAATACTGTCGTTCCGCTCGCCCTTGGAATGAGTCTGCGGCGGGTCCTTCCCGTTTTGAGTCCGAAGCTTGTAAAACCGCTGCTGTATGGCGGGCTCGGTGTCCTTATTCTTCCAACTTTTACGTTCTTTGATCAATTTGGAGCGCTTTTGACGGGTCGCGATACTCTTGCCGCCGCTGCTGCGATCTTGCTGAACATATTTGCTATGTTTGCTGGCTTAATTCTTGGTTGGGCCTGCGGCCTACCGCCCCGGCAAGCACGGACTTTGTCCATCGAAGTGGGCATCCAAAACTATGGGCTCGTCTTGATTATTATCGTGACTTACCTTCAAGACCTTAGTTTGCTCCTGCCTGCAATTTTCTATCTGCCAAGCATGTATGCAACTGGTTTCCTTATGGTGTTCCTTGCCGGCAAATTCGGCCTAGGCAAAGAAACAGAAGCAGCGAAAAAAGCGCCTCAGCATTCATAATGAATGCTGAGGGCCCCTTGGGGAGGATGTGGAGCGCGCGCCAGGTCTGGCCTGGCAACTTAGAACGAACGCGCGATGCTGTGTGATTTGTTGGATTGGTGCCGCATAGAAAAGCCTTCGCGCTCATGTTTGCTCTAGAAGTTCACCTGCGCTTCAATACCGTAAATTCGCGGTTCGCCGAAAACGATGCTTGATGTCGTAAAGGTGGGAACGGCAAAGCCTGCTGCTGCTTGATATTCTGTGTCAAACAGGTTTCGAACGAACCCTATGACGCTTATTTTATCAGCAATATCAACGATACCAGTACGAAGATTGACGAGTGTGTAGCCATCCTCCGTCGCTGCTGGGTCCCCGGGCCGGTTGTTAAAGTTGACTTCGCCTGAGTGATACAAATTAACGTCCAGAGCCAAGCTGCCGATGCCTTCGATCGGGTGGCGGGCGTTGAGATATGCCCCGGCGGTAAATTCCGGAACATAAGAGAAGATCGTGTCGTCTGCTGTGAGCCCAGTCCCTAGGCTGAGAGCCGACTCCAGTTCGGGAATGACCGAGAACTCATCAAAGCCCGCATCTGTGTAGTTGAGGAAACCGCCAACGGTCACATAGTCGTTGAACCGCACAGACGTTTCCGCCTCAATCCCATTGATAGACGCTTGCGCCGCATTAACGACCAGTGTGAATGGGTTGTCTGCGGTAGCGCCATCGCCGTCTACATCAATGGTTGCAGGTGTAACCAATGTACGCTGGATATCTTCAAAGTTACTGATGTAGCCTGCAATATTGAACGTCACCAGTGCGCCGCCGACCGCAAAATTCGTCTTAAGTCCAAGCTCGAAATCAGTAACGGTTTCTTCATCGAAGTCTTCAAGCTCTGGAAAGGCTGAGAAGTCCGTACCGTTCGGACCTGCGCCGCGATAGCCGCGCCGCGAAGCAAAATAAACGAATAGATTGTCATTTG
>CAKZYD010000172.1 GCA_937884085.1 uncultured Sphingomonadales bacterium | reverse complement strand
AAACGCTGCTGCCTATAGCGCATTCAAACAATCCAAGCACTTCGGCCCGTTGGTTTCCTGTTTTGAAGCGCTGAAGGCACGCTATAACGACCAACTCCAAAACTTGGCCGATGACCATGATAGCCGGATGCAGGACTACACAGCCGAAATTGCATCACTGCGCACAGAACTTGAAAATGCCTTGAAAAAAAGCAGCGACCTTGCAGACGATCCGGGCCAAGCTGATGCACGTCAAGCCATTCAAAAGATGGCCGACGTGTTAGAGGCTGAGCTACGGTCCAATCTGCAACTGTTACATAATGAGGCTGGAAATTTGAGCGAGGCTGCGGACCAGCTCAATCAGTCCGCGGACGGTGTAAATGATGAGACAACCGCCGCCGGTGCACAGGCGCAGACAGCGCAGGACTGTACAGATGTGGTTGTTAAGGCCGCGGAAGCGTTGCGGCTCTCTATTGAAACGATATTGGACGAATGCCGCCAAATGTCGGATAGGACCCGGCAAGCCGTTGCCTCAGCCGATGGCAGCCGTACCGTTGTGTCTTCGTTGGAGACCGCTGCCGGCGAAATCGGTGAAGTCGTCGAAGAAATCAATGCCATTGCCTCTCAAACCAATTTGCTGGCGCTGAACGCAACGATTGAAGCTGCGCGCGCTGGGGAAGCCGGGAAGGGGTTTGCGGTTGTTGCCGCTGAGGTTAAAGGCCTATCACGCCAGACAGCGACCCTGACCGAACGCATCAATGAGCAAATTTCAAAAATCTGTTCAGAGGTGGATGATGCGGTCTCGGCCATCCAAAATGTCGCCGATCAAATCGGCTCCATTGATCAAGGCGCGGGGCTGATCAACGAGTCCATTGAAACGCAAATGGATGCGGTCAACGATATTGGTAGCAGTGTCGACAATGCTAAAAATGCGGTTTCTGACGTGGCTGAACGCCTTAGTTCCGTTGAGATGAAAGCAGTTGATGCCATCGGTCTGGCTGCTTTCGTGCAAAGCATATCGGATGGCCTTTCCATGACAACCACCGACACGCGCGATAGGTTGGTACGGATGCTAAGGACCATTGTGCCTGAAGCAGACCGCCGCGCATATCCCCGCTATGCCGTTAATGCTCCGGCGAAGGTCGAGACGAAATCTGGCAGACACTTGGACTCGATGTGTATCGACATTTCTAGAGGTGGCGCGAAGATCCAGCTTGTCGATCCTGGTAACGCAGATGCAGCCCCGGTTGGACGGAACGTGTCACTCTTGATTCACGTTAGCGCTGTAAAAATCACTGGGACTGTCAAAGGGGCGGATGGCGCAACGCTTCGTATGGAATTCGATGCCCAGTGCGTCGAGCATGACTCGTTCCAAAAATATCTTCTCTCTGTGATGGATGCCGATATGCAGGCGAAACAGAGCGCAGCGGAAGTAGAACAGGGCGCAGATATAGCGTCAGAAGCGGCCTAACTCGCAGGGGATATTGTTAGCTATTTCTCGTCAGCAGCTTCGGCTTTTAAGACACGTTTTTTGATCCGTTTTAGGCTTGTCCAGGCCCAGAAAAACATGATGGGTGCAGCCACTGCGCCAACGACAGTCGGACTGGGAAAGGGCAGTCCGATATCTATCAAGCCCTTAGCAACATAGATCAGGATGCCAACGCCATAATAGGTAACAGCAATCGCAGACAGACCTTCAACGGTTTCTTGCAGGCGCAATTGCTGGCGGCCGGATTTGCTCATAGAATGAAGCAGGCCCTCTTGCTGCTGCGCAACGGTCACCTCAACACGGGCGGCCAGAAGATGCGTGACGCGGTCAATCTGTGTGATGATAGCGTTTTGCCGGGCCGCAACAGCATCGCAGGTCCGCATGGCAGGGCCCAATCGCCTAAGAACAAAGACACCGATACGCTCACGCCCTTCCGCGCGGTCTTCGCGCAATCGCTCAATGCGTTCTAACACCAGCGTGTAATAGGCTTGCGCCGCGGCGAAACGATAGGCTGTGCGTGTTCCCAATACTTCCATGGCGGCTGCAGACAACGAGAGGGCATGCAGCACTTCACGGTCCTTTTTAACATCGGGCTGCGCTGCCATGGTTTCTAGTAAGGCGCCAAGTTCGGCTTCCCGGCGGCCCATTTCTGGCTGAGCCTGGCGTGCCACCGGCAGAGCTAATAAGGCGGCTAGGCGGTAGAGGTCTAACTCGAACAACCGCTGGACCATCCGGCCGCGAACCATATCGCTTTTGGAGGCATCGAGTATGACGAAACGTGTGAATCCACGCCTATCCAAGTGAAAATCAGCGGCAACATAAGCCGACCCTCCGCGCATTGAGCTAGCTGCAAAATCTGCGGTCCCAAAGGCCTCTTGAGCGATTGGGTGATATTGCTCTTGCTCGGGGCGCTGAGTGATATTGATCAGCGTGGCTGAGAGCACTTTGCCTGGTAGAGCTTTTAGCAAGTCTGATGGCAAGGAGTCTAAAGGGTTTGCGTCGAAGGACAATGTCCCGTCGGTGGGTAGGAAAACAGTATATGCGCCAAATTCTGTAAGACGCTCCCAAATGATGAGAATATCGTCGGCACGTATTTGGTGATAGCGTGCATCTGGCGCTGGGCGTGCGCAGCCAAATTGGTCACACAGTGTTGCCACATGGCTATGGTCATCGGAGGCCGCGCCCTCCGGCCGATGCATGACAAGCCGAGCAATCAGATGATTAACTGGGCAGGGCTGCGCTGGTCGGGCAAAGGATTCTTCGACAATCTTTTGCCGATCG
>CAKZYD010000171.1 GCA_937884085.1 uncultured Sphingomonadales bacterium | reverse complement strand
CCACATAGGCGAGCCGCCGCTCTTCCTCCAAGCTGGCCTGCCCGCCTTCATCCAGCGCCCGCTGTGATGGAAACAGCCCTTCTTCCCAGCCAGGCAGATAGATGTAGTCGAACTCCAAACCCTTGGCGGCATGGAGCGTCATAATGGAGACCTTGTCTTCTTGGTTGGCCTGCTCGGTATCCATGACGAGGCTGACATGCTCAAGAAAGCTTTCCAGGCTGTCGAACTCGCCCATGGCGCGGCTAAGCTCGGCGAGGTTATCCAGCCGCCCGCGCGCATCGGGGCTACGGTCGCGCATCAACATCTGGGTGTAGCCGCTTTCCTCCAGAACCAGCTCCACAAGCCGGGCATGGTCCATCTCTTCAGACGCATCGCGCCAGCGCTTAAAGTCCTCCAGCAGGCTCAAAAGACTGGTCTTCGCCTTGCCGCGCAGCTCATCGGTGCCCGCTATGGCTTCGGAGGCGACATACATCGAACAGCCCTTCGCCCTTGCGAGGCCATAGAGCGTGCGCACGGACTTATCGCCAATGCCACGCGCAGGGACATTGATAATGCGCTCCAGCGCCAAATCGTCATCGGGCTGGGCGATGATACGCAGATAGGCCAGGGCATCACGGATTTCCTTGCGCTCATAAAAGCGCGGCCCGCCGATGACGCGGTAGGGCAGATGCAGCGTAATAAAGCGGTCCTCAAAATAGCGCATCTGGCTGGAGGCGCGCACCAGGATGGCAATCTCGTTCAGCGGGACTTGCTCGCGCTGCAGCTGCTCAATGTCTTCACCCACCTGCCGGGCTTCTTCTTGGCCATCCCAGACCGAGCGAACGGTGATTTTGGCGCCTTCGTCCCCCTCGCTCCATAGCGTTTTGCCAAGCCGCTCAGTGTTATGGTCAATCAGATGGGAGGCAACGTTGAGGATCGTCTGGGTGGAGCGGTAATTCTGCTCCAGACGGATGACTTTCGCGCCTGGAAAGTCCCGCTCAAAGCGCAGAATATTGCCCACTTCCGCGCCGCGCCAGCCATAGATAGACTGGTCATCATCGCCCACGCAGCAAATATTCTGGTGCTTTTGGGCGAGGAGCCGCAGCCACAGATATTGGCACACATTGGTGTCTTGATACTCATCGACCAGGATGTAGCGGAAGCGGCCTTGATAATCGGCAAGGATATCCGGATGGGCTTGGAAAATGGAAATGCAGTGCAGCAGCAAATCCCCGAAATCGCAGGCATTCAGCGTCCGCAGCCGCTCCTGATACTGGGCATAAAGCGTGATGCCTTTGCCGTCGGCAAAGCTATGCGCGTCTTCTGATGGGACTTTGTCTGGCGTCAGCCCTTTATTTTTCCAGTGGTCAATGCGGCCCGCCAACTGACGCGCCGGCCAGCGCTTATCATCGATGTTTTCCGCCTGAATGAGCTGTTTAAGGAGCCGAATTTGGTCATCGGTATCTAAAATCGTGAAATTGGATTTGAGCCCCGCCAACTCGGCATGCCGCCGCAGAATTTTCGCCGAGACAGAGTGAAACGTCCCCACCCAAGGCATCGCCTCCGCCGCTGGACCAATGATGCGCCCCACCCGCAACGTCATCTCGCGCGCCGCCTTATTGGTAAACGTCACCGCCAAAATTTGGCTTGGCCAAGCGCTCTGCGTCCACAGGATATGCGCCAGACGGGTCGTCAGCGCCCGCGTCTTGCCCGTGCCTGCACCCGCGAGCATCAGCACAGGGCCATCCAGCGTCAAAACAGCCTCCCGCTGCGGCGCGTTAAGGCCGTCTAGATAGGCAGGCTCATGTGAAACAGGGGCGGAATCGGTCATTGCTGTCTACATAGCATTGTCTTTCGGAAAGTGGACACGCTTGATAGAGAAAACCTTGAAGCTTATATTCAAAGTGAATATTGGACAGATTATGGCTTCAACCAGCATGACCCTAGGCCCGCACTGGGAGGGTTTCATCAAGAGCGAAATCGAAAGCGGACGCTATGCGTCTGCCAGTGAAGTTGTTCGCGCGGCACTTCGCGAACTTGAAGACAAATCCAAATCCTTAGCCGCCTTAAGGACGCATTTAGCCGAAGGCGCTAGCGAAGCAGCCGCCGGTCATTACATTGAGGATTGGAGCGTCGACGGCCTTATCGCTGATGCTGAACAATAGCCTTGGCTGAATACCGCCTCACGCCGCGCGCGCACAAAGACCTGCGCGCAATCGCGGCTTATACGCTGAAAATATGGGGCCGAAATCAAGTCCAAACCTACCTACAACGCATCGCTGACCGGATGCAATGGCTTGCCGATAATCCGAGGCGGGCCCGCTCAAGAGAGGACGTTGGCGATGGCTACCGCTGCTTTCGTGAAGGCCAACATCTAATCTTCTTTATCGTCAAAGATGACCACATCGCCATCATTGGTGTGCCGCATAGTTCTATGGATATCCAGGCCAATTTAGGCAGAAAGACACCCTAATACAGCATAGTTTTCTGCCGCCCCGGCAGCGCCGCATCATAGGCCTCGCCATCAAAATCCGGGCTGGCCTGCTGCAGCATTTGCCCGGCGCTTGGCAGGTCAGCGGTGTTTGCAGCGCGCTCCCAAAGGCCGGAGCGCATGACGCCGCGGCCGCATTGGAAATAGACGCTGCTGATGTCCACCCTGATGAAGCTGGCAGGCAGTTTGCCGTCCATCGCATAGTCTTGCCCTAGGGGCTCATCGACGATGACCTTTGCAGTGCCGCGGATGCGCAGCAACTCCCGTTTGCCGGGGATGAGGAAGATGAGGCCGATGTCTGGCTCTGTGACGAGGTTGCGCAGGGTATCAAGGCGGTTGTTGCCGCGCCGGTCTGGCAGGAGAAGCGTGTAGTCATCGAGGGCAAAGGCGACTTGGCCTTTGTCGCCACGCGGGGAGCAGTCTAGGCCGCTGGGGCCTTTGGTGGCGATAATGGCAAAGGGAGCGGCGTCCACGAAGGCGCGATAAGCAGGCGTGAGATGGTCCGTCTCTTTGATGAGCGCGGCCTCCACGGGCTCACTGTAGAGCGCGTCTAGCTCGCTATGGCTGGTGATAGTGCGCATGGCTTGGCCCTCTACTTTATCCCTCTACCTTATCCTGGGAAATCAGGCCAATTCGCCGCGCCCGATCTTGCCAGGATTGGCGCGCGAGGGCTTGCAAGTCCTCCACCGTATCCGTCTCATCCACGATTTCCATGCCGAGCAGGGTTTCGACGACATCTTCCAAGGAAACGACACCCGCCGTGCCGCCGAATTCATCGACCACCAGAGCGATATGCCGGTCATTTTCTAACAGCTCTTGGAACAAGGTCTGCAGCGGCATGGTCTCCGGCACAGAAAGCAGCTCTTGTCGGATATCTGATAGCGGCGCTTCGCCTTGTTCGCGTAATGCGCCTAACAAGACATCACTTTTGAGGACGAAACCAGTAACGCTGTCGACCGTCTCGTCATAGATGGGAATGCGCGAGAAAGGCAGCTGATCATGCGCGTTTAAAACCGCGCCCAAGGCCATGCTTTGCGGCAGCGCGAACAGCACGGTGCGCGGCGTCATGATGTCTTTCACTTTCAGCGAGTCAAAGCGCAGCAAGTTGCGCACGATGCGGCTTTCACTATCGGCCACCACGCCAGCGCGTACGCCCACATCTGCCAGCGCGCTGATTTCATCACGGCTGATTTTATGGCCCTTTTTGCCGCCAGAGAGAATGGCCGTGATGCCCTGCGAGAGTTTTACCAGCGGCCACATCGAAACCATCAGGACAGGCAACGTGCGCGCCACGAGCGGCGTGAGCCCACGCCAATACATAGCGCCAATCGTCTTGGGGATAATCTCCGACAGCACTAGGATGGCGAAGGTTAGGACAGCGGAAAAGACGCCGAGGGCCGCATCTCCAAAGACAACAGCCGCTTGAGCGCCAGCACCTGCGGCGCCGACGGTATGGGCCACAGTATTAAGGCTCAAAATGGCGGCCAGCGGTTTATCCACATTGGCTTTCAAGCTTCGTACTTTCTTGGCCAGAGCTGGATCTTTTTGCTCCAGGGAGGCCGTGAAGGACGGCGTGATGCTGAGAAAAACCGCCTCCAAGATGGAGCAGACAAACGACACGCCGATGGCGAGCGCAATATAGAGAATAAGCAGCGCCATGGGCTTAGGCGTTCGCTGTCACATGCCATACCGCAGCGCCAAGCTTAAAGGGCGCAGCGCCGCAGGCGGCATCAATCGCTTTGGCAACAGCGGTTTGCGCTTTCTCTGGGTCAAGGCCGCGCTCGCGGATAAGGGATTTGACAGGGCCCATATAGACCATGAAGGCGGAGGCCGCTTCGAGGGTATCACCGGGCAAGGTCAGCGTGCCCTCCCATGGCTCCATGGCGACCTCTTTAAAGCCTGCTTCGGGCAGAATGCCAGTCACGCGCGCCTTATCAGCAAAGGCAAAGGGGCCCGGCGCATGTGGGTCCGGCTTTTCTGGGGGCGCATCTAGCAGCGGCAATACACTTTGGAGTGGCAAGCTAAGCCACTGGTTCTTCAGCATTTCCTGCCAGCAGACAGCTGAGAACAGGCCGCAAGGTGCCATTTTGGCGTGAAGTTTTTGATAAGCGGGCAACGGCTCTTCAAAAAACATGATGCCGAAGCGGGAAATCAGCGCGTCTATGGGCGGGTCCAGCTCTGCCGCGGTTGCATCGCCCTGCACAAAGGTCATGGAGAGGCCTGCTGCTGCGGCCCGCTGCTCTGCCACTGCAAGCATCTGGCCTGACAAGTCTAGGCCCGTCAGCTTTGTGCCCGCGCCCTGCTGCTGCGCTGCTGCCAAGGTTAAGGCGCCCGCGCCGCACCCTAGGTCAGCAATATGTCCGTAGGTTTCACCCTTCAGTGGCGCCAGAATGAGGTCCAGAAACGGCGCAAGTATTGCGTCCAGCCGGTCTGCTTCTTCCGCCCAAAAGTCCCCAGTTTCTGAATTCCAATAGTCTTCCTGGGTTTGAACGTCTGGCATGTCTCACTCCGCTATTGCCTGCGGGCTAGAGATTAGGCGGCGCCTCGTCGAATAACAATGTTTTGACTTCCAAATAGGGTTCAATGCCCACCGTGCCGCCTTCGCGGCCAAGCCCTGATTGCTTAAAGCCGCCAAAGGCCACGGAGAAGTCCGCTTTTGCGCCGTTGTTCCCAACGGTTCCCGTGCGCATTTTGCGGGAGATATCATAGGCCTTCTGCACATCGCTTGTGTAGACACCTCCGGCCAGCCCGAAGTCGGACGCATTGGCCATGGCAATAGCCTCTGCCTCGGTCTCATAAGGAATGACGCTCAAGACAGGGCCAAAAATCTCTTCCTGGGCGATACGCATATCGTTTTTCACATCGGCAAACACAGTCGGGCGGATGTAATAGCCCTGGTTGATGTGCTCGGGCGGCGTACCGCCATAGGCTAGCCGAGCGCCCTCTGCTTGGCCGATACGGATATAATCTTCGACGCGCTCCAACTGGCGCTTCATGGCGAGCGGACCAAGGCGCACGCCCTCCTCCTCAGGCGGGCCGACCTTCACAGTATCGAGCTCGGCACTGAGATGGCCCAGGAAGATATCTTGCAGCGTCGCAGGCACCAGCGCACGCGTCAGTGCCGCGCAGTTTTGGCCGCTGAGCATGACGATGTTACCGGCCAAGCTCTTGGCTGCCTGCTCCAAATCTGCGTCCTCACAGATGATGGCTGCGGATTTCCCACCGAGTTCTAACGTCACGCGGGCGATGCGGTCACCGCAGACGCTAGCGATGCGCTTGCCGGCCGCGACACTGCCCGTGAAGCTGACCTTATCGACGCCGGGATGACGTACCAGATAGTCAGAGACCTCGCGGCCAGCACCAACCAAGTTCACGACGCCGGGCGGGAAACCGGCTTCATCAGCGCAAGCGGCGACGATATAGGCCTCCAACGGCGTTTCCGGGGCTGGCTTCATGATGACCGGGCACCCGGCCATGAGCGCTGGACCGATTTTGTTGAGCATGGTTGCCAGTGGGGCATTCCAAGGGGCAATCGCAGCCACCACGCCGACCGGCTCGCGCACGATAGCGCGGAAATCGTCATATTGGTCAAAGACTTCGATGAAAGGATAGCTATCGGCTAAGGCCACGTTGCGGTCGATAGCGCTGACAGAATAGCCTGCGGAATTGCCAGCCATGCCGGGCAACGTGCCCGCCTGCATGGTCCACACGCGCGCCAACAGGTCCCCTTTTTCCCGGATAAGGGCGGCAAAACGGGTTAAAATCTCAGCCCGCTCAGCGGGCTTGAGTGTTGGCCATGGGCCCTGATCGAAAGCTGTGCGCGCGGATGCGACAGCGGCATCCATATCCGCTTCTGCGGCTTGCGGCATGCTTAGAAGCGTCTCTTCCGTCACCGGCGAGACGATATCAAAGCTGCCCGTACCCAAAGGCGTTTGCCAGGCGCCGTTCCAGTAGAATTTACCGACGGGATAGGCCTTTATCTCTTCGAGGGCGCTGGCGGTCATTTGGCTCACCTTTCTTATGTCTGAGAGAGCCGGTTTGCTAACGCAGGAGGCGCCAAGGTGCAGCTATAGGCGGCCAAATATTCGCATGATGAAAACTTGGCCTAGGGTTTTGGCACTGCCGTGCCGCGCATCTCTTCTTCATTCTCGATGAGGAGGCGATTAAAGGCCACCAAGACATCCGTTTCATGCAGCACGCCCACGACGTTGCGGTCTTGGACATTGTTGAGGACGGGCGCCACGTCCTGGTCGCGGCCCTGCATCAGGGTCATGGCCTGGGCCAGATTGTCTTTTGCAACGATGACTTTGCCGGTCGGCCTGGCCAGATCATAGGCAATGACGAGCGTATCAAGGCCGGTGTCGTAAAGGTCTGAGGTCAGGTCGGCCATGGCAATCTCGCCGACAAAGCGGTCCTTCTCATCAACAACCACCAGCATGCCCCGGCGCTGGGTGTCCAGCAATGTCCGCACACGGCCTAGGGTCGTCGTCGCTGGCACCGTAATGAAATCCTGCTCCATCACGCTATCGACGGTCCGCTGACGCAGGGCAAGGCGGGCGCGGCTGTCGGTCAGGGCAAGACCTCGGCGCCGCAGTTGCAGATTGAAAAAGCTGATATCAAACAGCCGACTCGACACCAGACTGGCGACAGCTGTGGCCCCCATAAGGGCAAGTGTGACTTGATAGCTGCCGGTCAGTTCAAACACGATCAGGATTGTCGAAATCGGCGCGCCCATGACAGACCCCGCCACCGCTGCCATGCCGACGACGGCATAGAGGCCATCAGCGGCCGCATGGCTGGGGAAGATTTGCGTTGCCAGCATGCCAAAAGCGCCGCCAAGCATGGCGCCCAAGAACAGCGAGACGGAAAACACACCCGTGCCAAAGCGGCCTGCGATACAGATGGCTGATAAGGCGACTTTGCCAATGAGGAGGACACAGAGCACGAGGA
>CAKZYD010000170.1 GCA_937884085.1 uncultured Sphingomonadales bacterium | reverse complement strand
ACATATTACGATTGGTACGCACGGTGGAGCGATTGCGGTCTCGACGAAAACAAAAAGGAATACTATAAAATCGTGATGGGTGATATCGGCTATGATCAGGACCAAGAACACCGGGTTTTACGCGCCATATTAGAGCGGCGACCGGACGGCATCATTACGTCGTCAAGCAACCCGTCTGCGAAGTCACGCAGTCTCCTTAAGAGCGCTTGTCAATGCCGACTTAAAAATCCCCAAAAGCGCCGGGGTAAAATTCCCCAGTTTTGTGTTGGTGCTCAGCCGTGTGTTTGAGCGGCAGCTCCATTTTTGGGTGGCCTGCCACGGCGCTTTGGCGGTGGCGGCGGTGAGATGGGTGCGTTGGCGCGGACATGTTCTGGGATGAGGTCCGCATGACTGCGCAGGCGATAACTTGCGCCTTCGATTTGAACGACGACAGCATGATGGAGAAGACGGTCCAGCAGGGCTGTTGCGACCACGGGGTCACCAAACACCTCGCCCCATTCGGCAAAGCCGCGATTGGATGTGAGGATCATGGCGCCTTTTTCATAGCGTGCGTTGACCAGTTGAAAGAATAGGTTCGCGCCACCTTGTGTAATGGGCAGGTAGCCGATTTCATCGACAATTAGGAGCGATGCTCTGGTGTAGAAACGGCTCTTCTCTGTGAGGCGGCCTTCGCGTTCAGCCTGGGTAAGGGCGTCAATCAAATCGGCAAGCGGCGCACGATACACACTTTTGCCTGCCTTGACCGCAGCGACACCGAGCGCCGTTGCCAGATGCGATTTGCCAGTTCCAGGCGGTCCAAGAAAGTGCACGACTTCTGCGCGCCGAATGAAGTCCAGCTGCGCCAAGGCAGCAATACGTTCCCGGTCCAAAGAGGGCTGGAAGCTAAAGTCAAAGCTCTCCAGTGTTTTGATCGGCGTGAGCTTGGCGGTTCTTAAGGCCACATCATCCCGGCGTGGTTCGCGCGTTGCGTATTCTTCACTTAGCAAGGTGTCGATGGCTTCTATGGCAGTAATTTCACCCTGTTCCAGTTGGTGCAGTGTGTGGTCAAGCGCTTCAAGCGCGCGCGGCATCTTTAGGCCCACAAGAGCACCGCGGATCCGGTCAAGATAATCACTCATCACCGCGCTCCTTCGGCTGCCAAGCGCCGGCCCACCGCGCCATAAAAGTCAAGCGGTCGGCGCAGGCCGCCAGTGGGATTTGCAGCTGCAGTGGGCGCTCTGGGTGGCGCCTTGCGATGGGCAGGATCGACGCGCCGCAGTGCTTTGCCTTCCAGTACAGGGTGGCGGGCAATCAGCGTGCCATCCTCATAAATGCGCACCTCTTGAGGAAGATGCTGAACATCAAGGATGCGGGGCCGGGCTGTATCGGGGACCGAGTATAGATTGCCGCCCACCGAGATCATGCCCTCCTTGCTGACTCGTCGCTCGATAGTGAGCACAGCGTCGTACGGATGACGTGGCAATGGCTTTAGCGCGCTTTGCTCTTGGGCAAAGGCTTGGTCAATCACTTGCTTGGTGGTTGCATGCACCCGCGGATTGGCAATGCTGCAGCGCCATGTATCAAACTGGGCATTGAGATCGTCCATATTCCGGAAGGTGCGCGCCAGGAAGAAGTCCTGTCGGATATAGCGGAAGGGACGCTCCACTTTGCCTTTCGTCTTCGCCCGATAAGGCTGGCAGGCTTTGGGGATGGAGCCGTAGTGATTAAGCAAAGCCACCAGGGCGCTGTTGTAGGTAACGACACCCGCTTCATCCTCGCCAATCACCGCGGTCTTCATGCGGTCATAGAGGATCTCCTCCGGCGCGCCGCCCATGGCTAAAAACGCACGGATATGAAAGCGCAGAAC
>CAKZYD010000169.1 GCA_937884085.1 uncultured Sphingomonadales bacterium | reverse complement strand
CGTGATAGCTTTGAATGGCGCGGCCTTGGGAGCATTCCTAATAGCGCACTACGGCTTTCAGATGAGTTCGCTTTGTTTGATGCCGAGCTGAAATTTGGCTTGGCTTATGTCTCCCGCCCAGACCACAAGGCTTGCGCGTGCGCAAACATTTTGCGTGGTGAAAAGGCGCCGAAGGACTGTAAAGTCTTTGCCACGGCCTGCACACCTGAGCATCCGCTCGGCTCCTGTATGGTCTCCCCAGAAGGGGCCTGCGCTGCCCATTATCTCTATGGCCGTTTCCGGGATGTGCCGGAAGAGGCTGCGCTTGTGCCAGCGGAGTAGCAGCCATGGGCGTTGATTTCGTGGAAAGCCGCAACAAGCGGCTGTTTGCCAAGAAGCTGGACTTTAAGCGCGGCAGTGTAGACTTAACCCATGGCGCTGGCGGGCGCGCCTCCGCGCAGCTGTTTGAAGAGCTTTTTAAGCCGGCCTTTTCCAATCCTCTACTCGATGCGGGCGATGACCAAGCGCGCTTTGAAGGGCAGGGGCGTATGGTTGTCGCGACAGACAGTCATGTGGTCTCGCCCATCATCTTTCCTGGCGGCGACATTGGCGCACTGAGCATCCATGGGACAGTGAATGATGTTGCCATGGCAGGCGCCGTACCGCGCTACATCACCGCTGGCTTTATATTAGAGGAAGGCTTTGCGCTCAGCACGCTTCAGCAGATTGTTGAGAGCATGGCAGCGGCCGCGAAAGAGGCCGGTGTTCAGATTATTGCCGGGGACACCAAAGTGGTCGAGCGCGGCAAAGGCGACGGCGTATTCATCAACACGACTGGGGTCGGCTTCATTCCCGAAACGTTGGAGACACCGCCAGCAGCAACGCGGGCCAAGCCTGGCGATAAAATCCTCGTTTCGGGCAGTATCGGTGACCATGGCATCACAATTCTTTCGGAACGAGAGAGCCTGCCGCTGATGGCACCGCTGACCAGCGATACAGCGGCTCTGCATGGCTTGGTCGCAGACCTTATTGCGGCCGTGCCAGACGTCCACGTGCTGCGAGACCCCACCCGCGGCGGCCTCGCGACGGCCATCAACGAAATCTGCCGCTCTAGCAATTGTGGCGCTGAGCTGGATGAAACAGCTATCCCAATCAAGCGTACGGTGGATGCAGCGTGTGAACTCTTAGGCGTTGATCCGCTTTATTTGGCAAACGAAGGCAAGCTCATTGCCATTGTTTCGGCAGACCAGGCCGATGCAGCGCTAGAGGCTTTGAAAGCCCATCCACTTGGCACAGAGGCCGCCATCATTGGGACCATCACCGATGATCTAAATGGTTTCGTCCAGATGGTCACGCCACTTGGCGGGCGGCGCATGGTGGACTGGCTCACAGGCGACCCCTTACCGCGCATTTGCTAAGCTGGGTCTTCAGCCTATAGACTACCGCTATGCGATTGCTTTTATGCACCCTAGCGGCCCTTCTATCCCTCACGCAGCTCACCTATGCGAAACCCGTTGATGGTGGCCATGCACTTGTCGAGCTGATTGCCGAGCGAGAGGCTGTCCAGCCAGGCGAGATGTTCTTCGCTGCTTTCGATATGCGGTTGGACCGCGCGTGGCACGTCTATTGGCGCAATCCTGGCGATGCAGGTCTGCCGCCAGAGGTCGACCATTGGGATGGCGACGCAGGTGAGATGGTTGGTGATTTCATCTGGCCTATTCCCCATGAACTTCCGGTCGTCGCCGGGGAAATCATGGACTATGGCTATGACAATCGACTGGTTCTGCCGTTTTCCGTTCAGATACCTGATACTGCCAGTGCAAGTATTAGTTTAAGTGGGCGTCTTAGCTATCTGATTTGTAAGGAAGTTTGCATCCCGGAAGAAGTTGACTTCAGCCTTAATCTGCCGGTTGAAGACCAATCCAAGGTGAATGAAGCAAGCGGTGCATTGATTGCTGATTGGATTGGTCGGGCGCCATCACCGTTTGAGGGTGACGCCCGCCTTACCGATGGTGAGCGATGGACTTTAAGCTTCGCAGGGCCGTCTGTGCCTAAGGATATTCGCTCCGTTCGCTTCTTTCCCTATGGGAACGAAGTTCTGCACGCTGCGCAGCAGACTGCAAGTTTTGGGTCCGAAGGGGCCAGTTTGACCCTCACGCCGTTCCCGGGAGACACATTTCCATCCCAGATTGATGGCATCGTGGTTGTTGAGCGCACCGATGGCCGCCGTCAGGGCTATGAGATTGCTGCCAAGGCGGGCCCAATGTTTCTGGGAACCGCAAGCAAGGTTGCGCCTGCCATCGGTTTTGTAACAATTGCGGGCTTGGCGCTCCTCGGCGGCCTTGTTCTCAACCTGATGCCATGTGTACTGCCCGTGCTGTCCATAAAGGCGGTGAGCATGGTCCATGCCGCCCAGAGCGGCAATGCGGGGGAAGTGCGCCAGCATGGCCTGTTTTATACGGCTGGCGTCGTGCTTTCGTTTCTCACGATCGCGGCCGTGTTTGTTGTCTTAAGAGCCAGCGGTGAGTTTTTGAGCATTGGCTTTCAGCTGCAATACCCAGTCGGGGTTGCCTTGCTTGCCCTTCTCATGTTTGCCATCGGGCTTTAGCTGCTCAGCCAAATTGATCATGGCGGTTAGGTGCAGAATGTCGGCACTGGATTAGCTGCAAAGGGCGGGGCGTTTGGCGCCTTTTTTACCGGTGTTCTCGCCGCCCTGGTCGGCGCACCTTGTATTGGGCCGTTTCTGGGCGTGGCGCTTGGGGCCGTCATTACGCAGCCCGCAGCCATTGTATTCGCAGTCTTCGCCCTTGTGGGATTGGGCCTTGCCTTGCCCTTCCTGGCCCTCAGCTTTGTGCCAAGGCTAGAACGCTTTTTGCCCAAACCGGGCGCTTGGATGGATACGCTCAAGCAAGTCTTTGCCTTCCCGATGTTTCTGACGGCAGCTTGGCTGCTATCGGTGCTCGGCGATCAAGCCGGTGCAAGCGCCGTTGCTTGGACCGCCGCTGGCGCCACCGCGCTAGCCTTTGCGGTTTGGCTTTTGCGGCAAGACTTCAAATCGGCCTTTCTGCCAAGAGTCTTGGCCGTCGTTGCTCTTTGTCTAGCCGTGGTTTTGCCGGTCAGAGCGGCCTTCACGTCTCAGCCCTCTGAGGCCGGAAGCCTAGCCTATAAAACATTGGAGGCCGCCGAGCCATGGACGCCAGAGCGGGTTGCTGAATTGACGGCTGCCGGGAAGGGCGCCTTCATTGATTTTACTGCAACTTGGTGCGCGACGTGCCAGCTCAACAAAGCGACGACGCTCAAGCATGTGGATATTCAAGCAGCGTTTGCGGAGAGAAATGTCACCTTCATGGTGGCTGACTTTACCAACAGAAATGCTATGATTGCTGAAGAGCTTAAGAAGCGCGGCCGACCAGGTGTGCCCATGTATCTTTTTTATCCGCCCGGCAAATCAGAGCCTAAAGTGCTGCCGCAGTTGCTGACGAAGAGCCTTATTTTAGAAGAACTGGACGCTATTTGACGCCCCTTTTGGAGACATAAAACCATGACGTTTTCCCGCCGCCTGACCCTTGCTAC
>CAKZYD010000168.1 GCA_937884085.1 uncultured Sphingomonadales bacterium | reverse complement strand
CAGCTGACCGCCTGATTGTGGCCGATAACAATGGCCGGCATGCCTGCAATGGTGCCGCCGCTGCGCACGGCATCACCAATGCGCATCTGTACCAAGTGCCAAAAGCCAGGCATCGTGAGGCCCAAATGGGGGTCATTGGCGAGCATGGGGGACCCGGACACGCTCCGCGACCCGCTCACCACCCAATTGTTTGAATTCTCGCCTCCTGGGCGTATCTTGATGGTGCTTTGCGGACTTGGCCTTCCGGCCCGCTCTAGGCCTAGCGTGCGCGCTAGGTCCTCCCACTCCATGGAAACATGGCCACCATCGGGATAGGGGCGCAAAAACTCCTGCGCTAGGTCCGGCGCAAGAGAGAGCCGTAGCTGCTCACGCGTCACTTCTTGAAACAGGTTGGTCGATAGATTTGACCAAAGCAGCTTGGTCACGAGCAAGCTGTCGATGGGTGACCAGGGCTCCATCTCGCGCATCAACAAGATATGTTCGGGCGTTTTGCGGTAGAGCTCTGACTGCAGATAAGCATTAATGCCAGCCGCATAGGCTTCGACACGCGCTTTGTCGGCCGCCGAAAACGCCTCCCAGCTATCTTGCGCTAAAGTGGGAAATGCCCAATGGCGCATATATTTATCAAACCCAAGGGTGATGCCGCCAAAGTGCTCACTCAGCCGGCCTCTCGCAGCGCGGCGCACCATATCCATTTGCCAAAGCCGGTCCTGCGCATGGGCAAAACCAAGGGCGAAGAGCGCATCGATTTCTGTATCAGCCTCGATATAAACCAAGGCGTTTGCATCACGGGAGATGGTCGCTCTCGAGGCGACCGTCGTATTGACTGTGCCCTCTAGAATAGGCAGGGAGCCTTTCGCACGGGTCCATTGCACAAATCCAAAGACTGCTGCAAGGCCGAGCAAGGCACCAAGGCCCAGAGCCGCCCATTTAAGCCCCTTTAAAATCCAGCGCATCAACGCGCCCTTCTAACAAATGAAAGATGGACGTCGCGGCGCCCTTCCTTTTTTGCTTTAACAGCGTAACGCGTTTCAGGCCAGTCTTGGGGTCTGCCTTGCCAGTCTTGGGCTGTTTTTGCCCGCCACTCAAAGGCCGGATGGACTAAGAGATGGCGCAAAGCCCAACAGCTATAGTCTGGCCAATCCGTTCCTATGCGCAGCTCTCCGCCAGGACGCAGGATGCGCGACAGGCTGTTCAGAAACTGCGGCTGGATGAGACGGCGTTTTGCGTGGCGCCATTTCGGCCAAGGGTCAGGGTGCAAGACAAAGACCCGGTCAACACTTTCGTCTGGGAACCGCTCAACGAAGCTTCGACCGTCGCCAGCACAGAGCCTGACATTATCCAATCCGCGCGCTGCACATCCCAGCAAGCATTTGGCAACACCAGTCTGGAAAGGCTCAACGCCAATCATCTGAACGTCTAGGTTTTGCTCGGCTTGCCACAACAGATGCTCACCACTGCCAAAGCCTATTTCAAGCCAGACCGTCTCACCGATGTCGGAGATATCTAAACAGGGGCCCGTATCATCCAGCCGCAGTGCAGGATAAATCCTTTCAAACGCAGATTTGTGAGACGGCCTGAGGCCCCCATGACCGACTTGACGGCCATAGAGCCTTAAACCTCTGCCGCGTTCCTCCACGCAGTCCCCTCGCCTTAAGACTTAGGTTTGCAAAGCACCTTTGAGCGCATCAGCCAGATCTGTTTTTTCCCAAGAAAAGCCGCCATCCTCCTCAGGTGTGCGGCCGAAGTGGCCGTAGGCAGCGGTACGCTCAAAGATGGGCTTGTTCAGGCCCAGATGCTCACGAATGCCTCTTGGCGACAGGTCCATCACTTGCGCCAGAGCCGTTTCAACAGCATCAGGGGTCACGCCATCGCGCGCCGTACCGTGCAGGTCGACATAAATAGACAGAGGTTTGGAGACGCCAATGGCATAGGCCAGCTGAATGGTACAGGCATCTGCCAAGTCCGCCGCGACAACATTTTTGGCAAGATAGCGCGCCGCATAAGCGGCTGACCGGTCAACCTTGGTCGGGTCTTTGCCAGAAAATGCGCCGCCCCCATGGGGCGCTGCGCCGCCATAGGTGTCCACAATGATTTTCCGGCCCGTCAGACCAGCATCACCGTCTGGTCCGCCCACTTCAAATTTACCGGTTGGATTGACATAGAATTCATCATCAGGACACATCCAGCCCTCAGGCAAAATGCCCTCAACGACGCTGCGAACATGTTCGCGAAGGTCATGCTGGTCATAGCCAGCGCTATGCTGGGTTGAGACCACAACCGAGGTCGCGCCCACCGGTTTGCCGTTTTCATAGCGCAAAGTAACTTGGCTTTTTGAATCTGGCTCTAGCATTGGCATGGACCCATCATGGCGCCCTTTTGCCAGTGCTTTGAGGATTTCATGGGAATAATAAATCGGCGCTGGCATCAAGGCTGGCGTTTCACGCGTGGCAAATCCAAACATGATCCCCTGGTCGCCAGCACCCTCATCCTTATTGCCGGCCGCATCCACGCCTTGGGCGATATCGGCTGACTGTTCATGCACGAAGCATTGGAAACTGGAATCCCGCCAATGAAAGCCATCTTGCTCATAACCAATCGCCTTCACGGCGCCTCGCGCGGCGCTTTCAAGTTCTTCCATCGACACCGGAATTGCTGACCTGACTTCGCCTGCCAGAACGATCTGATTGGTCGTCACCATGGTTTCGACGGCAACACGGGCTTGGCCGTCTTTGCTCAAATAGAGGTCTAGAATAGCATCCGATATGCGATCCGCCACTTTATCTGGATGACCTTCAGATACGGATTCACTGGTGAAGACGTAATCAGCTCTTGAGGCGAGGGACATGTAGAGGACTTTTCCTATAGTTAATGAACGGTTGGCGCGCTGTGTTGCACAGCTTCCTTACCAATCCAACAACCAATCGCAAAAAGCTGGCCTCTACCCCGCTAAACAGCGCATTAAGTCTAGCAATCGCCGCCGGACACCTCCGTCTTTGATGCGCTGGAACGACCTCAAGAACTCGTGTGTCTCCGGATCGATTTGAGGGGACCCATCAAACAAAGCGGCATCCTCGTGCACCGTCAGCGCGGTCAGCTCATCTGGGCTTTGATACCCTTCAAAAAAATATGGAATATCAACATCAAGAATTTGACTCAAATGATAGAGTCTTGAAGAGCCGATGCGGTTCATACCGCGTTCGTACTTCTGGACCTGCTGAAACGTCAAACCCAACGCTTTACCAAGTTTCTCCTGGCTCATTGACAGAGCGTTTCGACGCTTGCGGACTTGCTGGCCAACATGAATATCAACTGGATCTGGATGGTCTGCCACTAATCTCCCCCGCCCCGATTTACTCAAAAGTCCTTATACCACCCTAACAGGGTCTTTCGTTAAAGTTGTCTTATCATCTTATCAAAAGCTATCTGATTTCAGTATGCTCATACAACGCAATACTATTTTGCGCTCACCCGAATACAACCTAAAGCCAGAATGACAAGTGCAATAATAAAGGATAGGCTATCGCTTCCAGTTGAATAATAGAAGGTTTTAGACCTTAAAGGTTGAGGGAGTGCGGAAATAAGCACGTCTTTTTGCTCAATTGGCAAACTCGCAATCTTTCGACCATATGGATCAAAAACACTGCTTACACCTGTGCCGGTAGATCGAACGAGCGGGATGCCCTGCTCGATCGACCGGAGACGCGCCAAGTTCATGTGCTGGTATGGGCCAGCTGACATACCAAACCAGGCATCATTTGAGATGTTTAGCAGCCAATCTGGACGCTCTTCCAGCGCCGTAAGCATTCCCGGAAAGATACCTTCATAACAAATCAAAGGGGCAAATGGGGGAAGGGATTCTACAGCGACAACCGCTGGTCCAGGGCCAGGCTCAAATCCGGAAAGAACGTCCACCAGAGTCTCTGCGCCAAAAAGTCGAAAGATCCCTGCATAGGGGACATATTCTCCAAACGGAACCAGGTGAGACTTATCATAGCGCGCCACGAGATCGGTGTCTTTAAGCGCGAAGAGAGAATTGCGCGCCACCTGCCGGTCACCACGCTCTTCCAGCCGATTGGCGCCAAAGAGGAGAAGAGTGTCGGCGCCGAGGCGCTGCTGCAAATCGATTTGTGCCGCGCGAGACGTATCGATGAGATAGGGATAGGCAGTTTCTGGCCAGATAACGACCCGTTTATGATCAGTTGGGATTGCGGCTGATACTGATAGCGAAATGTGCGTCTCCAGATGGCTTTCCAGCAACGCTCTGTCCCATTTTTTATCCTGGGGGACATTTGCTTGGACCAGTATTAGCGATAAGTCAGGATGCACTGGCGCAGCGCCAGTCGGTATACGCCAAATTCCGTACACCGCTATGAGTGCCATCCCGCCAACACCCGCCGATACGAACATTGCTCGGCGCATGAAAGTCTTGGATGCGATAAGACCTGCGGCTGTAACTGAAACGATGAACACAGTTATTAGACTGAGGCCGAAGACACCGAAGACACTTGCCAACTGCGCCATGATCGGACGGCTGGCCCACAGCGCGCCAACGGGGTTCCAAGGAAAGCCGGTTAAAATTGCGCCCCGGCCGATTTCAGTTACCGTCCAAAAAACGGATAAGGCGCATCCGAATGTCCATGGAGAGCGGCGTGACCCTACGATAAACCAGGCAGATGCCGCAGCGACAGCAGGATAAATGGCCATGCCCAGTGCCAACGCAAAGACCGCAGCAAGGCCTTGCGCATAGCTAAAACCTTCCCGAACAGCAAAGGCGTTCGCTATCCAGGAAAAATTAATCAGGAATTGCCCGGCCCCAAATAGATACCCAAGCCCAAGTGCGCTCCGGAAACTGGCTGCATTGTAAATCAAGACAGCAAGCAGGCCGAAAGCTGGAAGCGCAAGCCATATCCAACTGGTCGGCGCAAAGCCCAAGGCAAAGGCTGCACCACCAGCGAGGGCGAGGACAAAGGACAACGACTTTCGCTCCGTCAAGCGCGCCCTGTATTGCCTGCGGCGCAATCAGTCCGCGACACCCGGACTTGCTTGATACGCCTTGGGTCTCCGTCAATCACTTCCAGGACCAGTCCCGCTGGGTGGGTAACATGTTCGCCGATAACTGGAACCCTGCCGGCCAAGGAAACGACCAGGCCGCCTAAGGTATCGACATCCACATCATCTTCCTGACTTGATAGGTCGGCGCCAAGCGTTACTTCGGCATCTTCAATGCTAAGGCGGGCGTCGGCAAGCCAAACGCCGTCGGTCAGCAGCGCGATGAAACTGGGCTGCGCCTCATCATGTTCATCTTCAATTTCGCCGACGATCTGCTCTACCAGATCTTCGATGGTAACAAGACCATCGGTTCCACCAAATTCATCAACGACAACAGCCATATGCATGCGCGCGGCACGCATGCGCGCCAATAGATCAATCACACGCATGGATGGCGGAACGTAGAGAACGGATCTGATTAGAGAAGCGATGGACGGTGGGCTGCTATCCGAGCCATTGATCGCGGGCGTTAAGGGCGCAACAACGTCTTTGATGTGGACCATGCCAATCACATTATCCATCGTATCGCTATAGACCGGGATGCGCGAATGGGCGGCATCGATGAACATCGCCACCAAACTCTCAAAGCTCTCCTGCTCATCAATCGCGATAATATCGGCGCGCGGCACCATCACATCATCAACGCGCACCTCATGATATTGCAATACGTTGCGGATCATGGTGCGCTCATCATCACCAAGATCGGCGTCAGCGGCCCCGCCTTGCAAATCTGCGGTGACAATATCTTCCAGAGCGCGACGCACGTCGCGGTCAGGCTTGGTAAAGAGCGCCTTCAGCCACGAAAAGAGACCACCTTTTGAGGTCTCCTGACTGACATTCAGTTCCCCGACAGGCCTAATTTGCGCATGTCGGGACACTGGCGCGCTCACGGATGCTGCGCTAGATGACGGCTCACCTAGCGCGGCGGGACTGGACGGCAAATCCTCTTCAGGTTCGCTTTCGCCCTTCTCAAACATAACGGGTTCCTGCATCTTTTTTTGATGGATCAGTGGGCCTCATATGGGTTGGCGAGACCCAGACTTTTGCAAATCTCCATTTCGAGCGCCTCCATTTCCCCAGCGGCACTGTCATTGTGATGATCAAATCCTAAGAGATGTAAAACGCCATGAACGATAAGATGCGTGAAATGCGCGACCGGTTCAATCCTTTTGAGGCGGGCTTCTTCAACAACGGTTTCAAAAGCAAAAGACATATCGCCTAGCATGAGGGGCGGAGCAGTCGGCCCGATCCGCGCAATGCTATGCGGTTCATGAACCGGAAAAGAGAGCACGTTCGTCGGTTTATCTTTCTGTCGATATCTCGCATTGAGCATCTGTTGTTCGGCATTGTCGGTCAGCAACGCAGAAATTTCGACCGCACGCTCGGTAAACTCCACATCGAGCCGGCTTAACACGCGTTCGCACGTGTCCTGCAAAACACTATCCGGCTGCGACAGGATTGAATTCCAAGCTGGCTGTGTCACGTCGCTATGGACAATCAAGGGCATTAACTCGCGGCGCCTGACGCTTCGCCGCGCTCCGCCTTATCAGCGGCATCATAGGCATCCACAATCCGCCCCACCAATGGATGGCGCACCACGTCTTCCGGCCGAAAGCGAATAATTGAAATGCCAGAGACATGCCCCAGCGTATTAACAGCGTGGGCGAGACCCGACCTTGTTTTGGGTGGCAAATCAACCTGGCTAGGGTCCCCGGCAATCACCATCTGCGAGTTTTCGCCAAATCGCGTGAGGAACATCTTCATCTGCATTACCGTCGCATTCTGCGCTTCATCTAAAATGATAAAAGCGTTTGACAGCGTTCGGCCGCGCATGAACGCAAGCGGTGCAATTTCAATTTCGCCTGATTGCATGCGCCGCTCGACGAAGTCGGCCGGCAAAAGGTCATCAAGAGCATCATAAAGCGGGCGCAGATATGGGTCGACTTTCTCGCGCATATCGCCTGGCAAAAACCCCAGATTCTCTCCGGCTTCGACAGCTGGCCGCGATAAAATTATTTTATCAACCTGGCCGGCCAGCATGGCAGCAACGGCCTGAGCAACGGCAAGATAGGTTTTGCCTGTACCGGCTGGCCCGATCCCAAATACCATCGGTGTATCAGCAAGCCGCGCGATATAGTCAGCCTGGGTAGGCGAGCGCGGACGCAAAGTCTTCTTGCGAATTTGAATACTGACTTTGCTGGTTTTTGACGCTTTCGGACCCGCCTTACCCGATGCTGATTGCGCCGGTGGACTAGTCGCAGCGCTGCCTAGTGCCGACATGCGCTCTGCCATTCGGAGTGCACCGTCAACGTCGCCCAATTCTAAGTGTTGGCCGACTTTCGCTTGCCCATAACGCTCCTCTTAGACGATTTGCGCCTTTGTGACGGCGTCTTCGTCTCCAGTGATAGCCAACTCATTACCTTTGCTGGATAATTCCAGGGAGAGCGCCGCTTCTATCTGAGACAGATTCTTATTGTACTCGCCATAGAGAAGCGGCAGCAAAGAATTGTCAGAAAACGACAAGACACGAGTCAGTGATTTCAAGCCGCCTTTGCCATGACGACCTGACGGACGGATTTCTCCTTCGCTTTCAATGACCACGTCTTCGCTAAAGGGGGTGGCATCAGGCAACGTCTGGTAAATCCTTCTGCAGCAGCGCTCCCTTTAAAGAATTGGGGCCAGCATGTTGAATATGGCAGTCCAAAATGCGCCCGATAACCGCGCTGGGGTCAGATAGATACGGCACGTCTATGTGCACAGCCTGCATATAGGGCGTGCGTCCGATAAATTGACCAGGTTTTTTCCCGAGGCGTTCAAACAAAACAGGCTGCGTTGTTCCAACCTTTGATTGATTAAACGCCAATTGCTGGGCATTGAGTATGTGTTGCAGAACAGCCAAGCGCTCAGATTTGACCTCTTCCGGCACCTGGTCCTCTCGCTCAGCACCCGGTGTTCCTGCACGTGGCGAATACTTGAACGAATAGCATTGCGCGTATTCGACGGTCTCAACCAGATCTAGCGTATCCTGAAAATCAGCATCCGTTTCGCCCGGAAATCCTACGATGATATCGCTGGATAGGGCCAAGTCCGGTCTGGCGTCTCGCAGTTTCGCAACGATATCAAAATAAAGGGACCGTCCATGGCGCCGGTTCATCGCTTTCAGAACACGGTCTGAGCCCGATTGAACTGGCAAATGCAGATATGGCATCACTTGAGGGATGTCGCGGTGCGCCGCGATGAGCTGTTCGTCCATATCCTTGGGATGGGATGTCGTGTATCGCAGCCGCTCAATCCCCCCAATTTCCGCCAATTGGTGCAGCAGACCAGATAGCGTTTCTGTGCCACCGGCATCCGTCGCACCATGGTAAGCATTCACATTTTGCCCAAGCAAGGTAATGTCCTTCGCGCCGCGGGCGACAAGATTTTGAGCCTCATCCAATAGGTCAGCAACTGGCCGAGAGTATTCGGCCCCTCGCGTATATGGCACGACGCAAAACGTGCAAAATTTATCGCAGCCTTCCTGGATGGTTAAGAATGCCGCGGGCTGCACTGGCGCATTGCGCTGGCTCGCTTTTTTAAGCGCCTCAAATTTATCATCAGCTGCAAAATCCTGGCGAACAGCGTTCTTGCGATCTTGCTTCAACAGCTCAGGGAGATCTTGATAAGCTTGCGGGCCGACCACGACATCTACGTTGGAGGCTCGGCGCAGCATCTCTTCGCCTTCAGCCTGCGCTACACATCCCGCCACAGCAATTTTCATCGCCTGGCCAGTTTCGCCTTGCTTTGCCTGGATGATGCGAAGCCGGCCAAGTTCCGAATAGACCTTCTCAGCCGCTTTTTCGCGGATGTGGCATGTATTGAGAACCGTTAAATCCGCCTCTTCTGGGGAGGCTGTTATCTCATAGCCCTCTTTTGAGAGCATATTCTCGATACGCTCGGAATCATACACATTCATCTGACACCCATATGTCTTGATGAAGGCTTTCCGCGGCGCCGCGCTCTTAGCGTCTATATTCGTACCGGTTTTTTTCACTGGAGCCGCTTACGCAAGTTCCTCTCGATTTGCAACCAAATGCCCCGGCTCCATGCGTCCGGAATTGGCCAGCCGCACACCTTGACCGACCACCTGTTCACAATGGAGCGCCAATGCCTTGCGGCTACCAAACTCTTCAAGCCGCACGGGCTCATGAAAGTGCACCGTTGCATCGATTGCGCTGAGGCGCATCACTTGCACGAAGTGGGGTAGGAACTCCATGTCACCGACCCATGAAATTCGGTGGCGATTTGCGCGTACCAGGGGAATCGAATTGACGTCGGTGTATGCCAATGAAATTGGCTGGATAACTGGCTCAAGCCCGGCTTGCTGCGCGGCTTCAACAACTGAGAAAAGGGCCGATTTGAAAGGCAATACACCATTGCCTGCGCTCGACGTCCCTTCAGGAAACAAAATGACATTATGTCCTTGCGCCAAATGATCGACGATTTGATTGCGTTGGTCAGCGCTGGACGTTCGGCGTTCGCGGACGACGAAAATAGTTCTTTGCAGGACCGCAAGAAGCCCAAACAGACCCCAATTTTCTATTTCGGCTTTCGCAACAAAGCTGCCAGGCACCAGGGAGCCAAGCAAAGGAATATCCAACCAAGAGATATGGTTACAGACGAATAATATGCCGCCTGCCTTCGTTCTTTGTCCAAGCTCGCGCCGGTTTATGCCGAAGCACCAGCAAATGATCGTGTGAAATATGCGCGGAATGACGGTGTAAACACGGGGAAAAATTTTGACGATCAGCGCCTGGAAAGGAAGTAGAAGAACGATTGCTACAGCAGCCGGCAACAGGGTCCTAAGAGCGGCGCCATTTAACTTTGCTTCTCCACGCTCAATTGCGCCAAATTCGCCGCGATTGGTTTCGGCTTCCAAGTGACGGGAAGGCGCTGTGTCAGTCACATTCTTAAAAGGCTATGCTTTGCGCTTACGGCCGTAGAGTTCCATCCGATGGTCAACAAGCTCATAGCCAAGTTCAGCGGCAATCTCTTCTTGGAGTTGTTCAATGCGCTCGTTTTGAAACTCAATAACTTCGCCACTCTCCAAATCAATAAGATGGTCGTGATGTTCATCCGTGGCAGGTTCATAGCGCGAACGGCCATCGCGAAAGTCATGGCGTTCTACAATGCCAGCTTCTTCAAAAAGACGCACCGTTCGGTAGACCGTCGCAATGGAAATTCTTGGATCAGCCTGAACAGCCCGTCGATACAACTCCTCTACATCTGGGTGATCCTCAGCATCACTCATGACTTTTGCAATGACGCGGCGCTGGTCGGTCATACGCAGCCCACGCTCGGCACATAGACTTTCCAAATCGATCATTGCTGTCTCCATTATGCATTCAAGGCGGATGGCGGATTAAGCCGCCGTTCTAAGCGTCTAGTATATGGTAAACTAGCGTGCCGTGACCAGTCGCCCAGAAGAAAAAAGTATAAGCCTTAACTCATATTTTCTCAGGAGCGAGTGCTTATCAATTACTTGATTTAAAAGCTATCCGTACCCCAACTACCGCTTGCCGCGGCCTTTCCCAAGTCCAATTTGTTTTGCAAGCTTTCTACGTTGTTCAGCGTAGTTGGGTGCCACCATTGGATAGTCAGAAGGAAGATTCCAACGTTCCCGATATTCGTCAGGTGTCATATCATAGCGCGTTTTTAAATGCCTTTTTAGCATCTTCAACTTTTTGCCATCTTCCAAACAAACGATATAATCTGGCTGAATGGATTTGCGGATGGAAACAGCCGGTTCTGGGCGCGGAGCCTCCTCTTCCTCTGGTGTTTCTAAGGTGGCTAAGGACTGATACACCTGCTTGATAAGGTTGGGGACATCAGAGACCGCAACCGTATTGTTAGAAACATGAGACGAAACAATATCTGCCGTAAGAGATAAAATATCTTCAGATGATGGCGTTTGCGTATTCATGGCGTTTTCTTTCAAATAAGTTTTAGAGACTTCGTTGACGTTTATTTTATAGCTGTCATGTCAACGCCTAAGGCTTCTGTCAACGATAAAAGGCGAGGCTTAGAGCAAAATTAACAATACAATTGCGCATAGTATTTACACTGCACCTAAATACGACGTTCTAGTGTCAGAGCGGGTGCGGTCTTTCCAGCTTTATTTCGGTAATAACCAGGGCGCTGACCCACTGTGATAAATCCCAATTTCCTATAAAGCGCCCTTGCTGCCTCATTACATTCACGAACTTCAAGAAATACCCGCCGAATTCGGCGGCTCTTTGCATCCTTAAAAAAGTCTTCTAGCAGTTTTTGGCCAATACCCTGGCGCCGAAACTGCGTATCAACGCCGATGAGCAGGATTTCTGCTTCATCCATCACCTGCCGCGCCAAAACAAATCCTATCAAAGGATCGCTCTTAGCTGACCCGTCTGCCTTGGCAGCGCGGGCGCGGACGCCGCCCATGGAGAGGGCTGACTTGACGTCCCCAGCACTCCAGCGCTCGCCCCATGCCGTGGGAAAGCTGGCGGTGTTGAGGCTGGCCAGAGCTTCGGCATCAGCGGAGCGGATATCCTGGAACTCGATCTTCATGCCTTTTCCCTAAAGCGGCTTAGCGCGTTGCTCAACGCGTTTGCAGCTTTGGCGGCTGCGCTATGGCGTCCGGGGCGCGCACATAGAGCGGGGCCACTTGGCCATGCAGCACCGCTGGGCGCCAGTCCGTCAGCTGCGCCATGGCCGCTGTCAGGGCAGCAGGCTCCCCCTGCTCTTCTATCAGCGCTGCGCCTTGCCAATGCCCATAGACATCAGCGACCTGATGATTTGGCACGGCTGCTGGCGATGTCAGCGGGTCCGCCAGGCTGGAGAAGAGCTGCATGAACCGCTCTGACCGCCGCGCATCCAGGCTTACCAAGCGCGGGTCAGGCGCATCGCTGGTTGCCGCGACCACCTGCAACCGGTTGAGCGGCACGAGCAATGCACCTGTAATGGCAGCGCGAGCCCGGGCGACGGAAAGGCCAACCCGCAGACCGGTGAAACTGCCAGGGCCGACGGTGACGCCAATCCGGGCGAAGCGATACGCCGCCGGCAACTCTGCCTCGTCCAGCAGCGCCGCTAGCGCTGGCATGATGGCCTCGGCATGGCCAACCGGCATGCCCTCCCAATGCGCGGCCATCACCTTTGGCCCATCTGCAATGGCCAGGATCAGCGCTGCGCCGCAGGTATCAATAACCAAGTTCAACAGCGCGTGCGGCCTCGCCCTTTAGAGCACCTGGTTTGCGTCATCAACGGCAAGGCGCGGGCTGCGGTCAAACAGCTGTTCCGTCGTGCCTTTGCCAATGGCGCAGATGAAGTTTGATTTTACCGTCGTGCCGGCAAAAAACGCATCATCCACCGCCGCATTGTCAAACCCGCTCATGGGCCCACAATCAAAGCCCAGCGACCGCGCCGCCAGCATTAAATATGCACCCTGCAGCGTCCCATTGCGAAAGGCCGTCGCCTCGGCCACGGCGGCAGAGCCGGAAAACCAGTCCTTCGCCCCCGGGTTATGGGGAAAGAGCTCTGGAATGCGCTCATAAAATTCCAAATCATGGGCCACGATGACCGTCGCAGAAGCCGTCAGCACCTTTTGCGTATTACCCTGGCTCACACAGGCGGCCAGCTTCTCTTTGGCTTCTGGCGAGCGCACCCAGACAAAGCGTGCTGGGCTACAATTGGCGCTTGTCGGCCCCCACTTCATCAGCTCATAGATCGCCTGGATGTTGACGTCGCTGATCGGGGTATCCGCCCAGGTGTTATAAGACCGTGCTTCCCGGAACAGCGTGTCGAGGTCTTTATCGCTGAGAATATCTGCCATGCCCTGCCCTTCTGCCCTACCTGCTAGACCGATTCTACGCTGCTCACCTCAGGCACATAGTGCTTGAGAAGGTTCTCAATGCCGTTTTTCAGCGTAATCGTCGAGGACGGGCAGCCCGCGCAGGCGCCCTGCATGTGCAGATAAACGGTGCCCGCTTTAAAGCCCTGATAAATGATGTCCCCTCCATCGCGGGCCACGGCCGGGCGCACCTTGCTGTCAATCAGGTCCTTGATCTGTGTGATGATGGGCGCATCGGCCGGGTCATCGTCAAAATCCGTGCGGCTCTCTTCTTCCACATCATCGGCCATGCGCGGCGCGCCAGAGGTGAAATGATCCATGATGACGCCCAGCACCTGGGGCTTCAGCGCCGCCCAATCGGTCCCCGCCTGGCTCACCGAAATAAAGTCCATCCCAAAGAAAACGCCCGTCACGTCGCCGAGTGAAAACAGCGCCTCAGCCAGCGGCGAAGCCTCCGCCGCTTCGGGCGTATCGAAGTTGATTGACCCGTCGGTATAAACCGCCTGGCCAGGGTTAAACTTCAGCGTATTCGGATTGGGGGTCGGCTCCGTTGAAATAAACATGCCAAGTCCTTTTCATCTCGCAGCGTCAAGGCGCGCTGCAGTCTCTGCCTCGTTAGGTGGCAACGCCGCAAACGCCCGTCAAGCCAATACCGCCCACAAGCGGGTTTAAAAGCACTTTCCAATCAAAGGATGGCCAATCAAAGGATGGCCAATCAAAGGATGGCCAATCAAAGCAAAGGGCTGCGCTTAGCACGCAAGTGGGCGGGCGGTCGTTGGGTCCAAAAGTCACAAAAGTCACACCTGTCTATAAACGGGAGGGCTGGCCCTACCCTTTTGATCTGTCATCACTTTATGCGAAATCTGGCCTGTAGGACACTGCTAATGAATGCTAGCGCCATCGGGCCTTCAGCTGGGTCAAACACAGATGTGTAAACCCCAAGCCCTAGCCCTGTTCTACAGACGAGACTGTCAGGGCGTTGACAGCATCATAAGCCCATTGCACCTTTTTCTCGGACGGTGGCGACCGCTTCGTCGGCGATGGTGGCCACACCGTCAAGAAAAAAGTCGGTCCGCCCCTCCCAGTCACCGTCCAGGCGCACCGCCGTCAGCCGGCGGAAATACTCCTCGCGATGGCGCTTGAAGAACAGGCTGATGTAGAGCAACGGCGCCTTCAATAGCCCTAAGTGTCGAGACAGCAGCGTAGACTACTGCGTCCCTGTGCGATACCGTAATCGTTAACCATTGATCTTCGGGATCTGATCCCAGTAATTAATTGATTTCTGGGTTTTGGGCAATATTGGGGACGCTCATTATGGCAAAAGGTACAGTAAAATTTTTTAATGTTACAAAAGGTTATGGCTTCATACAGCCAAATGACGGCGGAAGCGATGTATTTGTACATATCTCCGCCCTGGAACGGGCTGGCCTCTTTGTGCTGGAAGAGGGCCAGCCGGTAGAGTTCGATATCGAAACAGGGCGAGATGGCAAAGCCACAGCTCAAAACATTCAACTAAGCGGCACGCACGGGAGCGGCAACGGTCCACGGGGCTAATCTAATGAAATTGCCCGTTTCGTTCGGCAGCCGGCTATTTTATCGCGTTGTTGTCCCTGGTTTTATCACCTCATTCGCTCTGCATATACAGGTGTATCCAAATTTTCTCTCATTGCCGCTAGACACAGCGAGAACCGTACAGTTTATAACATCCATACTCATTCTGGGTTGGCTTTTTCTTCTTGCTGACAAAGCCATATATATGATTTTGGAGGGGCGGCGTTATTGGCCTCGCATAGTTCGAGATTATTTCTTAAATCTCGAAAGAGCCCGCCTATTAAACATTCATAAGACCATGCGAAAGCATGATACGCACAGAAACTCTAATACTATAAAGGCGAGTGATAGGGCCGAATTTGACCGAATTTACTTAGAGAACGCGGTGGTTCTCGCCCAGTTCCCGCTGAGTGAGCGTACTATGATGCCGGTACCGCTTTGGCCAACACGAGCGGGTAATCTCATAGCGGCTTATGAGCAATATTCATATCTCAAGTATGGAATGGACTCTGTCTTTTTCTGGCCCAGGATTTGGTTATCCATGGACGGCAGTGTGCGCGAGGAAATTGATAACAGCCAAGCACAGGCTGATGGAGCGATTTATGCCGCAGTGTCATTCGCCATTTCAGGTCTTGTGATATTTTTATTTTCCATAATAAAAAAGGCTGGGTGGATTGATATCGGCATGGGATTATTTAACGCCTTTGTCGTGCTGATAGTGATGGTATTTCTATCTTATCTATTTTATAGAGTGTCTTTGTTTTCATTGCAGCAGTTTGGTGATTTATTCATGTCATCTTTCGATAAATATAGAAATTCTATAGATTTTAAGGAAATAGAAGATATGATTTCATCCCATGACAACATAAAAGAGAAGAGTTTGGTTGAGCGTAACATGGCGATTTGGCGCTTTCTTAAATGGCAGCGCTTGCGGAAAGACAGGGGAACATCAAATGTTCGTGCTCGGCTGCCTTGATGCTCAATACGACCTACAGACTGCTCCTTTCCAGGCACCGCACGAACAACTTCTCGGCGCCGCCAAGGAACAACGCTTCCGGCGAGAACCCGCCGCCAGGGGAAAATGGGGACAGGAAAATGGAAAAAAGGAAAAAAGGGGACTATAGAAAAAAGAGAAAAAAGGGGACAGAAAAAAGGGGACAGTATACTTTTTGTCTCAGTATATTTTATCTCTGTCTCTGTTTTCCCTGCGACTGTTTATATATGCTGTACTCCGGGCTGAATCTGGTGGCGGAATACACCACCAGCGACACTAACCCAAACACAGTCAGAAACCGCTATGTTCCGGGGCCGGGCACGGATGAGCCTCTGGTCTGGTATACGACCATCAGCACCGCCTCGGAAAAATGGGGAAAAATGGCGAGACTGCACCAATCAACGGCGCTCTGTTCCCCTCTACGCCCTCATTATGGCATGGATCCCAGAACAAGTCTGGCGCACTTTTACGCTAGCATGAGCATCCGGTGGGCTTCTCAAGCCAACATAAACCCAGCGCCGTCAAAACACTCACTCTCCCCCGCCAGCACTTAGGCTGCGCGCAAGCCAGTTGGCAACATCATCGGGATACATCACCTCACATCCCTTAGGAGAGGCAGCCTTCTTTTTGATCCAGGCGATGCTGCCGGGTTTGCCGCCCTCGCCGCCTGTGGCCAGGGCGCACGCTTTAGGACGGCGTCAGGTTTAGGGATAGCTGCGTCTCAAGAAAGCGGGGTCGCCAGGACGGATTAGCGGCTAGACCGGAAAATTGTTGGCTCACCGCCTTTGGGCAGGTCCCCAGCGGCGCCATAGAGGAAGCCTTGACCATAGTCGGCTTGAAGCTCTGCGAGGCAAGTGTGCTGCTCTTCTGTTTCGATCCACTCAGCGACGGTTTCTATGCCCAGTTCGCGGCACAGGCTGATCATGGCGCGCAGGAAGGCTTTTGCGTTGGGGTCCGCTAAAGCATCGCGGATATAGGGACCGTCGATTTTCACGCAATCCACTGGGAGCGCCCGCAGATATTGAAAGCCAGATGCGCCGGCGCCGAAGTCATCCAGGCACATCTTAAAGCCAAGCCCCTGAATTTTCTTCACAATTTCGGACAAGCCAGCCAAATCAGCGATTTGAAAACTCTCCGTAATTTCAAGCTGCAGGTCATTGCAGCAAGAAACGTTCTTCTTCAAAAGCTTGAGCAGTTCGTCGCAAAAGCTGGCCTTACCCAGGGAGTATCCGGAGATATTGGCAGCTAATTTGACAGGGCTTTTTAGCCCCTTAGCGAGAATGATCTCTTTAAAGGCCTGCTTTAGGACGGCCAGATCATAGTCCGCGATGAGGCCAGTTTGTTCGGCAAAGCCAATGGCGTCGCCAGGGCCGTCAAAGTCTATATCCTTATGGAAGCGTGAGAGCGCTTCATAATGATGGATCGTGCGGTCCTTGAGCGAGACAATCGGCTGATACCGCAGAGTGAACTTCCTATCAGTGATGATTTTGCGGAAGGCGTGAGCTTTCTCCACATTGTCTTGCAGCAAGCTGTCGTATGACTTGGCGATATCTTCAAAAGATGTGGTCTCGCCGCTTTCAACCAGGGCCTTGAGCGTGTGGAGGAAAATCTCCGGCTGCACAGAAGCGGTATTGCCTGACCCGAGGCTCATGCCCTGCAGGGAGACCCCGGAACTGACCT
>CAKZYD010000167.1 GCA_937884085.1 uncultured Sphingomonadales bacterium | reverse complement strand
CGATGCGCCTCTTATCAATACGGTGGAGCTTCGAGATACAGGCGTGATTTTAGAGGTCACGCCGCGGATTAATGACAGCGGTGTTGTGATAATCGACGTCAGTCAAGAGGTCAGCGACGTTGCGCAGACAATTACGTCAGGCATCGATTCACCGACTATTCAGCAGCGCCTGTTGGAAACGACGGTTGCCGTCTCCGATGGCAATACCATCGCGCTAGGAGGCCTCATCAGGGAAAGCCAAACCGTTGGCAATAGTGGGGTGCCGATACTCAAAGACATACCGCTTCTCGGCAACCTGTTCCGGACAAACAATCGCACAGCGATTCGCACCGAACTCATGGTCCTGTTGACGCCTTACGTAATGCGCAATAGCACTGAAACGCGCGACATCATGCAAGACTTTATAGAGCAGTTCGAAATCCTGTCGCCTTTGGTGACGAAGGAACAATAATGGGGCGCTTGAGCATAGCCACGAATGCGGGCTTTGCTTACGGTGTTTTGGATTGTGCTACTGCTCAGCTTCCTTGCCACATCAATCCTTCTCATCAGCGTTTCCAACCGCCAGGAAACATGAGATTTCATTGCGGTAAATCACTATGATGGGGGTCAGATGCACCTGAGTGCACAAAGGTGCAATGATTTCACGAATTGAGTATTCTCTAAGACGTTTTAGCACTTGGATCCGTCTGCCTGCCGGACATGGATTTGCGGCCAGTGCAGAAAACTTTGAAGCATGCCGAAGAGCCCTAAATCGGATACAATCGCATGGGACTTTTGGCACCTTTATACAGACGGGCCCAAAGCCAAATGATTGAGGGGCTCGTCCTGAGACTGACCGTATTCAATATCGCCAATCGGCGCGTGTCGCGGGTACGGCAAGTGTTTGACCCAAACCGTATTCTGGATACCGCTCCGCAATTTGAGGACCGCGAGCGCCGCGTGGGGCGCTTTTTGCAGTTTGCCCGGCAGGGGACGTTTTAAGCGCTGCTGCTTACCAGTCTGCAGAGATTTTCAAAAAGGCAGGCCGCGCTCGCATGGATGTGGCATAGCGTTCCAAGTGAGCGCGGTCAGGGCCAATCAGATCTAGCATTTGGCAGGATATGGCGGCGTGTCCGACCATCACGTCAGTTGCCGAAAAGGCGCTGCCCAACATGAACTCTCGATTATCCAGATGAGCATTCAGCACATCCAGGATCGGTTGCACGGCTTCCTTGGCATACTGCGCCACATCGGCCAGCCGTTCTTCGTCAGGGCGCCAAAAAGTATTGATCGCATAATCAGCCACGGTTGAAATCAGCGTCGCTTCTGCAAAATGGCGCCAGCTCATATGCTCTGCCGCATCGGGGGTGCCGGGTGGGGGCGCAAATTGACCATCATCATAGGTGGCAAGGAGGTAGTCGGTAATCGCGGTCGATTCCCAAATGGTCACGTCGCCATCCACAAGCGTTGGCACTTTCCCAAAGGGATTTATCTTGCGATAGTCCGAGCTTTGCCAAGCAGCGTCACTGAGCGTTTCGAGTTCATAGTCCAAACCCATTTCTTCTAAAAGCCAATGGATGCGCACCGAGCGCGTTTGGGGGCGGTGATAAAGTCTTATCATGCGCGCATGTTTATCCTGAAATCTTTGCCTCTAGACACTATCAATACCAGTTCATGGGAATGCAGTCAGACGATGGATGAGATGTGAAAAACAAAAGCTATTTTGAGAAGGGTGAAGCCAATGCTTGGTTTCAGCGCAATAAGCAAGCGCTGGAGCAAAATGCGTCAGATGCCCCGACAACGCTTCTTATTGAGTGGCTGCAGCCCTTTATGAGGGACATTGATACGGCCCTGGAAATCGGCTGCGGCACAGGTCATCGCGTCCACCAAATCGCCCAAGGGCTCGGAGCCAAAGCCAGCGGTGTCGAACCAAGCAAAGAAGCGGTGACCTATATCTCTGAAACATTTCCGGAGATCATAGCAAAAGTCGGTTTTGGAGATGATATTCCGTTCTCAGGCGCCTTCGATCTCGTACATCTGGGCTTTTTTCTCTATCTGGTCGACCGCAAGGATTATCTGCGCTGTGTGAGTGAAGCAGATCGATTGCTCAGGCCAGGTGGGTTTTTATCCATCGTCGATTTCGACACCCCAAAACCCTATTCAAACCCTTATGCACACCAAGATGGCCTTTATTCCCACAAGCACGATAATGCTGCCGTATTTGTTGCGAGCGGACTCTACACCGTGATCAACAAATACCAGTTCTCCCATAGTGCCTTTCACTTTGACAAAGACATCAACGAACGTGTCTCCCTAACGCTCCTGTACAAAGAAACGGAAATTTTTGGCGGTTAGCGGGGATAGAACGTACCCATAGCCAACCCAAAACCTGTATAATCTTTCTTATGTTAAATATGGGAAAATAGAATTAGTATCCAACATAAGTCCAATTTCGCTAATAACTCTGCGCTGCGATTGCCTTAGCTTCAGCCGAGTGGCTTGCCGTAGAGCTCAAGTCTATGCCCGGTCACGTCATAGCCTAGGCGCTTAGCAATTCGCTTCTTCAAATTCTCAAATTCGGCATCGTGGAACTCGATAACCTCGCCGGTATCGCTATTGATGAGATGCCCATGCTCGTCCTTGAGCCCATCTTCATAGCGACTGCGGCCATCCCCGAAATTATGACTTTTAATGAGATCACGATCCTCAAGGAGACGCATTGTCCGGTATACTGTCGCTAGAGCGATCCTTGGATCAATTTGGCGGGCCTTGTCGTGGATTTGCAACGCATCCGGGTGGTCGTCGATACCATCCAAAACAGAACAAACAACTGCGCGCTGTGCCGTCATTTTGATGCCTTGCGCGCGCGCTCGATTTTCAAGCGATGCTTCAATCAATATGTCCTCCATCGATAAGCGTTCACTTACCTCCCGTTCCCCTGACAATTCACCCTCGCTTACTGCAGCCTTCTATGCGCTGCTTAAGCCTGCCTCTCCCGTGTAGCAGGCCCGCAAAGGGTTATAAGATGCATTGCCGACGTGCTCAGGATACGGACTATTCGGCACGCCGCGCATGCATCCCTCTATCTATAAGACTCCTGAGAAAAGGAGTCGGCTACCTTTTCCAGAAAATTTTCTACAAATAACTTGAACCACATTGATGAAAATAGGTAAAATTATTTATTTTTAAGCGCGATAACAGTTCTTACCTGCAATATCAGTAGGGGGTTAAGCGCCTAATCAGACACGCTTTTTCAGGTGCCAAGCATACCAAATATGCTTGGACTGTATAGCCGATTGGCTGCGACTTTTGGGGTGTTTTGTCGGCGAAAGGTTAGGTGCCGACAAGGCTATATGATTTATCCTCGCTGCCGCGCAGACCGCGAATAAGCATCTCATTGAGTGGCGCTGCTTCCCATTGCGATGTGGAAGGCTGAGCGTTGTTCCAATCGTAAATCGCATGACGATGGGTGATTTTCCACTCCCCGTCGCGCTTCTCGAAGCTGTCAAGATACCGGCCTGCGGCGATCATATCGAGGTTGCCGTCGGGTGTTGGGATCACGTGGTGGGCGATAAAATAGCTTTCCGTGCCGGCCTTATCGCCATTAAGGGAGATGATGATGTTGCCAATGAAGTGCTGTGTGCGTTCAAATTTACCAAGCTCTTCCATCACCCAATCGCAAAAGTCAGCGGCCGTGCCCTTGAAGAGGCCATGGTCATCGGTCGCGCCTTCATGGAAACAAGTTTGAAGCAGCGGCTTATCGCAGCGATCAATGGAACGCGCCAAGCGATAGATAACTTCGCGGATGTCTTCACGATCAAGCAAATCGTCGAGCGTAGCAGTAGGCATAGGTCTCTCTCCCTCATGAAGGCAGTCCCCTGCCCCCTGGAATTGAGAGCTTGAGACTTTCTAAGTGATGTTCCAAGCATCACTGACTGTTTTTCAAAGTCCCCACAAACTCTCATTCCTAAGGGGCCTTGGCCTAAGGGTTTGGGGGGGACATAGCGGAGATTTCCTTCTATGGGCGCACTTAACGGCAAAATCGCACTTGTTATCGGCGCATCCTCGCCAAAGGGCCTTGGCGAGGCGGTCGCACGCCTTTTTGCAGCTGAAGGCGCAAAGGTCGTCGTCACAGGCCGCAAGAAAGAAAGCGTAGAGGCTCTGGCAGCGGATCTGGGCGGTGAGGCGATCGCCTGTGACCTTACCAAAGAAGAGACAACCATTGCCGCCATTGAGCATTGCGTCAGCACTTATGGGAAACTCGACATCGCCGTGAATTCTGCTGGGATTTATATCCCCGGCGCCTTTTCGGAAATGACGTGGGATTCGCTGACCATGTATTCCAACGCTCATTTCATAGGCCCCGTCCTGTTCATTAAACATGCAGCGGATGCGATGGCCAAAACCGGCGGCGGCTCTATCATGACAATGTCATCGCTCACGGTTGAACACACCGGCGCTGGCACCACTGGGTATGCCGCTAGCAAGGCCGCAACCGACAAAGCAGTCAAACAAGCCGCTGTTGAATACGGCCCGATGAACGTTAGGGTGAACTCCTTATCGCCCGGCCTGACGCCGACGCCGATGACGGAGCAGCTCTTCGCCGTGCCGACCATGGTAACGGCCTTTGAGAAAGAAACCCCCATTGGACGCTTGCCAACGCCAGAAGAAGTGGCCTTCGCGGCGCTCTATTTGGCAGACGACCGCTGCAGCGCGACAGGCGACTATATCCGTATTTCCGGCGGTGGGCATTTGCGCCGCTTGCCAACCATGGAAGAAATGATGGGCGCTTAAGTCTCTGCACGGTGTTTTAAACTGTGCTATAAGCGCCGAAATTTGGAGAGGGATTATGAATAAGCCAGAAAGCGGCTTTAATGCCGACTATATCGACACTACCAAACGCCCTGAGCCAACGCTCAAGGATAAGCCCATCAGCGGCGAACGCTATTATTCGCGCGATTTCATGGAGCGCGAATGGGACCATATGTGGACGAAGGTTTGGCTGGTTGCCGGAATGGTGAACCAGATCCCCAACCACGGGGACTATTTCACCTTCGAGCTTGGCAAGGAATCCATCCTTTGCACCCGGGACCGTGATGGCAACGTGCGCGCCTTTTATAATGTGTGCCAGCACCGCGGCAATCAGCTGATGCATGATGAGCAAGGCCATTCCAAGTACCTCACTTGCGCGTATCACGGCTGGCGCTTCCGCTCGGATGGCACATTGGCCTTCGCGCCCTGCCCCGAGGATTTCCCGCAAGGCAACCCCATGAAATGCGGCGGCAAGGCCGACCTTGAAGAACTTCGCTGCGAGGTCTTTGCAGGGATGACTTGGTACACGTTAGACCCGGATGCCCCAACGCTGCGCGAGTTCCTTGGTCCGGTGATGGACGAGATCGACGTCTATCAAGTGGAAGACATGGTGCGCACCCACTGGGTCACCATTGAAGGCAATTTCAATTGGAAGTGCGTCCAAGACAATTTCAACGAAAGCTACCACCTGCCCTTTGTGCATCCGCAAACCAAATATCTCATGGAGCAGAGCTATAAATACTGCCAATTCGATATGTTTGAGAAACAGGGCCATGCCCGCATGTTCATGCCGGGCGATCGGCCAACGCTGGGCCTCAAAGGCGAAGCGGATAAAGTCCTAGAGGGCCTGAAAGAAGAAATTGAATTCTGGGGTCTCAACCTCAAAGACTTTGAAGAAAACCCACACAGCATCCGCGAGGCCATGCAAAAAGTGAAGCGCGAAAAGGGCAAGGAAAAAGGCTATGACTATGCCCGTTTCAATGATGACCAGCTGACCGATCATTACCACTACACGATCTTCCCCAACCACAGCTTCTCCTTAAAACCTGATGGATGCATCTGGCTGCGCGCCGACCCGCATCCGACAGATCCGGAAAAGTGCATCTTCGATATGTGGTATCTGACCTGGTTCCCCAAGGGCGAAAAGCGCTATTATGCCCATGCCGTGAGTGAGTGGGTGGACCTGGATAAGCCCGCTCCGCATGTGCGCGGCAAAGAAGGCGAAGTCAGCTGCGGCCCTCCGCAACACCTCGAAATCGCCAATTGGAAGAAAAAGCAAAAGGTCAAGCGCTAACGCGGATACATCAAAAAATACATGCCAAGCCA
>CAKZYD010000166.1 GCA_937884085.1 uncultured Sphingomonadales bacterium | reverse complement strand
GTCGGTGAAATCAACGGTCTATTCAGACAGCCGTATCCGCTATCCCATGAAGCGGGTCGATTTTGACCCCGATGGCGAGCGTAATCCGCAAAACCGCGGTCGATCCGGCTATGAGCGTATTAGCTGGGACGAAGCCTTTGATATCGTCGGCAAGGAAATCATTCGGCAAAAGCAAGTCCATGGCCCTGGGGCGATCTTCGTTCCCCATAACTCGCACCATCTATGGGGCAATGTGGGCTACTATTTGAGCGCCTTAACCCGCTTCATTAACACGGTCGGCGCCACCCGGATGGCCATGAACCCGGACAGTTGGGAAGGTTGGTTCTGGGGCGCGCAGCATCATTATGGCAACTCCATGCGCGTCGGCCTGCCGTCAAGCTATGGCACCATGGAAGACTGCTTGCAAGAGGCAGAGCAAATCGTCTTCTGGTCCTCCGATCCTGAAAGTACTAATGGCGCCTATGCCGGCCTTGAAAGCACCGAGCGTCGAGACTGGGCGAAGAAGCTGGGGCTTGAGTTCATCCATATTGATCCGCATTTCAATCCCACGGCGCAGCTCCATGGCGGCAAATGGATTCCCATCAAACCGACGACTGACGCGGCGCTGGCAATCGCCATCATGCAGGTTTGGATAAGCGAGGGTCTCTACGACAAAGACTATGTGGAGAGCAAAACCGAAGGCTTCGATGAGTGGCGCGCCTATGTCATGGGCGATGAGGACGGCACCCCCAAAACACCCGAGTGGCAGGAGCCAGAGACTGGTGTACCCGCCAGGGATGTGCGTGCCTTAGCGCGCTCATGGGCTAAGAAGAAAACCTACCTGGCGTGCGGCGCCGGCGGCATCGGCTTTGGCGGTGCCAATCGCGGTTCCAACGGCGCGCAATGGGCGCGCTGCATGGTGATGATGATGGCCATGCAAGGCTGGGGCAAGCCAGGCATTAATTTTGGCAACCTCACCTGCGGCGCGCCACTCGACTTCCATTTCTATTTCCCGGGCTATGCAGAAGGCGGCATTTCGGGCGATCTCACCAACACGGGCGCTGCAGTCAACAACTACCAGCGGATGCCGCATGTGATCAGCATGGGCGCAGTTAAGCAGGTCATCCCGAAACAGCGCATTCCAGAAGCCATCTTGGAAGGCAAAGCAGACGGCTATCTCTGGGACAGCACATCCCAAGAGGCGCAGTTCCTGCCCATCAGCTATCCTGCGCCGGGGCATTCGCCCGTCCATATGATCTACCGTTATGGCGGCTCGACGTTCAGCACCACCTCCATATCCGGGCGCTGGATTGAGGCTTATCGCCATGACAGCATCGAGTGCATCGTCAATCAGTCCATCTACATGGAAGGTGATGCCAAATTCGCAGACATCATTCTGCCTGCCTGTACGAACTTTGAACGGTGGGATATTGGCGAATGGTGCAACGCTGGCGGCTATGGCCACCATGCCTATGAGATGCTCAATCACCGCGTCTTCGCGCTGCAACACAAATGTATTGAACCGCTGGGCGAATCTAAATCCGATTATCAGATTTTTGAAGGTGTGCTTGAGCGTTTAGGGCTTGCTTCTGTATTCACCGAAGGCTGCAGCGAGCTCGATTGGTGCAAACGCATGTTCGACAGCTCTGACCTGCCCACAAAGATATCGTGGAATGCGTTTTTAAAGCGCGGCTATTACGTCTTACCGCCGGAAGAAGAGGACTTACGCGCCCCTGTCGCTATGCGCTGGTATGCGGAAGATCGCCGCAAAGACCTGCCGGAGCCATTCCCTCTGCCGTCGCAATTCTCAGATCAATATGGCTATGGCCTGCAAACGCCGAGCGGTAAGTTCGAGTTTGTGCCGACCACATTGCGGCGGGCTGAACATCTCTCGCCGGATCGGCCGGCGGTCAATCGCTATATTCCGTCCTGGGAGGGGCCGCAGACGACGGATCTCTATGGCAAGTTCCCGCTGCAAATGGTCTGCACGCACAGTCGTTACAGCTTCCATACCCACGCGGATAATACGTCCTTTACAGACCAAATCACCGATCACCGGGCTTTGATTGACGGATATTATTATTGGCTCCTGCGCCTGAGCGCTCACGATGCCAGGGCACGGGGGATCAAGGACAGAGACCTTATCAAAGTGTTCAATGATCGCGGCACAGTGATTTGTGCTGCCGACGTTTCACCTATGGTCGGATCTGGGACGGTCAAAGGCTATCAATCCAGCGCCAAATTCGACCTCGTCGATTTGGGCAATGAGATGATTGAAGTGGGCGGCTGCCTCAACATGCTCACATCAGACCGGTCGCAAACCAGCGGCACCCATTCCATGGCGCCCAATTCAACCCTAGTCCAGGTGGAAAAATTCGAACAGCAGGAGGTGCTGCGCAATGCCCGAGCAGCCTGAAGATAGCACCACGCCAAAGTGGAATCTCATTATTGATGTTGCCAAAAGCGCGCACGGCAATAACGCCATTCTTGCAGCGAAAGACGAGTATGTCGGCAACGACTATCCTGGGTACAGCGCCCCAATTCCAGAAAAGGGCGGCGATATCTTCACGCTAACCCGCAAGGTTCGCGGCGAAACCCCGATGGTGGACGCGGCCTACCTCCTAAAGACTTGCAACCACTGCGATGCAGGGCCTTGCCAAAAAGTTGGCGGCGATGCGGTCAAGAAACGCCCAGATGGCATCACCATCATCGATCCGGTCAAAGCGAAAGGCCGCAAAGATATTGTCAAAGCCTGCCCGCATGGCGCCATCATTTGGAATGAGGAGCTGGAGATCCCGCAAATCTGGACCTTTGATGCCCATCTGCTTGATCAAGGTTGGCCTCATCCGCGCTGCGTTGATGCGTGTCCGCCGGGCGCCATTGAAGCCGTGAAAATTACCGATGCGGAGATGAAAAAGCGGGCCGAGGCTGAGGGGCTTGAAATCCTCAAACCTGAAATTGGGACCAAACCGCGCGTTTATTATAAGAACCTCTACCGCTTCACGACCTGCTTCATTGGCGGCACCGTCATCGCAGCGACAGATGGTGTTGAGGACTGTGTAGAGGGTGCAGAGGTCCTGCTTATGAAGGCTGGCGACGTTGTTGGTTCCGCAACGTCTAACGAATTTGGCGAGTTTAAAATCGATAATGTGGACCCTGGCAGCGGCCCTTACACCATAGAAGCGCGTCATAAAGGGTTGGGGACCGCGACGGCCGAGGCCGATGTTGGCGACAGCGTCTATTTGGGCACATTGGCGCTCACACAGTGAGTCGGCCTGTGCCATGACCATACGGCAAAGCCATATTGACCTCTTTAGCGATGAAACGCTGGCTGATACGCAAACCGTTTATAGGGAGCTGCGTGAGGCTGGTGCGATTGTCTATCTGCCGGCCAATGACCTCTATGCCATCACGCATTTTGCCGCGGTCAAGGCGGCGCTTAGAGCGGACGATGCATTGATCAGCAGCAAGGGTGTGGCAGCCAATGACGCCATCAACACTGCTGGCAGCGACGCTACCATCACCAGTGATGGCGCGACCCATACCCGGCGCCGCCTCATTTTGATGCGACCGCTGATGCCAAAGTCCTTGCATGCCGTGCGTGAGCGGGTAGAGCAATCAGCCCAGCAGCTGGTACAAGATTTGGTCAGCCAAGATAGGTTTTGCGGGGGTAAGGACTTCGCCTCCCATCTGCCGCTGTCGATCGTGGCCGAGCTAGTTGGCCTTGAACCCAAGGGGCGGGAAAACATGCTAGACTGGGCGTCAGCGACTTTCGATGCGCTTGGCCCGATAAACGACCGGACCTATCATGCGCTGCCACGCGCCCTTGGTCTGCTCCAGTATGTAAAAGAGTTAGGTCCGGATCGCCTACGCAAAGGCGGCTGGGCGGAGGCAATCATCAAGTGCTGTGATGCCGGCGAGATTTCCGAAGGCGAAGCGGCCATGATGATCATCGATTATACCGCGCCCAGCTTAGATACGACGATCCTTGCCTCGGCCCATATGCTGTGGCGGCTCGGCGTCACGCCGGGCGCGTATGATGCGCTGAAGGAAGACCCCAGTCTAATTCCAGGCGTTGTTAACGAAAGTGTGCGCCTGGCCTCGCCCATCCGTGGTTTTACGCGATACGCGCAAGCCGCGTATGAGAGCGAGCATGGCACAATCCCAGCGGGTGCGCGCGTCGCTGTGCTCTATGCCAGCGCCAATTGGGATGACATGCATTATAACGATGCAGACGCATTCGATGTGTATAGAAATCCGCGCGATCATGTCGGCTGGGGCCATGGCCCGCATATTTGTGCGGGCATGCATCTTGCCCGGCTTGAAATGGAGGCTCTTTTAAGGGCACTACTTAACCATGTTGAGTCGATCAATGTGGAACATCCCACGCCGATCACCAACAATGTCTTGCAGGGCTTCGCTGCGCTGCCGACAACCTTTCATTGATCGCAGCCGCGACATCAGAAGCACAAGAGGGAGGGGCAATTTACAATGGACAAGCTTTACTCAGATGCGGTTAGTGCGTTGGAGGGAGTTACCTTCGACGGCATGACCGTTATGGCAGGCGGCTTCGGTTTGTGCGGTATTCCAGAAAATTTAATCATCGCGCTCCGGGATTCTGGCGTCCAGGGCATCACAGCCATTTCCAACAATGCTGGCATCGATGATTTTGGACTTGGGCTACTTTTGCAAACCCGGCAGATTAAAAAGATGATCTCGTCCTATGTCGGCGAAAACAAAGAGTTTGAGCGGCAATATCTGGCAGACGAGCTGGAGCTGGAATTTAATCCGCAGGGTACACTTGCAGAGCGCTGCCGCGCCGGGGGCGCTGGTATTCCAGGCTTTTACACCAAGACAGGCGTTGGCACGCTGATCGCGGAAGGTAAAGACCATAAGGATTTCAACGGGGAAACGTATATTCTGGAGACTGGCCTGGTTGCAGATGTGGCGCTTGTGAAGGCCTGGAAGGGCGATGCACAAGGCAATCTCATTTACCGCAAAACGGCCCGAAACTTTAATCCAATGATGGCAACGGCTGGTAAAATCACCATAGCAGAGGTGGAGGAAATTGTCCCGGTGGGCTCTCTTGACCCGGACAATATTCACACCCCCGGCATTTTCGTGCAGCGCCTCATCAAAGGCAGCCACGAAAAGCGGATTGAACAGCGCACCATTCGGGAAAGGGAGACGGCCTGATGCCTTGGGATCGCAATCAAATGGCTGAACGGGCCGCGCAAGAACTCAAAGACGGGTTTTATGTGAACCTAGGGATCGGCATCCCGACCCTGGTGGCCAATTACATCCCCGATGGTGTGGACGTGACCTTGCAATCGGAGAACGGGATGCTGGGCATGGGGCCATTTCCCTATGATGATGAGGTAGACGCTGACCTTATCAATGCCGGTAAGCAAACCATTACCGAACTGGACCGCACTTCTTATTTCTCTAGCGCGGATTCCTTTGGCATGATCCGCGGCGGGCATATTGACCTGTCCATTCTTGGCGCCATGGAGGTGGCTGAGAACGGGGATTTGGCCAATTGGATGATCCCCGGCAAGCTGGTCAAAGGCATGGGCGGCGTCATGGATTTGGGCGCTGGCGGCATGCGTGTGGGCGTGACCATGGATCACACGTCCAAAAAGGGCGATTCAAAGCTCCTCAAAGCCTGCACGCTGCCGCTCACCGGCCGGGGCGTGGTGGACATGATTATCACCAATCTCGGGGTTTTTACCATCGATGACGACGCTGGCATGACTTTGATTGAGCTGGCCGATGGCGTGAGCCTGGATGAAGTGAAAGAGAAGACGGAAGCGGCCTTTACCGCTGCTGTGTAAGTGCATCGCCTGCTTAAGGGCTTAGCGCTTTGCGCTGCGCTAGCTGGCTGCAGCGGTGACGAGCAGACCAGCGCTGCACTTGGAGACTGCCAGCCACCTGCCGACCTGGGTGGGCCCGTTGCTATCAAGGCTGGGCAATATAGGCTTGGCGATAGCCGTTTTTATCCCGAAGAAGGGCCGGTTGTCTCTGTGGAGGTCGGCGCTTTTGATATCGATGCGCATGAAGTGACCAACGCTCAGTTTGCGGCCTTTGTTGAGGCGACGGGCTATATCACACGAGCAGAGCGCGGCTTGCCGGAAGCGGATTTTGACCATCTCCCCGATGACTTTCGCCGTGCGGGCTCCGCCGTGTTTACGCCGCCTAAAAAGACAAATCCGACCGCCCTGGTGGACTGGTGGCGCTTTGTCGAAGGGGCGCATTGGCGTGCGCCCGACGGTCCGGGCTCGTCGATTACAGACAAAGAGGCCTATCCGGTGGTGCATATCGCCTATGAAGATGCGCGGGCCTATGCTGCTTGGCGTGGCCGCCGCCTGCCAACCGAAGCGGAATGGGAGGTGGCTGCCCGTAGCGGCTTGCGCGGGGCGCCCTATGCCTGGGGGGACACGCCGCCGGATGATTTAGACATCCCTGCCGCCAACACCTGGCAGGGCTTCTTCCCCATTTCCAATGAGAAGACGGACGGTTTTGTCGGGCTTGCGCCAGTGGGTTGCTACGCTGCCAACGCTTATGGTCTTCACGACATGATTGGCAATGTTTGGGAGTGGACAAGCGATGCCAAAACGCAGCGTAGAGACGACCCGCCCGCGCAAGACACTGCGGACAGCGGCACCATCAAAGGGGGCTCTTTCCTGTGCGCGGAAAACTACTGCCAGCGCTATCGCCCGGCTGCGCGGCAGTTTCAGGAGCGCACCTTCAGCGCATCCCATATCGGTTTTAGGACGGTAGGGGACTTGCCAGCCAGCGCCGGGTCGCCAGCAGCGCGATGAGCAGCATGGCGATTTCCAATGAGAAGACCGTGACATAACCAGCGGTGATGCCATCGCCCGTGCCAAGCGGCAGGGAAATCATGAGGTCCCTCAAGATGCCGCCAACGGCGACGGACAAACCGGCTGCTGTCGCTTGCACAGCGCCCCAGGCGCCCAGAGCCAGGCCGATTTGTTCCCTGCTGGCGCTTTGAATGGTGGCGGTCAGCGTGCCATGGGCAAACAGGCCGGTGCCAAAGCCAACCAGCAAGGTGCCGGCTAGGAAGAATAAGGTCGAATGAGCCAACCCGGCAATAATGATCGCCGCGAAAGCGGGCACGCCGACGATGAGCCCGGAAACAGCAAGACGCATCGGGTCAGCATGGGCGCGGCTGAGCACCCGTGAGGCAAGGGCGAAGCCAATCAAGCCGCCGACCGCGAATGTCGCCGTCAGCCGCGTGGTTGCGGCGACCGAGAGGCCCAACACTTGGCCGCCATAAGGCTCTAAAAGAACGTCCGCCATGCCAAAGCCCATGGTGCCCAGGCCAATCACCATCAGACGCGGGGCGACAGCACCGCCGCTGATGAAAGAGCGCCAGGCTTGCCGGAAATCATCTTCGGGCGCGGCTTGACGTGCCCGGCTACGGTCGCGCGGTTCCTGCTTCCACAGCGCGATGACGTTGATAACAAGCGTGAGAACTGCGGCGCCTTGGATAACGCGGATGAGCTTGCCAGGGGAATAGTCAGCCAAAAGCGCGCCAAACAAAAGCGCGCTGACCATCATCCCGATGAGCAGCATGACATACATGAGGCCCACCACATTGGCCTGGTTCTCCGGCGGCGCTAGGTCGGTGGCGAGCGCCAGGCCAACTGTTTGCACCATATGCGCGCCAATCCCGACCAAGAGAAACGCAATAGCGGCGCTGCAAATGCCCACCCAAGCGGGCAAGGTCGCAGCATCCATATAGCCAGACAGCACGAGGAGAGCGAAAGGCATGACGGCAAAACCGCCGAACTGATACATTGAGCCGCGCCAGATAAAGGGTACGCGGCGCCACCCAAGGGCAGAGATGTGAATGTCAGATTTAAAGCCAATCAGTGCCCGGAAAGGGGCGAAGACCAGGGGGAGAGAAATCATGATGCCGACGATGGAGGCCGGAACCTCAAGCTCGACAATCATAACCCGGTTGAGCGTGCCGACCAGCAGCACCAGCGCCATGCCATGAGTGACTTGGAACATGGAGAGGCGTAACAGTCTGCCCAGGGGTAAGTCCGCTGTCGCCGCATCGGCAAAGGGCAGCAGATTAGGGCCAAGGTTTGACAGGCGCGTTAGGGCAAATTTGCGATACTGATCGAGCATCATGTCCTCAACTTGGCTCTACACAAGCCCAGCTGATGACAAGCAGGACTGCCATAAAGCGGATATTTGCCATGATGCCACCATCGCTCAAATTAGATCGGCTATTGACCCCTACCTGGCTTTGACAGGTTTCTTATTTGAGACGGCGTGAGGGCGCGGCGCTGGCTTTTACAAAGTCATATGCAGAGAAGTGGAGACGGCGCCTTTTTGCGCAGAGCATCGATTAAGAAGGTCATGATGTATCATGACCCTTTATCTCAATCTCGACTGCAGCGTTTAAAAAAGCGACCGCCTCAGTCTTTACTGCAAAGACGCAGTTTTCACCTCGCTGAAATAGGCTTTCGCGGTGCGCCCATCTTCCAGCGTGATGACGGCTGACTCCGCTTCGCCTGCTGCTGTCCGGTCAATGACAACTTCAGCTGCTTGCGCTGTGTCCAGGGTAGACGCCGCTGCCATTTTAGCATCGGTGGAGCCCATTTCACGGCCAGACAAGAAGTCATTCACCCATGTGGTATTGGTGGTAATAGCCACATGCACAGAGAAAGAGCCTACGGCAACCGCGCCGAGAAAGAGCGGAAGTCCAACGGTTGGGTTAACAACCAGCCACATTCTTGAATTAATCATGGAAGTGTCTCCTCTTTACCCGAGCCATGGGGTGGTAACGGCGACTAGCACATGAGCTAGCGCTGAGATCACACCGAAAATCCGGGTGCCATCGACAAGTTGGCTATGCAGTTCTTCTGCTTCCGATAGGGTTAGGCCAGTCGGAAACACCTTCTCTGGGTCACTCATGGTTTGTCTCTCCTTTTTCTGACGTTTGGCCTCTGTTGTTTGGCCTGGATCAGCAAAGCGAGTACCCCTCCGCCCGACTGGTCCTTTTCTTCCAAAGACATGGTGGTTGAAGCCTACTTAACCGCACCCCTCAACACACCGCTCACCGCACGCTGACGCGCCGCAACACAGACAGCTGCCGCTCATCATATGACTGCCGCGAAACGACTCAGATAATGACCGCTTCTAGCAAGATGTCATATTTAAATGACAAGTACAAGTGTCAAATTAAATGGACAAGCCATGCCAAAGCAATATATGCCACGGTTAGGATTCGATGGTTTTTAATCCTATGTGATTGGCAGGTAAAATTGGCTAACGCGGCGTAGGTTTTTCAATCTTGCCAGCTTTGGCGCCATTGCCTGCGGCGATATAAGCTCTATGTCATAGGTGTCGCTGCATTGAGCTCACAGCGTTTCCAAGCGACACGAACGCCGAGCCAAGCTCGGATACATGGGCCAAACGTCATTTGGAGTGCACTATGCCAACGATTTTCACCCGTCTCTACGATAGCGAAGAGAAAGCCAACTCCGTCATTCAAAAGATCAAGTCTCACGACTTCGCGGAGCGCCGTATTGATACGGTGTCGAAGCCAGGTCCAGCGCTTGGCGTGGAACCTGATGCAGCAATAGACACGGGCGTCGATACGCTGATGGCGCAATTGCGGGATTTGGGCGTTTATCCAAAAGCAGCGGCGCAATACGCAAATAAGATGGCGCCAGGTCATGTTCTGGTTGTGGTCAACGCACCATTTGGAAGCGCTGGGCCTGTTGATGCATTGCTCAATATGGAAGAGTCCATTGATGTAGGCGTCGCCTATGAGTCCAATTTGGTGTCGCAATCGGCTGCGCCGATAAACATTATTCGCGTCTCCGGCGCGCGCTCGATCATTCGTGTCTCAGGCAGCAAATCGATTACCAAGCGCCGCGCTAAGCCAAGAACGAAGCCGTATAAATCACCGACGCCGTTTTTGGGCCTTAAGACCATTATCAAATCAAAGGGCCTCAAGCGCCGGCCCTCAAACCGTCCGCTGACCGGCGGGAACATTATTTCCCGCTAATCGGCTCATTCTTTTGAACCAGCAACGCTGAGCGCTGCAAATCGCGGCGCTTAGCGTTTTTTTTGCGCTGTCCTACACATACCAACCTGGGTAGAGTGATGGTCGCTTCCTAACGGTGCGCCAGAGTGCTCTTTGATATCGTAGGTGTGACTTTTGTGACTTTTGGATCAGTGCGACCCGTCCTAAACGAGGCAGCCGCTGGCCTCTACTCTAGGCGTTTTGGCGCGCTGCGTCCTGCACCGCCGCGTTTGCAGGGCCTGCATAGTCTCGTCTTATCCGCCAAAGCGCGAATAAGCCCAGTGGAATGAAGAGCGCGGTCGAAGTGAGCGGCAGCAACGCTTCGCCGCGGCTCCAGTCAACGCGCCCTTCAATGAGATGGCCTGCACCGCGCTGATAGGGAATGACATAGAGCCAATGCATCACAAATGGCATGATGCAGCCATAGGCAACCAGGCTGCCAGCCACCAGCTTGGTGACCCAAACCGCGCGGGGGTCACAATCGCTCGCCTGCGCCACATGCAGTGTCTCAAAATAGTGTTTTTCAGGGGCAGTGACCGCGCTGCGCCGCGACAGCACAAGGATCACGCAGAGGCTGACCAGTGTTCCGATAATCGTGGGGTTGAAGAAATGCGGGAAGGTGACGAGACCGGCATATTCCAACGCCGCTGGCCCGACACTCAAGATGACGCCGGAGAGCAGGCCCCAATAGGCAGCCTGTTCGGTAATTCGCTTGGACCAAACGCTCATCAAGGCGACGGGTCCCCAAGAGGACGCAAAGACAGTCCCAATGAAGAGCATGAGCCAGAAGATATTCGGCGGGAAGAAAAAGGCAGCTAGCAAGGCGGCAATGCTGACCGCTGAAATGATGACCCGTGTGGTTCTGAGGCCGATGGGGTCTTTGGATGGGCTTATGTCGTTGCTGGCGCTAAAGCCGACCAGCGACAGGAATGTGGAGGCTGAGGACAGTGCGGCGGCCATAATCCCAGCGAGGAGAAGGGCGCCCAGGAATTCGGGAACCACATTTTTGGCCGCCCAAATCATCACCGTTTCGACGGGCATGATGTCGGGCTTATAGAGATTGATGAGCCCGCTGACCCCGTAAATAAAGAACTGCAGCACAATGACGGCGAGGCAGGTAAGGATGGCAGCGCGGATGACGACATGCTCATTTTTGGCCATCAGGTGCCGACTGGATTGCCAGGGGCTGACGGCATACACCAAGCTCCAGGCGCTATCGATAACGATGGCCCAGATGAGGTAGTCAAAGGGGGTGGCCCATTCGGTATCATCCCCGACCACACCATGCCATGCGGCAATGCCCGGCTTTGCTTCTAACGTTGCCATCTTTTCAACGGCGGCTGGGACGCCGCCCAAATCCGCGACCACATAGACCCCAAAGGCGATTGTGGCGATGGCGAACAAAAGGAACATGAGCGTGTCGGTTAAGATGACGCCCTGCGATCCGGAATACATGGTGAAGACGGTATAGCTCAGCCAGGCAATGATAAGGCCTTGGACATAGCTGACACCCAGTAGGTCTTGCAGCAGCAACGCGGCCCCTTGCGTAACCACCAAGAGGTAGGCGCCTAAGGCGAGGATGATGATGGCGCCGGCGGCTTGTTGAAGCCGCGGACTGTTGAAGCGCTGACCAAAATAATCGGCGACCGTTGGGGCCCGGCTACGCCGAAGATAGCGGCCAAACAGAAGCGCGCCATAGACATATCCGGTCACGGTTATGCCTGGGAAAAGCAGATAAGGCCCCATTTGCCCGGCATAGGTGAAGCCCGCTTCGCCGAGGAAAATTGTCGAGCTAAACACGCTGGCGACCAAGGTGCCGAGGATAAACAGTGTCGGCGCCCGGCGACCCGCGACGAAATAGTCGTCCAGCTGTTTAACGCTGCGGCCGGCATAATTGCCGATGGCAACAAAGAGGAGGATGCTTCCAACCAGCGTAACGGAAAAGATATCCATATCGTTTCCGCGCCGCCCGCTAGGCTGGGCTTAGGTCCAATGCGCCGTCTGCCTCGCCTTGCGCCGCAGCTTTCTCGGCCAGCTCCGAGCGCCAAGCACTCATATTCATCTCCAAAAGGAAGAAGCTGGCAATCCATAAAAACTCATCCCAGACATACATATACTGCGTCTTGGCGAGCCAAAAACAGGAGACCCCAATCAAAATGAGGTAGCAGATATATTTGCCATATTTTTCGAACATCGTGAGGCGGCCGGCATAGATGCCGCGATCAAGCAGCCTGACGCTGAGCTCCGTCAGTCCCAGAATGGCAAACCAAGCCGCTGCTTCAACGACGTCAAGAATGCGGTACCAACTGTCTTCTCGCAGGCCAGCCGTATCTGTCAAAACAGGGTCTTTGGGGTATTTGAAGATCTCACCAGCATGGGCAATGGCGCCGCACGTATCAGACGTGACCGAGGTGTAAGAAAGGTTGCGGATAAAGGAGAGCCCTTGGTCGGCCATAGAGCATAGGCTGCTGGCAGAGCCGATGGCTGTCATGTCTTTAAGTTCAATAACAAGCGAGGTATAGGCGACAATTGTATTGAGGATCATGGCTGCAAATAGCAGCTTAAAGACGGTCATGATGCCTTCGATAATCTTGTTATCGAAATCGTCGTCCATCCAATAGGTTTCGAACTCATAGATGAAAATCAGGGCGACCCAGGCGAACTGGTCCATCGAGGCTGCAAAGGATGTGAGCCAACCCATGGCCGTGGTCTGCGCGTTAATTGTGTGCTGCGCGGCGACGATATCTTTCGAAAGATAAAGGCCAAAATTGATAAAGAGAAGGCCGTAGATCAACCACTTTCCAACCTGAAAAAGCTTTTCGTGATCACTGAATCTAGCCGTAGACGTATGGAGGTTTTGGCCGGCGCGGTGGGAGCTAGAGAGAGGCATGCGAACCTTTGAAGGGAAATGATTCGTTAATGTGGAGCCTAGGCGGAGAAGACCAGATGACGCAACCCAGCAGCACAGAAATAATCAAAATGTGATCTCAAAATTTTTATAATCCTATTTAGTCTTTAGAGCCGTGGACACGCGGAGCCTGCAGGCTATAGTTCCTATCATGGCATCACAGTCACCATCCCAGGGTCCGCGTGAAGAGGCGCGTAGTGCGTTCAAGCGCATCGCAGCGCTACTGGATGCGCAGCAACCTGTCGAAGCCGAAGCGGCGGCCCTTACTTGGCTAGCCAATGCGCCAAATGACCCAAACATCCTGCGGCTCTTGGGCGTCGCCTTAACCCGGCAAAACAAAGTGCAAGAGGCGATTGACCGTTTGGTCCACGTCACACGGCTCGCCCCAACTTTTGCGCCGGCTTATGAAAATTTGGCGGAAGCACATTTGGTCGCTGGCAATATCGATAAATCCGTTGAGGCGTTGCAGACCGCGCTGAAGCATAATCCCGGTTTACATAGCGCGCAAATCCGGCTGGCTGAAATCCTTTCTTTGACCGGTAAAGGTGAAGAAGCCGACGCAGTTTTCCAAAAGTCTTTTGATAGAGATCCTGAGCGGGCCGTCTTGGTCGAAGCCATGGACTTGGGCCGGAAAAATAAATTCAAAGAGGCAGGGGCGATTTATCGGGATATCTTGCGCCGCAACCCTGACCATGTTGATGCCTTGCGGATGATGGGCGTGCTGCAATCCAAGCAGGAACGCTTCCACGACGCAGAGGCCTATTTCCGGCGGGCGACGGAATTGGCGCCCGATTTCTGGACGGCGTGGGTCAATTTGGGAGCCTCGCTCAATGAACAGCAGAAATTTGAGAAAGCCGAGATAGCCTTCACGCGTGCTTTGAAACTGCGTCCTCGTAATGTACACACACTCGAAAAACTTGGCTCAAATTGTTTGAATGAAGGCCGTATGGAAGATGCGGTGGGTTGGCTTAAGCAAGCGCTAGAGGTCGACCCGAAGCATTTCCCTTCCCTGCTCGTGATGGGCCATGCCCTAAAGACTATTGGTCAGCAAGAGGAGGCGATTGATGCCTATCGGCGCTGCGCTGAAGCTAAGCCTGACTTTGGTGAAGTCTACTGGAGCCTTGCAAACCTGAAGACGTATCGATTTGACGATGCCGATGTGGCCGAGATGCAAGCGCAAATCGATGGATTGGGCGACACGCCTGAGGATGAGGACGCTGCTATTTCGTTCAACTTCGCCCTGGGGAAAGCGTTTGAAGATCGCAAAGACTATTCAAAGGCCTTTGAGTATTACGCGTCCGGCAACTCCAAGAAACGGCTTAAGGTTGCCTACGACCCTATTGACCTCGAGGCCCAGGTCGAGCGGCTCATGGATGTCTTCACGACTGATTTCTTTGCCGAGCGTGCAGGACAGGGCTGCCCAGATGATGCGCCTATTTTTATCGTCGGTTTGCCGCGGTCTGGATCGACACTTCTAGAGCAGATTCTAGCCAGCCATTCCGACGTCGAAGGCACGGCTGAACTCCATTATCTCTTGCGGATAGCGACGGATACTGGCGTTAAACGCATGGATGGGATTAAATATCCGCAGTCGGTTTTGGAGCAGAAGGCGCATCACCTGCGCAGTCTTGGTGAGGAGTATCTGCAGCTCACCAAGCCGCATCGCACCGGCGCGCGCCACTTCACTGATAAGCTACCCAACAACTTCATTGGCATTGGCTTTCTCCATGCTATCTTGCCAAATGCGAAGGTCATCGACGCAAGACGGCATCCGCTAGACAGCTGCTTGGGCGGCTTTAAGCAGCTCTTCGCGCGCGGCCAGACTTTCACCTACGACATGTACGATCTGGCTCATTATTATAGCCAATATGTGCGCATCATGAAACACTGGGACGCGGTTTTGCCAGGCAAAGTCTTGCGGGTGAACTATGAAGAGGTGGTTGCAGATATCGGGGGGCAGGCCCGCCGCATTGCAAGGCATTGCGGACTAGAATGGCAAGACGCGATGCTTCGGTTTTATGAGACAAAGCGCGCCGTCAAGACAGCAAGTTCAGAGCAGGTGCGCCAGCCCATTTACTCCGGCTCGGTCAACCTTTGGCGGCATTATGAAGAGCATCTGAGTGAGCTGATCGAGTATCTAGAGCCGGTCTTGATGGACTTGCCGGAACAAGACCGGCCAGACCTCCTATTGGATACTTAAACGCGGTGCGCTGGCCACGCATAGGGCCACACTTCCAGCCCGTGAATGGCGTTGCGTATATCCATGGATATGTTCACGATTTTGATCGGCTTGTCCTGCCGCAGGTCGTAGAGCGTGATGGTTGATGGCGATGAGCCACCAGCGATGAGGTACTCATCTATGACGCATAATCCGCGGCCAAAGCCCTGCCGCGCTATTCGGCTATCATCCAGCTTGCGATTTTCTAGCTTGTGGTCGGGGTATCGAACAACGCGGTAGGCTGCGCGCTCTTCCGGCGCTTCATAGCGCAGCACATCAGAGCGGGTGTCATTGAACAGGATGCCGTCTTTAAACGGGCGCGCATTGTGGATGCCCTCTGGCAGCGTCGTATAGGCGCCGATGGCCTTGCCGTTGAAGGTAAGCAAGTTGCCGGTGCGAAGGCCGGAGATAAACATACCATGCTTGTCGCAAAAAACTGAATTGAGATGCAGCTTGTTGACTTGTATTGGGCCATCATCCCCCATCGGATCATAGCGCCGACCGCTAAAGCGCATCCCATCGGTGGTGACCTCGAGCGCCCAATCAAACGCCCTCTTTTCTATGTTGAAGCCAATGACACTATCAAAGCCGGTGGACGTGATGAACAGGTGGTTTCCGAACAAGCTCATCTCGTGACAATGTTTGAGATAGGGGCTTTTGAAGGAGTCGATGACTTGAAAGTCTTGGTTAAAGAGAAACAGCTCGTCGCTGGCTGCCACAAAGATATGATCATCGTGAAAAGCAATGCCGCGCAGGCCGCGATCCCATCCACGGCCCTGCCAATCGATACCAATCGTGTTCCAATCGACTGGCTGCAGAATCTCATCCGTCTCTAAGTTGACGAGATAAATTCCACCATGGCTGTCGCCTTGATTGCTGCCGCGTACGACAGAAGTGGCAATGAGGCACGTCACTGAAGCGTCTTGCTCGGTACATAATCAAAGATAAAGTGGATGCGGTCTTCTTTGCCGCGATTCATCACGCCATGACGCTTTTGGTTGTTAATTTCATAGGCTTTGCCAACGTCAAACTTATAGGGGCGCCCTTCAATCATAAAGCGGACCTGTTTGTTGGTGGCTATAGGAATATGGATTCGGTGTCCGTGATGGAAGGATTCATGTCGGTCCGTGTGGGAATCGATATGGGCACCTGCTTTTAGTTTTGCTGCCATCGCGCGAATGATCGTGCCGCCCTTTGGATAATGCTTGGCAATGATGTCGTGCATGATAGGGAGCGCAACATCGGCGAGTCGGTCCCATCCTTTGCCTTTGATCAAATCAATGTTTGGCCAATTATCGTGATCGCAGAAAATTAAGATAATTGATTCTGTATCATAGTGCACGTCTCGGAAGAGTTTTTGTCTGATTTCATCTTCGTGCCAGACATCCTGTTCCAGCCCAAGAACGCGTTCACATAGAGCGGCGGTGTCAATTTCGCCTAGATCTCTTACTGGGACATCGATGTCCATTGCTTGATTCCTAATGTGATTCCAACTTGTTGGCTAGTTGCTAGCACCAATGTTAGCGCCGACCCTGGTAGCTGGTAAAGCCCCATATATTGGGGCGCGCTGTTGTAAAAAGGCAGCAGATAAGCGTCCAAAATTCAACCTGAGAGAAAAATTTCGCCTCCGTAGCAGATAAAGACTGGATTTTTGTGATCACAAAAACATAATGAGATAGTGGTAGGAGTGGAGGGCTCCTCGATCCGTGTGCGGCAAGCTCGGTTCAGGGAAAAAAATATGAATGATTCAATGAAGTCTGCTCTGTATTTCAGTGCATCATGGCTTGGCATTAGCGCTGTCGCTGCTGTCCCCTTTAAGGCGCAGGCACAGGATCAGGCGGAAGAAACCGTTGTTGAAGAGATGGTCGTCACCGCGCGGAAACGGGCCCAGTCCATCCAAGATGTTCCGCTGGCTATTCAGGCGTTCGACACGCAGCCACTGCGAGAAAAAGGTCTGCGCGACTTTGAAGACTATGCGCGTGAACTGACCAGCGTATCTTTTGGAACGTCGTCACCAGGCGCAACCACCATTGCTTTCCGGGGTGCGCTGGCCCAACCTACCGGCTTTGACACGATCAGTTCTTCCATTCTCTATCTTGATGAGATTCCGATCACGCGGGACGGGCAAAATCCTGATGTCCGTCTGATCGATATTGAACGCTTGGAGGCGTTGTCTGGTCCTCAGCCGACTGTTTATGGAGCAGGCTCTCAGTCAGGAACGTTGAAGATTGTCACCGCTAAACCCAACACTGAGGCGTTAGAAGGCTGGATTGAGGCCGGTATCGGTGACACCAAGGATGGCGAAGCCAGCTACAGCATCAGCGGCGCAATCAACGTTCCGATTGTGGAAGACAAACTGGCCGTCCGCTTGGTCGGTTTCTACGATGCTGAAGGCGGCTTTATTGACAATGTATTAGGCACGACCTCCTTTTACTCTGAGTTCAGCGGTGACCGCGACAATGCGGAATTCGTTGAGGACGACATCAATGACTATGACGTTTATGGCGCCCGTGCGATCGTCCGCTATGAGCCGAATGAAAATTGGTCAATTGAAGCTGGCCTCATTTATCAGAGCGCTACTCTGGACGGTTTGTTTGACTTCAATCCCGCTGCTGGTGACTTGGACACTATCAAGTTTAAAGACGAGAAGCGCGAGGACGATTGGTATAATGCCGCGCTTACGATTGAGGGTGACCTTGGATTTGCTACCCTCACGATGGCTGGCGGATATCACAGCCGGAACATTGATTATGACGTAGATTCAACGGCTTATATGACAGCCTATAGGGATGCTGGCTTGGCTCGAAATGAGTATTATCTTGGTTCAGCCAGCTTTAGTAGCGACTGCTTTGTCTCGTATTATGACTATGACTTCTGTTTTGTAAACTACAATGACTTTGGTCCAAACCCCACGGGCCAACTGCAGCTCGACCAGCGCGTAAGGTCTTATGTTCAAGAAATCCGCCTTACGTCGAACGACGATGGTGGCCGCTTTAGCTGGCTCGTTGGTGCCTTCTATGAACGCACCAATAACGACTGGGATTACATCTCCCGCGTCGATGACTTCGCACAATTCGGCGGCGGCGGCACTGTCTTCGCCTATTATGGCACCGAACCTTCAAATATCTGGTTCGACCAAGGCTTCACGCCGGATGCTTTGTTCGGCGTCGATCAACAGCTCGGAAGCGATGTGAATGGCTATGAGGGAGATTTAGAGTCTATTGCTGTGTTTGGTGAAGTCAGCTTTGAGATCACGGATCAGTTGACGATTTCAGCGGGTGGTCGTTGGTTCTCAACGGATTTCCAAATTGCGACCTTGACCAACTTCGTTGGGTCAGCCCAGCAAGAAGACTTTGATAATACTACCAACACCAAAGACTTTAACCCGCGGGTCAACCTGACCTACGAGCCGAATGATGACCTGCTGATGTATTTTACCTTCTCGCAGGGCGCGCGGATCGGTGGTGTCAACGTACTTCGTACTCCAATTGCACGGGCCGAATTGCCGGAGACATTCCAGAGCGATGTTCTCACCAATTATGAAATCGGTGTGAAGTCATCATGGCTGGACGGACGATTGATCGCGAACTTGACTGGTTTCATGATGAACTGGAAGGACTTTCAGCTTCAGTCTGGGGTGTTCCTGTCCAACGGCTTTCCAACTACGGCCGACGTAAACGTTGCCAATGCATCAAATGACGGCATTGAAGGGCAGTTTGCCTTTCAGGCAACCGAAAAGCTTGAATTTACAACAGCGTTTACCTACCTCTCCGCGACAATTGATGGGCCAGTCGTCTTTCCAACAGGAGATACATCTGGTGAAGCCGGGGATGATTTGCCAGCGACGCCAAATTGGCAATTGAGTGCAAGTATGCAGTACACGACGCCGCTGCCATGGAAGGACGAACTGGAGGCCTATTTCCGTTTCGATGCAAGCCATACGGGGAACTCGGTAAACGGGATCCCGGCATCGGTAGTTTTGTTCGCAGCAAACCAAACACCGGTCCAAGAGCAACCGGCTTATCAGATTGGCGATGTTTCCTTCGGGGTTCGATCACCTGGAGATTGGGAAGTCTGGCTCTCTGTCAATAATGTTTGGGATGAGCGGGCTATTACCTACATTTGGCCGCGCTTCTCCGATGGGCGTTCCTTCACAGTCAGACCGAGAGAAATCCGCTTGGGGCTCTATAAACAGTTCTAGCGGGCGCTTTTGAAGCAGTCTGCGAATGTCTGCTACGTAAAGACAACTGTCTTGCTGCCGTTTAAGAAAACACGGTGCTCAAGATGCCACCGCACAGCCCGTGACAGCACGCGGCACTCCACATCGCGGCCTATCCTCACATGCTCTTCAGCGCTGTCGGAGTGTTTTACGCGGTCGACTTCCTGCTCAATGATTGGCCCTTCATCGAGATCCGCCGTCACATAATGCGCTGTTGCGCCAATGAGTTTCACACCGCGCGCATGGGCTTGGTGATAGGCCTTTGCGCCCTTGAAGCTGGGTAGGAAACTGTGGTGGATGTTAATGACCTTCCCAAAAAGGCGCTTTGAGGTGTCGTCGGTCAGGATCTGCATGTAGCGGGCCAGCACGACTAGGTCGGCCTTCTGTTCACTGATAAAATCGAGCAGCTTCGCTTCCGCTTCTGGCTTGGTGTCTTTGGTAACGGGAATATAGGTAAAGGGCAGGCCAGCTTGTTCGACTTGCGCGCGATAGGTCTCATGGTTTGAAAAAATGCCGGCCAGGTCCATATTCAGATCGCCCTTGCGCCAGCGATAAAGCAGGTCGTTCATGCAGTGGTCCATCTTGGAAACCATGATGAGGACGCGCCCTTTCTGCGCTTCCGGCACGATTTCCGCCTTCATGGTGAAGCGTTCAATTGTCGGTTTGAGCTCGAACTCAATTCGCTCTTTGGCATCTGTAGAAAACAGAAGGCGCATTAAAAAGGCGCCGGTTTCCGCATCGTCAAACTGCTGACACTCTAGGATGTTGCCGCCATTTTCGGCAATTGTGCGTGCAACCGCAGACACAATCCCCGGCTGGTCTTCACAGGTGACTTTTAAGATAAAGCGAACTTCAGTCGTCATGATACACGCCCCCAATTTTCCGCCAAAATTTTCTGTGGTGTTGCCGCGCGTTTAGGCTAGCGCGTCTTTTAATTTGTAGAATGACATGCCCGCCGCAAACATGGACTGCCTCAAGATACCAAAACCTGGGAAGGGCATATGCGTCACGCTGGCCATGATGTCAAAGCGGCTATGGTCGCCGGAGATTGCCTCGGCAATCAGGCGTCCTGACATATGGGTCGGTGCAACCCCGTGCCCGCCATAGGCCTGCGCATAATAGACGTTCTTATGCAGTTGCCCAAGCTGGGGGATGCGGTTGATGCCGATGCCCATCCGGCCGCCCCAATAGTGGTCAATCTCAACGTCCTTCAGCTGCGGAAAGACCTTTAACATTTTGCTGCGCAACGTGCGTGTAATGGAGAGCGGCGCTGTGGCGCTATAGTTGGAGACGCCGCCGAAAAGCATGCGATTGTCGGCGCTCAGGCGGTAATAGTCCAAAGCCGTGCGTTGATCGCACACGGCATAATTCCTCGGCATCACATCCTTCGCGAGGTTGTCGCTGAGCGGCTCAGTTGCGATAATATAGCTGGTGGCAGGCAACACATATTTGCTCAGTTTGCCGGCAACTTTCGGCGCCATTTGCGCCAAATAGGCATTGCCACAAAGGACAACCGTGTTGGCCTTAACCTTCGCTTTGTCGGTTTTGACGACAACCTCTTCGCCTGGCTCAATCTCTGTGACCAGGCTTTGTTCGAAAATCTTTGCGCCCAGGCTTTCCGCCGCGCGCGCTTCGCCTTTGGCGAGGTCCAGGACTTGGCAATGGCCCCAGCCCATATCCACTTGACCGCCGAGATAGCGATCCGTGCCAAGATAGTCGCGCAGCTCCTCTTTAGAGACCATTTTGGTTTCATGGGGATAGCCTTGCGCTTCCAGCTCCTCCATCCAGTCTTCCAGGTCATTCATCTCGCGCGGCTTTAAAGCTACATTGAGGAAACCCCATTTGAGGTCGCATTCAATATTATATTTTTCGGTGCGCTCGCGGATGATGTCGACGCATTCGGTGGCCATGTCGATGAGCTTTTCGGCAGAGCCAGTGCCCAGCTGCTTGTTGGTCGCTTCGGGATTGTCGGTCAGCCGTGTCCCATAGCCGCCGATGACTTGGCCGCCATTACGGCCGGACGCGCCCCACCCAATGCGGTTGGCTTCTAATAGCACCACGTCATGACCGCGCTCGGCCAGCTCAACAGCGGTTGAAACGCCGGACAGGCCGCCGCCGACGATACACACGTCGGCAGACATATCGTCAGTCAGGGTCGCAAACGGTTCCTTATCGCGCTGGGAAGCAGCGTAATAGGAATTGGTATGTTCGCGTGCATTTGCGTCTAGCATGTGCATCCCTTTCTAGTCTTGGCGCGCCTGGGCCTCCCCAAACCGTGGGCGTCATAAATACCAATCAAGCTCTCGTGGGCTGATCCAGTGGTCGAATGCTTCGAGTTCGCCGACCCGGTGGCTGACATATAATTTGGTGAAATCGTCGCCCAAAATAGGCTTGATGACATTGCCGCTACGCGTTGCCTCAATGGCGTCATGGATGGTTAGTGGCAGGCTGTCATAATCCATATCTGGCGCGCCTTTGGTTTCTTCGCTGGGCGCTATCTTTTCCTCAATGCCGACAAGCATTGAGGCCAGGGTTGCAGCCATGGTGAGGTAGCAATTGGCATCGGCGCCTGCGATGCGGTTTTCTATGCGCCAGGCATTGCCAGTCGCTGGCGGAATGCGGAAAGCCACATGGCGGTGATCAAAGGCCCATGTGGGGCCGGTGGGCACGCAGCTGGCATGGGCAAAGCGGCGATAGGAATTCACGCTTGGCGCCCAATACAGCATGGCCTCCTTCGCCCCGATTTGCAGGCCGCCAATGGCATGCATGAGCGTCTCGGTCGGTTGATTACCGCCGTCAAAGATGTTTTTGCCGGTTTCGTCCACCAAGCTGACATGCATGTGCTGGCCATTGCCAGCTTGGCCAAGCGTGGGCTTTGCCATAAAAGTCGCAATTAGCCCGTGTTTGCGACCAACCGCTTGGACTGTCCGCTTATAGAGCTGGGCCAGGTCGGCTGCTTTGAGTGGGTCGTCATAATGGGTGAAGTTGATTTCAAACTGGCCGGGGGCAAACTCTGAACAGATGGCAGACGTATCAATGCCTTGGCTGGCGCAGTTTTCTAAAATCTCGTGAACAAAGTCTTCAAAGCCATCAATCCTATCGACGCTCAACATGCCTTGTCTATCGCTTGCCTTGGTCAACGGGTTGACGACGTCTTTTAAGCCGCCATCGGCTGTTCTTTCCGCGTCAAACACCGTGAATTCTAGCTCAAAAGCAACGACTGGCTTTAAATTCAAAGACTCAAATTTGTTGAGCACTCGCTTTAAGATGCGCCTTGGGTCGGGAATATCTTCTTCAGCGGTGCTAGTGATCAGCGCCTGAATGCGCGGGCGGTCCCCCCAGCCAATCACGCCCATGCCGCCAGGCACGAGGCCCATGGCAATATCGGGGTCACCATCTTCATAGCCCATGCCTGTATGTTCAGAGATATCGCCGGCAACCTTGGTGAGCACGAAATTTGCCCGGGGGAGGGAGAGGCCGTATTTGGCGAACTCAACCAGATGATGGGCTGGGTAGCGCTTTCCAAAAAGGTTGCCGGAAAAGTCCGTTGCAACCACTTCGACATAGTCGTGGCCAAGGCTGAGCATCTGCTCAACTTCCTCCATCAGCTTTGCTTGATCCGTCATATGTCCTCGGCGGCTAAGCCTTACACTCTAGTCACTCAAAATCGTGATCACAAATTTGCGCACGGTATCGACTGAAATAGGTCAAAAATCAACGCTTCAAATCTTTTAGAATGCGTTTTGCAGCATTTCGTCCTGGCGCGCCAGTGACGCCGCCGCCGGGATGCGCGCCTGATCCGCACAGGTAAAGCCCTGGCATGGGGCATCCATACTGGGCTGCATCGGGGTGAGGCCGCATGCTGAACAGCTGATCTGGCTCCAGACGCCCGTGACAGATATCGCCGCGCGTGAGGCCAAAGGTACGTTCTAAATCCAGCGGGCTGAGGCACTGATAGCCCACCAAGATGTCGCGCAGGTTGGGGATCATGCCGCTCAAATAGTCCAAAATTTTCTCGGAGACGCTGGGTTTGATGCTGTGCCAATCCTGCCCATCGGCCAGGTCATAGGGCATGTATTTGCATAAGAGGCTCATCACATGATGACCGGGCTCATCGGTCAGGGTGTCGTCCAAGACGCTGGGTATAATAGCGTCAATGAAGGGTGGGTCGGCTGGCATGCCAGCCCGGGCGGAAAGGTAGGCATCCTCAATATGCTGCGCGCTTTCAATGAACATGATGCTGGCGCGGTGATGGTCGCCAACACCATCTGACGGGTAACAGGCAAAGTCCGGCAGGCCGGATAGAGCCAGGTTCATGCGCAGCGAGGCGGATTCCATCCGGATGGCCTTAATATCCGCAGCAAAGCCTGGGTCGAGATAGTCCTCTCCCAGCATCTTGATAAAAGTGCGGTGAGGGTCAGCATTGGATGCAATGGTGGTCGCGCGCAGCTCTTCTCCGCCTTCCAGGCTCACGCCGCACGCTTTGCCATTCTCAACGAGAATGCGCTCAACAGCAGCGTTTGTGCGAATTTCAGTGCCTTTGGCCTGCGCTGATTTTGCCATGGCTTGTGTGATCGTGCCCATCCCGCCTTTCACCAGGCCCCAGGCGCCTTTCTTGCCATCAAGCCCGCCCACGGCATGGTGCAGCATGGCCATGGCCGCGCCTGGCTGGTTGAGAGAGGCATAGTTAGCAGGCGTGATGGAGGCTGCCACCATTGCTTTGATTTTCTCTGACTCAAACCAACGGTTTATCATCGTGGAGGGTGCGCCGATGAGGAGTTGCACCATGCGGTGGCGCGTATCTTCATCCATCTTATAGAGGTCCAGCCCAAGCCGGCCTAAATTGGCTAAATCCCCAAAGCTCTGCTTGCCCAATTTTGGTGGCTCTTTCAGCCATTGTTTGGCAACGATATCACCCACTTGGTCGACGAACTCATAAAAGCGTTTGAGCGCCTCATGATCGGTGTCAGAGAATTTGCCATATTGCTGGCGATTATGAGCTTCATCATCCGTCAGCAGCAGATAGTCACCTTTGGAATCGGGATAGAAGGCGTTGCTGAGGCGGATGGCGTCATAGCCATATTTGCGCAGCTCAAGCTCGTCGACCACTTCTGGCCTGAGGAGCGAGACCACATAGGAGGCGATTGAGTTTCGATAGCCAGGCGAGAACTCCTCGCTGACCGCTGCGCCGCCGACGACATGGCGTCGCTCAAGTACGCAGACCTTCAGTCCGCCCATAGCCAGATAGTTGGCCGCTGTCAGACCGTTGTGGCCGCCTCCGATGACGATTGCATCATAGTGCGCCATCTATGCTGCGCCTCCCATTTTCGAATACACGCTCATTACCACCACGCCGGCAATGATGAGCGACATACCAGCCACCCCCGGCCAATCGACGCGCTCGCCCATGAATAAAACCCCTATCAGCGCAACAAGGATGATGCCGACGCCGCACCAGACCGGGTAGGTGAAGCCCACTTGCAGCGATTTTAGGCTTTGGGACAGCGCGTAAAAGGAACACCCATAGCCAAGCACAACGAAAGTCGAGGGCAGAATTTTCGTAAAGCCGATCGATAGCTTTAGAGAGCATGTCGCAATCACTTCAGCCACAATGGCGATTGCTAAAAACATATATGGCGACATGCGCTATTTTCCCTGCAATATTCTCTGGCGGACGAGATGTTTTCAGCTATATGGACCGGAAGCGCTGCTGCGGCCACAACAAGACTTGATCAAGCACAGTGTCGCAACATATAGCTCAAAAAATGTGATCACAAATATTTTCAGGTTGATTCAGCTATGACGGTCCAGGATAAAATCGACGGGCAGAATGATTGGATCGACCCGTATTGGCTTCCCTTCACGCCGAATAAAGCCTTCCGCGCTGATCCACGTGTCATCGAAAGCGCTGATGGACACTATTATACGACCAGCGATGGGCGGCAGATTCTTGATGCGTTTTCTGGGCTATGGTGTTCGAACCTCGGCCATAAGCACCCCAAAATCGTGGAGGCAATGAAGCAGCAAGTTGATGTCATGGACTACGCTCCGTCCTTCAATTTCGCGCACCCATCGATCATTGAACTTTCCCACGTGGTCGCAGACCAGTTTCCGGGCGACCTCAATCACGTGTTTTTTGTCAATTCCGGGTCCGAAGCGGGGGATACGGCGCTTAAACTGGCCATCGCCTATCACCGCATGCGCGGGGAAGGCACGCGCACCAGACTAATCGGACGGGTGCGTGGTTACCATGGCGTCGGCTTTGGCGGTATTAGCGTCGGCGGGATGGTCAATAACCGCAAATTCTTCGGCAGCCTGCTGCCTGGCACAGACCATTTGAGCTTTCCCTACGACCCGCATACCCAAGCCTTCACACGCGGCATGCCCACCATCGATCCAGAGCCTTATATGCAGGAGCTGGAAACCATGATTACCCTGCATGACCCATCCACCATTGCAGCGGTCATGGTCGAGCCCTTCGCTGGTTCGGGCGGCGTTTACATCCCGCCGGTAGGCTATATGGAGCGGCTGCGCGAGGTGACCCAAAAGCACGGCATACTGCTCATCGTCGATGAAGTCATCGCCGCCTTTGGCCGTGTTGGGCATCCCAATTTCTGCGGCTCTATCGGCGTTGTGCCCGATATTGTCACCGTTGCCAAAGGTATCAACAATGCAACCGTTCCCATGGGCGCTGCCATCATCCGCGACGAAATTTTCGACGCCTTCATGCATGGCTCAAAGGCAGGCGTGGAGTTTTTCCATGGCTATACCTATTCCGGCCACCCCCTCGCCGCGGCTGCTGCCCTTGCAGCGCAGGAGGTTTACCAGACCGAAGGCGTCTATGAGCATGTGCAAAGCACCATGGGCCATTTTGAAGAAGCGGTGCATAGCCTGAAAGGCGAACCGCACGTCAAAGATATCCGCAATATTGGTCTCGCGGCGGGCATCACTATTGAAAACCGCGGCATGCCCGCTGACCGCACGACGGATGTGTTTAAGCATGCCTACAAGAACGGGGTTTACATTCGTAATAACGGCGATGACCTGGCCATCGCGCCCATCTTGACCTTCAGCAAAGATGAGATTGACCAGGCGGTTGAGGCGGTGCGGGCAGCGTTGAAAGCTGTCGCCTGACGCGCAACTGTCTAAGATTGCGCTAACTCCTGAACGGCTCGATAGCCTTCATCCACGGCTCTATCGAGCAGCGCGATGGCCGCGCTGTCGGAGTTGGCAATCGTTATGTTCCCAAAGGGCTTCTTCGCCCGCATGTGGGGCATGCGCGGGTCATCCCAATCTTCGTAGGTCTCGTCGAAAAGGTCGGAATAGGAATAGGCATAGCCGTGCGCCCAGCGGTTGGCGGTGATGCCAGCGATATCGCGCGCGGGGTCAAAGCCGCCCGGGCCAAGCATCCCCGCCAGCTGTTGCCGGGTTTCGCGCTCAATGTCTTCAAAGGTGGTGCTGAGCATCTCATAGCGTCCGGCTTGTGATTGTTCGCGCTTGGTGAGCCCCTCATTATTCACATGCGGGAAGCGTTCCATATGGACGAGGACGGGCTTTGATGGGTCATCAGGGTAGTCATAGCCGCCCATGCTGACCTGAAAGTCCAGCTTGGCATGCACATAAAAGCTGCCTGGTGCATAGACCGCGCCAATGCCGAGGGTCTTCCAAGCCTGCCAATAGCGGATGGCGACTGTGGTGTAAAGGATTGGCGTCTTTTCCGGAAACGCTAAGGCCTCGCGCTGGTCTTCCGGCATCTCTGGGCACAGATAGGGAATGATGCTGTGGTTGCAGGCGAGGATGCAGTTCGAGCCTGTCACGCGCATGGCCTGACCATCTTTCACATAGGTCACGGCAACCCCGCTGCTGGTGTTGGTCACATTCACAGCCGTGCTGCTCAGCCGAACCTTGATCGGCGCATCGGGCGCATCCAGCTGCGAATACTCAAAGCTTGATGTGACAAGGTCTTCAGCTTTGCCCTTCGGCGCTACTGCGGGGATGAGGTCCCGAATGATAAGCCGCGCGATGCTCGAATTCCCATCGGGAAAATGGTGGATGTACGGTTCGCCAGGCTCCTGCTCAGGCAGCCCTGCCGCTGCCCACCCTGGCAATCCGCCATAAGACAGCGCGCTAAAGGCTGTGACGGCTTCAATGCCGACGCCAGAGTCCGCGGCCAGGTCTTGCAGCACGTCAAACACGTCTGGTTCGGTAATGCCCACATGCTCTTCCAGGAAGGCGCGGTAGCTGATGCTGTAAAGGCGATCCAGCTTCTCATAGCCCTTATAATCCGGCATTTGGTCTTCCGTGAGCGTCAAGAGGCGGGCCATTTGCGCTTTGGCTGGCTCAGAAATCGGCATTTGATAGGCTGCGGCGTGTGGCCCGACATCGGACGGTGCAAGCGGCAAATAGTCATCAAAATTGCCAAGATTATAGGCCACCATCTGGCGCTCGCCCCATAGCGCTTTGTCAAAATAAAGCCCAGGGCGCAGGCCATGACGGGCGTAAAAGCCTTGGTCATAGGCGCTCTCAAAGCGCCTCAGCTTAACGCCGATGCCTTTCAACCGCCGCTTGGCCGGTTTGCTGTAGAGGGAGGGTTCTTGCAGGGTTTGGCTGCCGCCATAGCCGATAAGTTTTGTACCATCGACCATGAATTCGTTGCGCCGCGCATGCCCGCCAAAATCGTCGTGATTGTCCAAAATCAGGATGCGCGCGCCTGGATTGTCCTTGGCATAAAACCAGGCTGCCGCGAGCCCGCTGATGCCAGCCCCGACGATGATGAGGTCATAAGGCGCGTCTTGTGCAGGCGTCACGTCGCCCCAGGCTGTGACGCCTTCTCGGCCCAGCTTGTGCGCAATGACAAAGGAGCCGGGGTGATTGCCGCGCAGGCCCATGAGCGCTGGTGGGTAAGACGCCTTGGTTTTTGCAAACGCAGGCAGCGTTGCCAGGCCCACCAAGGCCGCTGCGCCGCCATGCAGCATATCGCGGCGGCTGATATTACGGTCCATCCCCAGGCGTTTGTCGCTGAGTGTCATGCTGCGCTCGCTTTATGTGGAGTGGGGGGGTGTGGCGCTGCGGCGCGGGTGGCTCCAAAAGGGTTTGTCAGTGACAGTCCCCTTGGCCCAATGCAGCTTCCATTTGAGTTCTTTTTGGTAATAGATTTCCGCCCATAGCTCGCTCGGCACTTGGCCTTTTCTTAAGGTTATATCGCCCAGTGCCAAGGCCCGCTTTAAGATGGGAGACCAGGTTTGCGCCATGACCGCGCCGACATTCTCCCCGCCCTCCCGGTCGAATAGGAAGGAGCCGCTGGGCACTTTATTGCCGTCTAATATGAGCTTAATAAGGCGGCTTTTGGCGGGGCGGGCATGCTCTGCCACCAAGGCGCGCTTGCCAGTATAGTGCGGCTTTTTGAGGTCAACGAGCCAGCCGAGGCCCAGCTCATAAGGCGAGCGGTCAAAGTCGGCGCGCACAGCAGTGTCCGCCGTATTGAAATCAAAGCCGGGCATGATAAAGCCCGCTTCAATGCGCACCATTTCAAGCGCGTCGAGCCCGATAACGCGGATGTCATAGAGCCCGCGTTCGAATTTCACATTGAAAATGATATCCCAAATGTCGAGCGCATGCTCTGGGTCCATCCAGAGTTCATAGCCCAAATCACCCGTGAAGCCGGTGCGCGAGACGGTGACCGGGATGCCTGCCACATCCACGCTGGTGATGCCGAAGGGCTTGAGAGTGTCCAGGCCTTGAATGCCAGCTGCAGACAGAACGGAAAAGGAGGTTGGCCCCTGGACTGCAAGGGCGGCGACATCATGGGTCTCCTTGGTGATGGTGACATCAAAGCCAATGGAAGAGAGCAGCAGCCAGTCGAGCTGATGATGCTGGGCGCACAGGCGATAGACGCCTTCGGATAGGTGGAAGATGGTGCCATCGTCGATGACACGGCCCATGTCATTGCACCAGACAGCATAGGCGACCCGGCCTGGCTTTAGTTTTGTAACGTCCCGCGTCACCAGCCGGTTGAGATAGTCGCCAGCATCCGGCCCGGTGATGCGATATTTCTCCATGGGCGTTAAGTCCATGACCGAGCAAGCACTGCGGATGGCAAAATATTCTGAGGCCACGGTGTCCGCGACACGCGGGGTTTGATAGCCATTCCAGGTGGCCCAATTTTGCGTGATTGTATGGTCCAGGAGGCGCGCGTGGAACGGCGAGGGCGCATGGGTGCGGGTAAAATCGATGGGCGATGCTGCGGGTGTCATCAGGCCGTCCTCAAAATCCGTTTCGCTGCATTGCGCCCCGGCAGCCCCGTGATGTCGCCGCCAGGATGGGCTGCTGCGCCGCACAGATAAAGGCCTGCGACCGGGGTTTCATATTGGGCCGTGCCATGCACAGGGCGCATCATGAAAGCTTGGTCGATGGCCATTTCGCCATGATGCCAGTGGCCGCCTGCATTGCCGAAAGCCTCCGCCATGTCTGCTGGCGTCATCAGCTCCGCGGTTTCAACAGATGCTGACAGGCCAGGCGCATAGCGCTCCAGCACAGTCAAGACGGCGGCTTTGAACCCCTCGGCGCCAGCCTCCCAGCCCTCTTTCAGTTTGAGCGGCGCATAAGCTGCATTGATAGACAGCGTCCTGCCGTCCAGCATCATGTCCATTACCGGCTCTTTGGAATACTCGCCATATTTGCTGGCGTTAAAGGCGCGCTCAACGGTGCGCATATCCGGCGCAATCACCAGGCGCTGGCTGAGGTCGCTATCCGGCAAGCCTGGGACTGTGGGGCGGGCTTTGAGGCTAAGCCTGAGCCGTGCCACGTCCCCATCAGTGCGGGGTTTGCTGATGCGGTGGGCGAACAGTGCGTCCAAATGCCGGGTGCCAAGCAGGTCCAAGAAAGTGGTCTTGGCATCAGCGTTGGAGACAATGATATCCGCGCGCAGGGCTTCCCCTGTATCCAAGGTGACGCCGACAGCCTTGTCACTCTGAACCAGGATGGAGGCCACCTTGGCGCCGCATTTCATTGTAACGCCCGCCTTGCCAGCGGCCTCTTCCAGGGCGCTTGTCGTGGCTGCCGCAGAGACGCGCTGCTGGCCACTGTCATGGAACAAGCGCATCAGAAAGTTCAAAACCGTGTTGGGCGTGCGCGGCCCCACATGACAGCCGATGATCGCGTCATAGGCCAGAGCGCCTTTAAGAAGAGGGGCGGAAAACCGCTCTTCAAGCACGTCATAGACGTTCATGCCTGCGACCCGCAGGAATTCCCGCATAGCCTCTTCGCCAAGGCCAAAGCGCAGCGCCCAGCCAAGCTTGCCAAAGGTCATGGCATCAGCGCGGTCAAAGTCTTTGAGGCGCGGCGGTGTGTTGAGCATCAACGGGCCAAGCGCCTTGGCATAGGCCAGATACTCTTCGCGAAAGGCGGCATAACGCGCCGCTTCCGGCCCATCAACGGTGTTGCCGCTAAAGCATAAATGCTCACCGTCCGGGCCAAGAGCGATGGTTTTCACCGGCGCTTGAGAGGTCAGCTTGATTTTTAAGTCTTTCAAAATGCTGGCATGGAGTGACATGTGACTGCTGGTCAGTGCAAGGCCGCCGCCAAGGGTGTTACGGGCCTCCAGTACCTCCACTTTCAGGCCCTTGCGGGCCAAATAGGCGGCGCAAATCAAGCCATTATGGCCGCCGCCTATGATGATGGCTGAGCGGGCCTTAGTCATCGCCGAAATCCTGCGGGGTAACATCCGGCTTTTTCAAATCACGCAGGATTTCCCGCGCTGCATTGGCGCCGGGCGCCCCCATCACGCCGCCGCCTGGGTGATTGGAAGAGCCGCACATATACATGCCCTGCGCTGGCCCGCGATATTGCGCATAGCCAGGGAAGGGGCGGTTAAACAGCAGCTGGTCGAGCGTTAATTCGCCTTGAAAGATGTTGCCGCCGGTCAGGCCCACTTCGTTTTCAATCTCATTGGGCGTGCGCACTTCCGTATGCACCAACAGGTCTTTGAAATTGGGGCTGTAGTCGGCAATTTGGTCGATGACTGTTTTGCCAAACGCATCGCGCTTCTCGCTGGTCCAGCCGCCGTCCGGCTCGACCGGGCAATATTGCACGAAGACGCTCATCATATGCTTGCCAGGCGGCGCAACGGTCGGGTCGTATTGTGATGGGACGAGGAGGTCCACATAAGGGTCCTCAGACCAGCGGTCGTCCTTCCAGTCATCATAGGCCCGTTCAAGGCGTTCTAAGGTGTCGCTGAAATGCATATGCCCCAGCGTCAGCGGCGAGCCCTTTGGCAGGGCCGGAAACTCCGGCATGCCATCAAGGGCGATGTTGAGCTTGCCGGAGGAGCCGCGAATTTTGAAAGTCTTGGCTCGCTCCACCAGTTTGGGTGGCAGGTCCTTCTCTTCCATCAAATTGAGGAAGGTGCGCTTGGCGTCTAGGTTTGACACCACGCATTTGGCGTCAATTACATCCCCATTGGTCAAGGTGACGCCAGTGGTGATGCCATCGTTGACATTGATTTTTGCAACAGTCGCGCTGTCTTGAAGGGTGCCGCCAAGCGATTGGAAAGCCGAGGCGAGGGCCGCAGCGACAGAGCCCATGCCGCCGCGCGCAAAGCCCCACGAGCCCACATTGCCATCCACATCGCCCATGGCATGGTGGAGGAGAACATAGGCCGTACCGGGCGAATATACGCCAAGCCCGGTGCCAATGATGCTGCCGCCCGAGAAGTGGGCTAAGATGAGGTCGTTTTCGAAATATTCAGCCAAATAGTCCGCAATAGACATAGTGAAAAAGCGAATGAATTCATAGAGTTGGGCTTCGGAAAGCTCGTAGAATTTCTTTAACAGAAAGGCGAATTCAAAGGCATCGCGCGCCTTGAAAGAACCAGGGTCTGGCGGGGTACGTAGCAGCATGCCACGGATGAGGCGGCACCATTTCATCAGGTCCGCATCAAAGCGGATGGCGGCATCAGCATCGCGCTGGCTGTGGCGGGCAATTTCGCGGCGCTTGATATCGCTTTGGTGATAGCTGCCGAAATAATCGCCGTTTTGGCTGAAGGTCACACTGCCTTGCAGTGGGACGATTTCAAGGCCATGGCGCCCCAAGTCCAGGGCTTGATAAATCTCCGGCCGGAAGAGGCTGCACACATAAGAGCAGTTGGAATAAAACCAGCCAGGTTCCAGCTCCCGTGAAACCGTGGCGCCGCCGATATGGTCGTTTTTTTCAAGGACCAGAACATCCAGCCCAGCCTTCGCCAAGAAGGCAGCGTTGGTTAGGCCATTGTGACCCGCACCGATGATGATGGCGTCATAGTTTGGCTGCGCCATGGTTTAGGCCACTAAAGCGGCATGGGTTTTATCGAGTGCGGTCCCAATAAGGTCGAACATTTCCGCAATTTCATCAGGCGTAATGACAAGCGCTGGAGATAAAAACATCGTATCGCCAACAGCGCGCATGATGACGCCGGTTTCAAAGCAGTTATCGCGGCAAGTGCCGCCTGCATGGCCTTCGGGATGAAAGCGCTCTTTTGTCTCTTTATCCGAAACGAGCTCAATCGCGCCAAGCATGCCAATGCCGCGCGTTTGCCCGATGAGGGGATGCTCGCCCAGGCTAGCCAGATGCTCTTGGAAGCACGCAGCGGTTTCTTCGCCGCGCTTTCCGACCAGGCCCATTTCCTCAATCAGCTGAATATTGCGCAGCGCCACGGCCGAGGCGACGGGGTGGCCGGAATAGGTAAAGCCGTGCGCCATTTCATCGTCCGAATTGACAATGGTGGTGGCAATCTCTTCATTCAGCGCTAATGCCGACATCGGGATATAGCCACTGGAAATGCCCTTGGCCATCGTCAGGATATCAGGCGTGAAGCCATAGGTTTGGCAGCCAAACCAGTTGCCTGTGCGGCCAAAGCCGCAAATCACTTCGTCAGACCACAGCAGCACACCATATTTGCGGCAAATGGCCTCGATTTTCTGCCAATAGCCCTTTGGCGGTATCATTAGGCCGCCCGCGCCCATCACTGGCTCGCCCACAAAGGCGGCCACATTTTCAGGGCCAAGCTCCAGGATTTTGTCTTCCAGCGCTTGGGCGCAGCGGCTGGCAAAATCCTCTTCGCTTTCGCCGTCTTGGGCATATTCGAAATAGTGGGGTGTAGGGCCAATATGCGCAACTTGGTCGATCGGAAGATCAAAAATGTGATGCATGAAGGGAAGCCCCGTCAGGCTTGCCGCGCCGATTGTGGTACCATGATAGGCCCGCTCGCGCGCGATGATCTTTTTGCGCTGCGGCTGGCCTTTCAAATTCCAATAGTACCAGATGAGCTTGATCGCGGTGTCATTGGCTTCCGAGCCTGAGCTTGCATAAAAAATCTGATCGAGTCCTGCTGGCGTCTTTTCAGCGATCAGCGCACTCAGTTCAGCCGCTGCAGGTGTGGTGGTTTGAAAGAACGTGTTGTAATAGCTCAGATTTTTGATGGCGTCGGAGGCAACATCCGCTAGTTCTTCAACGCCGTACCCCAGTTGAGAGCACCATAGTCCAGCCATACCGTCCAAAATGCGATTGCCATCGGTGTCCCACAAATAAACGCCTTTGCCGCGTTCAATCACGCGGGGTTTTTTCTCGCGTAGTTGGTGGTGGGTTGTGAACGGATGCAGGTGATGCGCGTTGTCCAGCGCTTGATAATAGGCGGTGGTCTTGCCTGTCTCGACATTATGCTGTGGCGAGGTGGCCGATCCGGCTATTGTCATCCTATTATCCTCTGCTGAACTTAAAATGCATGCTGCAATTTACCACGCTGCACTCGATCTGAGTTGAGTGCACACAAAAATAGCAAAATCTTGTGATCACGAAATAGTGCAAGCCAAGCACTTGGACAACTGAAATTAGAACTCAGCTTGCGGAGTCTGCATGTCGCACTTGGCTTTCGCCAAAAATGAAACACTTTCCATGTCGGGCTTTAGAATCGTCCAAAACTTGATATAGTTAGGAAAATAAGGACACTCCAGACTATGGTTTCACCAGCCCCCAGCGAGATATACCAACAGTCCGCCGGCAATATGGTGTCCGGTCAGGTTATCCATGAGCACGTCTATGATCGCTTGCGCGACGCTCTGATCTCCGGCCAACTTGCCCCTGGTCGGCCTATTTCTGTCCGGCGGCTCGCCGCGCAATTTGACGTCAGTGCGATGCCGGCAAGAGAAGCGATCCGTCGTCTTGTCGCCGTTGGCGCCCTTGAAATGACGGAAACGCGCCGCGTCATGATCGCCAACATGACAGAAGAAAAGCTGAAACAAATTCAGCGGGCGCGCCTGGCTCTGGAGCCGCAATTGGGGGAAGCGGTGCTGGAGGCGATTGGAACCCAGCCACGGCAATTGGCCAAGCTCATTAAAGTTCTTGTGAAAGTTGATGCTGAGCTTGATGACGCTATCCGCCAGGGGGATTTGCCGGGGTATGCGCGCACAAACAGTGAATTTCACTTCACGCTGTATCGTGCCTCAGGCGCACATGTGATCATCTCGCTGGTAGAAAGCCTATGGCTGCAATATGGCCCGCATATGCGGCAAATCGTCGGTCGTCTCGGCACAGACTGTTTGGTTGATGATCAACACAAGGAAATCATAGCCGCTCTAGAAGCGAAAGATGCTGAGGCGTTAGTGAACGCCATCGCAGCCGATATCCATATCGGAATGGACACACTCAATGTTGGCGATGATCCAGTCATTGAAGCAAAGGCCAGTTAGTTTACTCTCAGAATTGTGATCACAAAAGTCTGAATCTCGTTGCCTTTCAGGCGCTGCAAGCTTAATTTGATGCGGGAGTTATTGAGAGGCCCCCATGTCTGCCATCGCTGCACCTCAAGCTGCACGTGTT